>JABSRH010000044.1 GCA_013215175.1 Parvularculaceae bacterium | reverse complement strand
TATCGCGTCATCGAGAGCTTCGTGGCCCAAGGGGGTGACCACACAGGCGACGTCGATAAAGGCTCGGCTAAGGAAACCCTCAAGGCTGAGTTCGAAGAGCGCTTGCCAAAGTCGGCAACGTTTGCCGAATTTCCCTATGCCGATGGATACGCCGCATCGGTGGGGTATCTCGAGAGCATGCCCGCGGCCCGCGACGCGAAGACGGGCACGGCCTGGCTGGCCCACTGCACGGGCGCCTTCGCCTATGGCCGCAACAACCCGAAGGATAGCGCGTCCACGGAGTTCTACATCACGCTCCAGCCGCAACGCTACCTCGACCGCAACTTAACCGTTCTCGGCCGAGTGATTGATGGCATGGAGCTGGCGCAAGCCGCGCCCCGCGGCGTTATCGACAGTGATCCTGCGACGGACGATTTTCCCGACCGCCTGATGCTGAAGGGCATGAGCATTGTCTCTGACCTTCCGGAGAATGAGCGCCCTACCTGGCGCATCCTTGATGATCAGTCAGCCTCATTCGAAGAAATGGTCCGAGCCCGCGGCGCGAGACCCGACCCGTTCTTCTACTACCGCCCGAACCACGCAAACCTCTGCCAAGTACCCATCCCTGTTGAGAAGGTGGCTGGCTAAACCTTCGGCAAATACTTCGCCTCGAACGTAAACGGTCTTTCCTCCGTGTTCGGCACAAGGTGAATGCCGGGCAGCTTGTTCGACACTTCCACCGTGGCTTCGACGGTCATGAGGGCGTCGCGGTGGGGTGAGGTCCAGCCCTCACTGTCGGTCATGGCCAACGCCCGCACCTTGGCTTCGCTCTTGTTGGGGGCCACTACGAAGACGTCTTTGTGCAGCTCGGCAAAGACACCATCGCGATAGCCGCCCAGATTGACGAACCAGAGCTGCATGTCGGAGGCGGCACCCTCTGGGGCCTCCTCGCTGATCACCACGTCGTGGCCATCGGTCCAATCGAGCACGCCCCAAGCGTCGAAGTGGAACCGGCTCTCAGGGCCGCCCCACCATTCTTCCTTCAGTGTCGAGAACACCTCGGCGAGACTATCGCCAATGGCAAACCGCGTGTCGTGAACTTCCACGTGAGCACCGGGAGGATATCCGCCCACCACCACGACCCAAAGCTTGCTCATCTCGTTCTCCCGATCCGATGCGGCGCGTTAGCAGGTGCCGTCTTGCAGGTGAATGGCGTGGACTTGTCGCGCTCGCCGTCTAAATCGTTCGGCCGCCCGAACAAAGAGTGCCCTGATGCAACGTGTCATGATCATAGGCCAGCCTGGCTCCGGCAAGTCGACCCTAGCAAGGCTGATGGGCGAGTGCACAGGCTTACCCGTGGTGCACATCGACCAGATCCACTGGAAAGATGGTTGGATCGAGCGCACGAAAGCCGAAAAGGCCGCGCTCTGTCACGAAGTGCATACCCGCGAGTCCTGGATCTTCGAAGGCGGTCATTCAGCCACCTGGCCAGAACGGTTGGCGCGAGCCGATACGATCATCTGGCTCGATATTTCCCTGCTTCGCCGATACCTTCGCGTCACCTGGCGGACCCTCCGTTACCATGGCCGTGCGCGGCCCGATCTACCAGCGGGCTGCCCGGAACGTTTTAGCCTCGAATTCTATAGCTGGATATGGGGCACACGGAACTCAGCGCGCGCCAAAATCCAAGTCCTCCTCGCCACGGCGTCGCCTGAAAAGCGCGTGGTGGTGCTGCGCAGCTTGCGAGACACCAACGCCTTCCTCAAAAGCCTCGAGCGCGAGGCAGCGACAGAGGGCCGACAGCCATCATGACCACCGGCAAACACGGCCCCTGGGTGATCAACCAGGTCGAGACCCGCTACGAGAACCCCTGGGTGAAGATCCGCCACCACGACGTCACGCGGCCCGATGGCAAGCCCGGCGTCTATGGCGTGGTCGGTTTCGCCAACCTCGCCATCGGCGTTTTGCCCCTTTTCGCCGATGGAACCGTGCCGATGGTGGGCCAGTTCCGCTTCCCCCTAGGCCGCGAGACGTGGGAGCTGCCCGAAGGCGGTGGACCTAAGGATCAGCCGCCCTTGGCGTCGGCCCAGCGCGAGCTGAAAGAAGAAACCGGCTGCACCGCCGCGAATTGGGTGGAGTACGGCCAGGCGGACCTCTCCAACTCGGTGACCGACGAACGCGCTCACCTCTTTCTAGCGTGGGACCTCACCCAAGGTGAGGCGGCGCCCGAGCCCGATGAAGTCTTCACCTATAAGCGTGTAACTTTCGGCGAGCTTTTACAGGATATCCACGCAGGACGTGTCGACGACGCCCTCACGCAACTGCTTGTGCTCACCGCGGTCACAAAAGCACTTGCGGGACGGTTGCCGAAGGTGCCATCCGACATCATCTTGGATCAGTGCCAGCTTCGTTAGGCAGGGAGACGACCATGGCCACATCGAACCTTCGCGAGGCCCCTAATCTCGCCACCGTGGACAGCGTCTGGTCGCGCATGCGCGTGGAAGCGGCTACCGACGCGGCTTCTGAGCCTATATTAGCGAGTTTCCTGTCCGCGACGATCCTCAATCACCGCGATTTCAAATCGGCGCTCAGCTACCGCCTGGCGCAAAAGCTGTCCGACAATGAAATGAACGCCATGCTTTGGCGTGAAGTAGCCGAGGACGCCTATGCGGCGCAGCCAGGCATCGTCACCGCCGCCCTGGCTGACATTCAGGCCTATGTGGACCGCGATCCGGCCACCAAGACCACCGCTCAGCCTTTCCTGCATTTCAAAGGCTTCCAAGCGATCCAGTCGCACCGGATTGGTCACTGGCTCTGGAAAGAGGGCCGCGAAGCGCTCGCCCTCTACCTCCAGTCGCGCATGTCGGAGCTGTTCCAGCTCGACATCCACCCCAATGCGCGCCTGGGCCAAGGCCTCTTCTTCGACCACGCCACAGGCATAGTGATCGGTGAGACCGCCGTGGTTGGTGACAATTGCTCCATCCTCCATTCTGTCACCCTCGGCGGTACAGGCAAAGAGAAGCACGAGCGTCATCCAAAGCTGGGCAACGGTGTCCTGGTGGGCGCAGGCGCGCACATTCTCGGCAATATCGAGGTGGGTGACGGCGCCAAGATCGCTTCGGGCTCGGTGGTGCTTCAGCCCGTCCAATCGTTCTGCACCGTCGCAGGTGTTCCTGCCGTCCCGGTGGGGAAATGTGCACAGGCCGCTGGCGAGCAGATGGATCAAGGTCTAGACCAGGAGGCATGAGAAGCCTCCTCGTTGCCGCCTCCGCCCTAACCGTCCTCGCTGCGTGCACGGATGACACCATCCTGCAGGCAAAACCGGATCCGCGCATCGTCTCCGTAACGGGCGAAGCGACGGTCACGGCCGTGCCGGACATCGCCATGCTCGACTTCAGTGTCAGCACGCGCGCCGTGACCTCGGCCGATGCCTTCAGCGACGCCAGCGAGAAGATGAACGGCGTCATCGATGCGTTGAAAGCTCAAGGCGTCGAGGACCGAGACCTTCAGACCGATCAGATCGGCATGAACCCGATCTATGCCCAGAACGACCGTGGTCGCCAAGACCGCACACGGATCGTCGCTTACGAGGCCTATCAAAGCCTCACCGTCCGTCTACGCGACATCGACAATGCTGGCCCGGTCATCGACGCTGCTGTGCAAGCCGGTGCCAATGGGCTCAACAGCTTCCGCATGACCATCGATGACAGCAAGGCGCTGCAAGACGAGGCACGCGTCGCTGCGGTGAAAGACGCGATGACGAAGGCCAAGGCTATGGCCGAAGCCGCTGGCGCGCAGCTCGGGCCGGTCATGACTCTATCCGAACGCGGCGGATCGCGCGCACCACAGATGATGCAAGCGCGCTCCATGGCGCGGGAGGCTGACATGGCAGGCCCCGCCCTCCAAGCGGGCGAGCAGACCGTCACCATGTCTGTAAGCGCCACCTTCAAGCTGCAGTAAGCTGATGCGACAGCTCCTGATCACGGCACTCGGCGCCACGATCTTCCTCGTGGCGTGCGGCTCTGACACGTCACAGAGCGATGCGCCCACCTATGATCTGATCGTCCGGGGCGGGATGATCTACGATGGCAGGGGTGGCGAAGCTGTGGCGGCTGACATTGGCGTCATTGATGATCGCGTGGCCATGGTGGGTGATCTCTCCGCCGCCAGCGCCGCTACCGTCATCGATGCACAAGGCCGAGCTGTCGCCCCAGGCTTCATCAACGTCCTCTCCTGGTCTATCGAAAGCCTCATCCAAGATGGCCGCGGCATGGGCGCGCTGAAACAAGGCGTCACCCTTGAGGTGATGGGCGAGGGCCGCTCCATGGGCCCGCTGACGCCTGCGATGCGGGAGGAGATGATCGCCTCTCAATCCGATATCAAGTACGACGTTCCGTGGACCACCCTCGGCGAGTACCTACAATACCTTGAAGACAAGGGCGTTTCCGTCAACGTCGCGAGTTTCGTCGGCGCCAAGACCCTCCGCATCCACGAGATTGGCTACGACAATATTCCTGCCACGGATGAGACGCTAGCCTCCATGCAGGCCCTTGTTCGTCAAGCCATGGAAGAGGGTGCTCTGGGTGTCGGCAGTGCACTGATCTATCCACCGGCTACGTTCGCCAGCACCGAAGAACTCACAGCCCTCGCGACCGCCGCCGCAGAATATGATGGCGGCTTCACCATCCATATGCGATCCGAGGGCGATCGGTTCTTAGAAGGGATTCAAGAAACCCTCGCCATCACCCGCGACTCAGGCGCCTGGAGCCACATCTATCACTTCAAGCCGGCGGGCGAGAAAAACTGGCCCAAGCACGGCGATGGTCTGCGGATGCTGGAGGAGGCGCGGGCGGAAGGTCTTGATGTCACCGCCGACGTTTATACGTACACGGCGGGGGCAACAGGTCTCGACGCGGCCTTCCCACCCTGGTCGCAAGAAGGCGGGCATGACGCCTGGGTCGCCCGACTGAAAGACCCAGCACTCCGTAAGCGCATCGTTGCTGAAATCCGCGATCCCGATGCTGGCTACGAAAACCTCTACTTGGCAGCAGGCACGCCCGACAATGTCCTCCTGCTTGGCTTCAACAACCCGGCCCTGCGGCCGCTCATCGGCAAGACGCTCGGTGAGGTGGCGCGCGAGCGCGGCACCAGCCCCGAGGACACCATTGTCGATTTGGTCATCGAGGATGACAGCATCGTCGATGCCGCTTACACATTGATGTCAGAAGAAAATCTTCGCACCAACATCGCTTGGCCGCACATGATGTTCGGCAGTGATGGCAGCGCTATGGCCCCTGAAGAACCCTTCACCATACGCAACTACCACCCCCGATCCTACGGTAATTTTGCTCGGCTTTTGGGCAAGTGGGTGCGTGAGGAGCAGGTCATTGAGTTGCCCGATGCGATCCGTAAGCTGACGAGCCTCCCTGCCGAAACCCTGCGCCTCAAAGAACGTGGGTGCCTAGCCGAAGGCTGCTACGCCGATATCGTCGTCTTTGATCCCGCCGAAATTGCTGACCTCGCCACGTTCCAAGAGCCTCACCAATATGCCGTGGGCGTTGATCATGTGGTGGTGAACGGTGTTCAGGTCCTGAAGGATGGCGAGCATACCGGGGAATTCTCAGGCCGTTTCGTGAAACGGCCCGGCTTCCCCGGCGAACGCTAGCTACTTCTTCATCCGTGCAGCGATCACCTGCTGCATCTCAGCTGACTGCAGGCGCAGTGCGAATTGCTCAAGCTCGTGGCGCGTGTGTGGCAGCAGCGCGTCCATATCCTCACGCATCAGCGCCTTGGTCTCCGCCACAGCTTGAGGCGGAAGGCTGGCAATGCGTTCCGCACAAGCATGCGCGTGGGCGTAGGCCTGGTTGTTCTCCACCACTTCGGTGACCATGCCCCAATCTGCAGCGGTGGTCGCTGAAATCACTTCGGAGCCGATGAGCATCCGTGCCGCACGCTGACGACCAAAGCGGCGCGTGAGGAGATGCGAGGCTCCCGCCTCGGGTACCGCGCCGAGCTGCGTGAAAGGCATGTGGAACTTTGCGTCTTCGCCCGCGTAGATAAAGTCCGTATGCAGCATCATCGTGGCGCCGATGCCGACACACCATCCCTCAACCGCGGCAATGACCGGAACGGTCGACCGGATCGCCGCCTCGATAAGCCGGAGCACAGGTGGTTCCTTCGACTTATCTTGCTCCATCCCAAACAGTGACGCGAACGACGATAAGTCGTTGCCGGACGTAAAGCTGTCGCCCTCACCAGAGAGGATCAGCGCGCGGATATCCTCGTCGTCTTCGGCCTGTTGGAATGCGTCGGCGAGGCCGCCATACATCGCGTCGGTCATCGCGTTTTTCTTCGATGGCCGGTTGAGGCGAGCGTGAAGAATGGCGCCGTCGCGTTCGAGCACTACCTGATCGGTCATTGTGGTTTCCTCCGTTTCCCGCAATGAGCCGAAACCTGGCGAAAGGCGCAAGGTATGAAACTCACCATCGCGAAAACGGGTGTCGCTCCTGAGCAGGTTCGCGACGACTGGCCCAGCTATCCTGAGATGTTCGAGGCCATGTTGGCGAAGGCCGGCGCGGCGTTCGACTACCGTACCGTGGACCTCGAGGCGGGCGATATGCTGGGGGAGCCTGAGCCTGGCGAGGGTCTCCTGGTCACGGGATCGCCCAAGGGTGTCTACGAGGACCATGCCTTCATCTCGCCACTCGAAGAGGCTGTCCGCCGATACGCCTCGGCTGGCGCTCCGGTGGTCGGCATCTGCTTCGGGCACCAGCTCATCGCGCGGGCTTATGGCGCTAAGGTCGGCAAATCGGAGAAAGGCTGGGGCGTCGGGGTCCACACCTACAGCCTTGTGGGTGAGGTGCCGTGGCAGAGCGACGCAGGGCGTTTCTCGTGCGTGGTTTCACACCAGGATCAGGTCCAATCGCTACCCGATGGCTTCAGGCGTATCGCTGGCTCAGCTTTCACGCCGTTCGGGGCGCTGTTGCATGAGACGCTGCCGGTCCTCACGTTCCAAATGCATCCCGAATACGACCACGACTTCGCCAGCGCGCTGATGACCGTACGAGCCGATCGTATTCCGGCCGAGCGCCGAGACTTGGGTCAGGCCACGCTTAAGCTTGCCAGTGACCGCGCAGCGATGGCGGTTTGGATCAAGGAATTTCTGGAGGCTGGCGCACGATAAAGCTGGCTCGAGGAAAGTCGGCCGTTAAGATGCGTCGCTGGAGCCTTCGCGACGCTGGCCGCGGATTTCGATGCGAATGAGATCCGCGTCGAAATTGTGCTTGTCGGCCACGTCCTTGATCATCTGTTTGATAGCGGCATCAACCTCGTAGACCTCTTCGGCATACTCGTTGTCTCGTGCCACAAGGAACACCTCGATGTCGTGCGGTTCGCCGTGCTTGCACACCATGAACGCGCCAAGGCCGTCGAGCTTGTGAACGAGGCCCTGTTTTTGCAAGCGGTCGAGGGCACGATAGACCGTCATCGGGGCACCGATGCCTTGGGCCTTCAGCCGCTCCAGAAGATCATAGGCCTTCAGCGGCCCGCCTGCGTCTTCCAAGGCCGAAAGCACGAGCCGATCGTTCTTGGTCAGCCGTACCCGGCGACCGTCATTAGCGACGTTCTGATGTGTAGCGAGCGTAGCCATGACGCCGCTCCTTCCCGACTGCCCGAATCACCCAGTGATTCGCCCGTTAACCACGAAAAGGTTGAACCAAATCTCGCAGTGACACAAGCGACATCTTAGGTCAGCTAAACTCGAGGGTAGGTTGTGAGCGAAAAGGTCCTAATCACTGGAGGCGCCGGATACATTGGCAGCCACACATCTTATGCGTGTTTAGACGACGGACTCGATATCGTCGTCCTCGATGACTTTTCGACCGGTGTCGAGCATGCCGTGTCGCCACAAGCAGAGTTGGTGCGGGGCGATGTGGCCGATCGGTCACTCCTGAAAAAACTCTTCTCCGATGGCTCCATCAAAGCCGTGCTGCATTTCGCTGGCCGCATCGTGGTTCCCGAGTCGGTCGAGAACCCGATCAAGTACTATCAAGAGAACACCGCCACCTCTCTCGGCCTGTTGGCTGAGATGGTGGAGGCTGAGATCCCGACGATCCTCTTCAGCTCCACCGCAGCGGTCTACGCGCCGCGAGAGGACGGGGCGCCGCTTGAGGAAGATGCGCTGAAGCTGCCCCTGTCGCCCTACGGCCAGTCCAAGCTGATGACCGAGGCCATGATCCGCGACGTTGGCATCGCCCACGGTCTTCAGGCCGGTATCTTGCGCTACTTCAACGTCGCGGGCGCGGATCCGCAGGGCCGCGTCGGTCAGTCGACGCCCAACGCCACGCACCTGCTCAAGATCGCGAGCCAGGTGGCAACGGGCAAGCGCTCGCACATGGATATCTACGGCACCGATTACGCAACCAGCGATGGCACTTGCATCCGTGACTACATCCACGTCAGCGACCTGGCCGCGGCGCACGTTGAGACGCTGAAGCACGTGATGAGCGCGGGCGGCCAGATCACCATGAACTGCGGCTATGGCCGAGGCGCCACAGTGAAGGAAGTGATCGCGGCGGCCGAGACGGTCTTCGGCTCAACCATCGATGCTCGGCCTGCGGAGCGTCGTGCGGGTGATGCGCCGATCCTCGTCTCTGACAACACGCGGATCAAAGAGACCCTGCCGAGCTGGCAACCGCAGCACGACAGCCTCGAAGAGATGGCCAAGTCGGCCATTGCATGGGAAGAGAAGCTCAAGACACTGAACAGCGCGTAACAAGTCGGAGAGTAAGACATGGGCAGCACAGCATTGGTCACAGGCGCATCGAGCGGCATCGGTCTCGAGTTCGCTCGCCTCCATGCAAAGCGCGGCGGCGATCTTATCGCCGTTGCTCGGCGTAAGGAGCAACTCGACGCGCTGAAGGCTGAGGTTGAGGCCAAGGGTAAGTCGACCGTCCATGTCATCGCCGAGGATCTCTCCGATGAGGCCTCGGCTCAACGGATTTACGACAGCATCGCCGCTCACGGCTTCACCGTGGACATCCTGATCAACAATGCCGGCTTCGGCGGTCAGGGCCTCTTTCATGGGCGGGACTGGGCAGCGGACCGTCAGATGATCCAGGTGAACGTCGTAGCACTGACTGAGCTCACCCGTCTGTTTCTGCCTGATATGATCGCGCGAGGCGCCGGTAAGGTGCTCAATGTCTCTTCGACAGCCGGTGAGGTGCCTGGCCCTCTGCAGGCGGTCTATTTCGCCACCAAGGCTTTTGTCACCTCGTTTAGCTATGCGCTCACGGAGGAATTGAAAGGCACCGGGGTGACCGTTACGGCGCTGCTCCCTGGCGCCACGGAGTCGGGGTTCGCCAGCACCTCCGGCATGGACAAGTCGTCCCTTTTTCAAAGCACAGCCTCAGCCTCAAGCGTCGCCAAAGCTGGCTACAACGCTATGCTTCAAGGTAAGCGGCGGATCATAGCTGGCGTGCCATTCACCCGGCGCATTCAGTACGCGCTGCTTCCATTCTTACCCATGGGCATGATCTTAAGCTCCGTACGCGCCTCTCAAGAGGTGGACTAGCTCAAGCGCCGGAAATCAAAAATGTCAGCGTGGCAACGGCGAACGACAGCACCAGCCCTATTGACGACGCCAGCCAAGAACAAAGGGCCAGCACGGCACCTTTGAGAACCCGACGAAGCCGACCACCTGCAACGACACCGCCACGCCAGGCCGTGCTGAAGTCAAGCGCTGCGACCGCTAGCAGCATTGCCGCGCTCAACATTTGTGGATAATCAGGCAATATCGGTGCACAGATGATTGCGATGAGCGCCAAGGAAAGGCCAGGTGCAATGGCGAGCATATAAAGGCGAACGCGTTCAGTCAGGTTCGTCCCCGCACCCCATACTCGGACCAGGACAGCCATGAAGGCATGGCTCAAGAGCATGGTGAAAGGCAAGCTAGCGCTGAACTGCGCCAGGATAGAACGTCCAGCAGCCTCTCGCTCCTCAAGACTATTGAAAGTGGATTCTTCAGCCTGCGTCCAACCTTCCATAAACCCAGTGTAGAGGGATGAATCCTCGCCAGAGATGAAAAAACTGAACAAGGCCTGAAGCGTGAAAATGGACAACGCCAAGCGTACTGACGGTGTGAAACGTCGGCCGTCCCAGTTCTTCACCCTCGCTGCAGCAAACACGGTACGAGGATGCAGAACAAGTTTGTAGAGGGTCTTCAGCGCCCTAGCGTTGAGCCCGAAAATGTCTCCGAAGAGGTCATCAACTTCCGGGCGGTCAGACTGGCTTTGATCAGGCTTCATTTGAATAGCCTTGCAAACAACCGACGGCCCCACAACACATCACATCACCGCAATGCGAGTCTGTGAATCAACTCGCCATAACAAACGGTTCGAGGCCGGATAGTTTCATCGCGCCGTCCGGTTCCACAGGTTGGCGCGGCGTAAGGCCCTCGACCGCTTTGGCAAAGGCGCGGATATGTTCCGGGGTGCTGCCACAGCATCCACCGACAATATTCAGCATACCGCTTTTAGCCCATTCGAGGATGTGCTTGGTCATGCTCTCCGGCGTCTCGTCATACTCACCAAACGCGTTGGGTAGGCCCGCGTTGGGATAGACGATGACATAGCTCTCCACGATGTTAGAAAGCTCTTCGAGATAGGGCCGCATCAAGTCAGGACCGAGGGCGCAATTGAGCCCCACGGACAGGGGCTTGGCGTGGCGGATCGAGTGATAGAACGCCGTTGCCGTCTGCCCACTGAGGGTTCTGCCTGATTGGTCCGTGATCGTCACGGAAACGACAATCGGCCAAGTCTCGCCGCGTTCATCGAACAGCTCACCGATACCGTAAAGCGCTGCCTTCGCGTTCAGGGTGTCGAAAATCGTTTCGATCAACAGCATGTCCGAACCGCCATCGATCAAACCGGCCGCAGCCTGTTTGTAATCGGCGGCCAGTTCTTCGAAGGACACATTCCGCGCACCCGGATCATTCACGTCCGGACTAATCGATGCTGTTCGGTTGGTCGGTCCGATGGCGCCCGCTACGAACCGCACCTTGCCGTCCTTGGCTTCTGCAGCGTCGGCGACTTGTCGTGCCAGCCGCGCGCCCTCGAAGTTCAGCTCGTGCGCGAGGCTTTCCATCGCATAGTCAGCCTGAGCAATGGTCGTTGAGCTGAACGTGTTCGTCTCGAGAATATCCGCACCCGCCTCAATATAGGCTTCGTGCATTTGCTGGATCACGTCAGGCCGGGTGAGGTTCAAAAGGTCATTGTTGCCTTGAACGTCGAGCTTCCAATCGGCGAACCGCTCACCGCGAAAGTCCGCCTCAGACAGCTTGTGCTGCTGGATCATCGTACCCGCCGGTCCGTCCAGCACGAGGATGCGCTCTTTCAGCGCTTGTTCGAGTTGTTGGCGGCGAGACATGGCAGTGGCCTTTGTTGCGTGGTGAGAGATGGGGCCGTGAGCCCCTCATCGAGCAACACGGCGGGTAGGCTATTCGGCGTCGAGACGCATCATGAACTTGTTGAGGGCAGCGTGCACCTTATCCTGGGTCGGCTGGTCCTCAATATAGAGACAGTGTGTGGCCTCTTCGATGAAGGTGACCTCGCAAGAATCCATTTTCTTCGTGCACAGCTTATCGGCAGCTTTGTTCTCAACGATCACGTCTTGGCCGGCGATCACCATGCCCACGGGGCGGTCAAAGGCGGCCAGCGCTTTGTTGCCCATCATGTTCTCGCCGGACAGCACCATGCCCAGGCCCCATTCATTGCTGACGCCACCCACGCGCAGCAACGGTTTGGTGATATAAAGGGCCGCGTTTTTGAAGTTGCGATCCGGACGGTCGCCGCAGCGTGTGTAGTCGTAATTGGCAAAGTCATCCGCAGACCACGGACCTTGGCCGTCCATATAGTCTGAGCCTCGGCCCGCCTTCACCGCGCCGCCCACGGCCCACTTCACGATCCAACGAGGGGCGCCGAGCACTGGCTGCACTGCGGGCACCATCACGAACAAGCCGTCGGCTTCGGGAATACCGCTATCGGCAGCTGCGCGCAGGATGGAGTGCCCACCAAAGCTGTCGCCAGCAATGATCAGGGGACCTTCGGACTGCCGGACGGTCTCGACGTAAGCGGCCGCTTGCGTGACGGCACGGCCGTAGAGTTCAAAGTCGCCGGTATAGGTCTTCTGCCGGTCGTCATCCCGGCGGACTGACCCGCCTTGCCCGGGCAGGTCGAGGCTACCCACCTCAAAGCCCATCTCGTCCCAGCGAGCGAGGAAGTCGGACGCGAGTTCAGGGCTCGACGTGTAACCGGGCACAAAGATGATGGTGCCGCGCGGCGCGGGTTTCGGCGCCAGGCCGATGCGCAGCTCGCCACCATCGGTAAAGTTCACCTGCTCGAAACGCCAAGCTTCGGGCAGGGGGGTGTTGTTCTCGGCGAGGAAGGCTTCGGCCTTCGCCACCTCGTCGGGTGTCGGCTCACGCACGGCTTTGGGTTCGGCGGGTTGGCCGCCGCAAGCTGCCAAAACGAGAAGGGCAACGCTGCCCGTGATGAACCGACGCAAGGCTTATTCCTCTTCTGGGGTCGCCGCAGGCTGCACGCTCAGCAGCTCAACGTCAAAGACCAGCGCTTGGTTGGGGCCGATCGAGCCGTCCGGCGTGCCGCGTGGGCCATAGGCGAGGTTCGACGGGATATAGAGACGGAACACATCGCCTGCATTCATCAGCTGCAGGGCTTCGTTCCAACCTGCGATGACGCGGCCCAGCTCGAATTGAGCCGGTTGGCCACGCTGGTATGAGCTGTCGAAGACCTCGCCGCCCGGCAGCGTGCCGCGATAGTGCACCGAGATCGTGTCGCCAATCTTCGGATTCGGGCCTGTTCCAGCATCGGAAACCACTTCATAGACCAGACCGGTCGCCGTGGTGATTGTCGCCTCACGCTCACCTTGCTCGTTCACGAACAATTGAGATCGAGCAGCGTTCGCCGCCGCCAAGCCTGAGAACTGCTGTTGGGCCAGGGCCTGCTGCTCTTGGGCACGCAGCGAGAAGGTATTCATGTTGGCCTTCATTTCGCTCGCCAGCTGAGCCAGTTCAGCGTCATTGTCGCTGCCGTAGACCTTAATCAATTCAATGTCATAGACGGTGACCGCGTTCGGGGCTACTGTGCCATCCATGCCCATGGAGCCAAAGGCGAGTTCCGGCGGCAACGCGACGCGGACCATGCCGCCTTCCTTCATGGTCTTCAGGGTGTCGGTCCAGCCGACCAGTGCTTGCTGCATGCCGAACACCACCGGAGCACCGTCTTCGTAGCTCGAGCCAAACGGCGTCGTCTCGCCGGCAACCCGTGCGACAAAGTTGATCTTCGCCAAGTCCGTGGCGCTCGGCGAGCGGCCATTGCCTTCAGCGAGGGTCTGGATGACCGATCCATTGGTTTGGCGTTCGGTGTTCGGCTCACCAGCGAAGGCGTCGATGAAGGCTGTGCCCGTAACCGCTGGGAAGCTTGTGGTTTCAAAGACGCTCGGTACCGTCAGGCTGTCCATGGAGCCAGCGGACAGGAGGCTCGGCTGAGCTTCTGCAGTGGTCTCGGTGTCACTGCCTGCATCATTGCCACAGGCGGCGAGGGCGATCGTGGCGGCAGCAGTCAGGAAAAAAACTCGTTTCATCACTCTTCCCATTTGGGTTTGATCATAGCGTTCGGGGGACTCCCCTAGCGCGCTCAGGGATTCTGTAAATGACCTGTTACCAAACCACGAAATTTCACGGCTGGCAGGGTCTCGCGAATCATCTTGAAAACTAGCCCTAGCTTCTGCTTCAACTTTAACCCCAAGATATAGTGGTTGCAGAAAGCTACACCCAGGACCGCGAGAGTAAGAGGGATCGCCATGAGTTTGACGGAAAACGCTGCTGCTGAGCTAAATTCAACGGAGCTCAACGCCCAAGCGGCCCCTGCGAAGCCGGAACTGAAGGTGGTTCCGCAGATCGTGACGGACCCTTCGCGCGATGTTCTGCTGACCGAGTTCGGCAAGAAGACCATGGACGATCGCTATCTGCTGGAAGGCGAAAGCTATCAGGACATGTTTGCTCGCGTGGCCAACGCCTATGCTGACGATCACGAACACGCTCAGCGCATCTACAATTACATCTCCAAGCTCTGGTTCATGCCCGCGACGCCGGTCCTGTCGAATGGTGGTGCCAAGCGTGGTTTGCCGATCTCCTGCTTCCTCAACTCCGTGGACGATAGCCTCGATGGCATCGTCGGCACCTGGAACGAGAATGTCTGGCTCGCCTCGAACGGTGGCGGCATCGGCACCTATTGGGGCAAGGTCCGCTCCATCGGTGAGACCGTCAAAGGCTCCGGCCAGACCTCCGGCATCATCCCGTTCATCCGCGTCATGGACAGCCTGACCCTGGCGATCAGCCAAGGCAGCCTGCGTCGCGGTTCGGCGGCCTGCTACCTCGACATCCACCACCCAGAAATCGAAGAATTCCTCGAGATCCGGAAGCCGTCGGGCGACTTCAACCGCCGCTCCCTCAACCTGCACCACGGCCTCAACATCACCGATGACTTCATGGACGCCGTCCGTGAGGGTCGCAGCTTCGCGCTGAAATCGCCGAAGACCGGCGAAGTGATGAAGAAAGTCGACGCGCGCGAGCTGTGGCAGAAGATCCTCGAGATCCGCCTGCAGACCGGTGAGCCGTACCTCATCTTCTCCGACACCGTGAACCGCTCGATGCCGAAGCACCAGAAAGACCTCGGTCTCAAGGTCTCCACGTCGAACCTCTGTGCAGAGATCATGCTGCACACCGGCGAGGATCACCTCGGCAACGACCGCACGGCCGTCTGCTGCCTCAGCTCCCTGAATGCTGAGACCTACGACGAGTGGAAAGACGAGGAGAACTTCGTGGAAGACGTCATGCGCTTCCTCGACAACGTCCTCACCTCGTTCATCAACGAGGCGCCTGACGATATGTCGAAGGCCCGTTACTCGGCCCAGCGCGAACGCTCCGTGGGCCTCGGTCTCATGGGCTTCCACTCCATGCTCCAGAACAAGGGCATCCCGTTTGAAAGCGGCATGGCCAAGTCCTGGAACATGCGCCTCTTCAAGCATATTCGTTCGAAGGCGGACCAAGCTTCGGTGAAGCTGGCGCACGAGCGCGGGCCCTGCCTCGACGCGGAAGAGCGCGGCATCATGCAGCGCTTCTCGCACAAGCTCGCCATCGCGCCGACGGCGTCGATCTCGATCATCTGCGGCGGCACGAGCGCGTGCATCGAGCCGATCCCGACCAACTACTACACCCACAAGACCCTCTCGGGCTCCTTCGCGGTGAAGAACCAGGCGCTGGAGAAACTCCTCGCGTCAAAAGGTCTGGATGATGACGATACGTGGGCGTCCATTCTTGAACATGGCGGCTCGGTCCAGCACCTCGATGGTCTGACCCAAGACGAAAAAGACATCTTCAAGACCGCCTTCGAACTCGATCAGCGCTGGATCATCGAATTCGCCGCCGACCGCGCGCCCTTCATCTGCCAGTCGCAGTCGATCAACATCTTCCTCCCCGGTGACGTGGATAAGTGGGACCTCCACATGCTCCACTGGACCGCCTGGGAAAAAGGCGTGAAGAGCCTCTATTACTGCCGCAGCCAAAGCGTTCAGCGCACGGCCTATGCCGGCGGCAAGGAAAAGGAAGAAGGTGCGGAGACCGAGGGCTTCACGATCGAGAAGACCGACTACGACGAGTGCCTTGCTTGCCAGTGAGCGAATACTTGACTTACTCTGTCTACGATAAGTCAGCTGAACATCACAAAGGCCTTGGTTCCCAAATGCGGGCCGAGGCCTTTTCCTTGCTAAGACAGAGTTTCTTTTGGTTGATCACCGCCAATGCAGTTTGCATTGGATTCACTGTGAGCACAGTGGTTAGCCAGCTGGATTTGACTATTGTTTGCTTCCGCTATGCACTGACGGTCTGGACCTGTGGTGTGGCATCGGGCGTTATTGCAAACTGGTGTCTTTTTTCGCTGGTGATGCGCGTGGCGAACGAGGCACATAGTCAAGCATCTATAGATCTCGCTCGCCATTCATTGACCGTGAATGTAAGCGGCGCTCTCGCAAGTTCGCAGCAGCGAATCGATGAGCATGTCAAGCGCGGTTTGTTTGACCGCGCTTCTCGTGATTTCGATGCCACTAAAGAATTTGTTGCAGATAGTACGAGCTCATTGAAAAATCTGGATGATGTCGCCAAGCCTCTTCTCAATTATGATATTCCGAAGTGGAGGTTACTTGTAACTGACGCCTTTCTGTTGGTCGCTATCGGCTGTCTGGTTGGTGGTTGTATTATCGCATATCGCGAACTCGCAACTGGGTCGCTTTAAACCGTCCCAACGCCTCAGCAAGATGCAGCGCCCAAACCGATGGTTGAGCGAACATAGCAAGCATAGGGTGCATGAAGCGAAGCGCAATGCACCACCCCTTCATCTTCCGCACACCCCCTCCACCGGCGCTTGCCACGGCTTGACCGTGGCACCCATCTCCTGACCTTCGAGATATCCCTGCCGTGGGAGCGTGCCCCACGGTCCTCGGCTGCGCCTTCGCCGTGGAGAGCGCCCCAATCCACCGTTGAGCGAAGGCATCTATCGTAGGGCGGGCGGCGGAGCCGACCGCGTTTTACCTCGCCATCCGGTCTCGCGGTCGCGTTTCACGCGTCCGCCCTACGGGCTGCACTTTGTTCTTGAAACGTTCCTTGCCCGCTCTAACTCCTTTCCATGCCGCGATACCGCCGGAAATATGGAGAGGGAGGCACTTTCGCCTTCACGGTCTGTTTGGCTGACCGAAAGCAAACGACGCTGACGGATCATCTCGATGCTTTACGATCGGCGTTCCGACTAACGTTTCAACGCTACCCCGTCCAGATCGACGCCATGTGCGTGCTGCCCGATCATCTGCATACGGTTTGGATGCTCCCCGATGGAGACACAAACTATCCCCTTCGTTGGCAACTGATCAAAAAGCGCTTCAACAAGGCGCTCGGCCATAACCCCTGGCAACCGCGCTATTGGGAGCACACCATACGCGACCACAAAGACCACGCTAATCACATAAACTACGTTCATCAAAACCCGGTGAAGCACGGTCTCGTACCAACCATGGACGACTGGCCCTACTCCAGTTGGCACCGCTGGAAAGAAGCCTACGGACAATCGTGGGCACCATCGACCACGGCGATGAGAGAGTAGGGCGGGCGGCGGAGCTGACCGCGTTTTACCTCCCCACCTGGTCCCGCGGTTGCGTATCACGCGCCCGCCCTACGCTCACCTTATCCACCCAAACCCCACCCATGCTAAAACCCCACCACCGGCAGGAGCGGGGTGTTGGATCCGTCACCTGAACACCTGTTGGGCCAGTGGCTTGCTGTCTTTGTGACGGCTGCCGGCCCGTGAGAGCTTCGGATAGGCCGCGGGTCGGATCGTCAGGACACTGGATGGCGTGCGGCCTTGGTTTGGGCACCTTCAGACCACGGCTGACCCCTAGAATGAGAATCAGAACGCGCCGCGGTCAGGCCGCACGCCATTCCCCGCGAACTGCGTTCGGGCTTTTCCGGATGCTGAGCATTGGCGTGCGCAAGAGGAGGCCAACCATCCCCCGAAAAAGAAATGAGCGCCCATCCCGTCCCCAACGCGAAGAGCGCATCCGCCGCGAACGCGCCAACGATCCCTTCAATGGCGATACCGAAGCCCTGAAAGCCGAGATCGACCGCCGTCTCCTTCGCCACGCGCGCATCCTCGGCTACGACGAACTCTGCCGCCGCCTGCGGGCCCGCGGTCTCGAACCACCACCGCGCTTGATCCATGATGATTGACCAAGGCTTGCCATCAGCGCCTCGCCAAGGGCAAACCCGGCCAAGCCTAGAGGAGATCCCCCATGCCCCACTTCCACGTTCTCGGTCGCGATCACGTTGGCCAGCCGCAGCGGCGACAAGAGGCGCGTACGGAGCATCTTGCGCTGGCCGAGAAGCTGAAAGGCGAGGGCAAGCTCATCCACGCCGGCGCGCTCCTCGACGCCGAAGGCAACATGGCCGGCTCTGTCCTGCTCTATCACGTCGAGAGCCGCGAAGCGCTCGACCAATTGCTGGAAACCGAGCCCTACATCCTGCGTCAGGTGTTCGAGACCGTCGAGGTGACCGAGTACAAACCGGCG
>JABSRH010000043.1 GCA_013215175.1 Parvularculaceae bacterium | reverse complement strand
TTGACCAACGGACCTGGTTCATTGCTGAGCATATCGGATGTGGCAAAGTATAGAAGCTTCGCCTCTTCGTTCAGGGTTGGCTCCACGCGCCAGTGCTCGGCGATCGCTAAGTCGTCCCATTGCGGCGGCGTGAAGTTAGCCTTTTCTTCCAGCTGGGTTTCGATTCGCTCGATCAGGCGTCGTTGCTCGTCCAAACCCCAGCCGCCGAACGTCACGTGCCCCAGGTAGCTAGGCTTCTCGATGCGAACCCAATCGATGGTGTCTGACACTTGTAGGATCAACTGATCGGTGGACAGACAGTCACCGGCGTACCAGCCCCATTCACGCTCCGAAATCTCGCACATCGCCTCGTCATTGACGAGGATGGCCTCCTCACCGAGCGGCGCCAGGGTGCCGCGTTTGAGAGAGAGGGACTCATCGAACCATTGGTAGCCGGTTGGTAATTCGTCTGTCCGGGAGAGCGATATCGACGTGCCCACTTCGTCCGTGGAGCTATCGACATCCTGAGCACTTCCTTGAGAGATGCCCACCATGGAGAGAGCCGCGAGAATTGTGTAGATGGCTCGATTTTTCATGGCTTTCCCCAGTCACTTACTTTCTAGGGCCTGAGCCAGATGAGTGCGTGGTGCAAGTCGCCGGCACACCCGCCGCCCTGAAACCATGAATAAAAAAGCCCGCCGAAGCGGGCTCTTTGTCTTAGTTGTCGAGGAAGCTTCGCAGCTTTCTGGAGCGAGAAGGGTGCTTGAGTTTCCGCAAGGCCTTCGCTTCGATTTGGCGGATCCGCTCACGCGTCACCGAGAACTGCTGGCCCACCTCTTCGAGGGTGTGGTCCGTGTTCATACCAATGCCGAACCGCATACGGAGGACACGTTCTTCACGCGGCGTCAGTGATGCCAACACGCGGGTGGTGGTCTCGCGCAGGTTCGACTGGATCGCAGCGTCGATAGGGAGCACCGCGTTCTTGTCTTCGATGAAGTCGCCGAGGTGGCTGTCTTCCTCGTCGCCGATCGGCGTTTCGAGAGAGATCGGCTCCTTGGCGATTTTCATCACCTTACGAACTTTTTCCAATGGCATGGAGAGCTTGTTGGCCAGCTCTTCCGGCGTGGGTTCGCGACCGATCTCGTTGAGGATCTGACGGCTTGTGCGGACGATCTTGTTGATCGTCTCGATCATGTGGACCGGGATACGGATCGTCCGTGCCTGGTCAGCGATCGAGCGGGTGATCGCCTGGCGGATCCACCACGTGGCGTAGGTGCTGAATTTGTACCCGCGGCGATATTCGAACTTATCGACCGCTTTCATCAGGCCAATGTTGCCCTCTTGGATCAGGTCAAGGAACTGTAGGCCACGGTTCGTGTATTTCTTCGCGATAGAGATCACGAGGCGGAGGTTGGCTTCCACCATCTCCTTCTTAGCGATGCGGGCTTCGCGTTCGCCTTTCTGCACCGTCTGCACGATGCGGCGGAAGTCCGAGACGGTCAGGCCGGTTTCTTGAGAGAGCTGACCGATCTCATCACGGATCGCGACGATGTTCGGCTCACCTTTGGTGGTGAAGTTGGCCCAGCCGCGGCCTTCCAGCGCGGAGACGCGCGGTAGCCATTCAGGGTCGAGCTCGTTGCTGAGATATTCTTTGAGGAATTCCTGGCGGTTCACGCCGTAGCTGTCAGCCAGGCGGACGAGCTTGCCTTCGAGGCCCATGAGAGCTCGGTTGATGGCGTAGAGCTGCTCCACGAGGGCTTCGATCCGGTGGTTGTGCAGGCGCACCGAACGAACGCGCTCGACGATGTCTTTTTGCAGTTTCTTCAGGCGCTTGAGCTGGCTCTCGGTGAGGTCTTCACCTTGCAACTGTTGCTCGATCTGGATGTCCTGGAGGCGACGCAGCTTTTTGAAGTCGTCGGCAATGTCCTGGAAGGTCTGCATAACGCCTTCGCGCAGCTCAGCCTCTTTGGCCGAGAGCGACAAGTCGCCTTCGTCGAATTCGTCTTCGTCCTCACCGGTTTCGGCGGCGCGAGCTTCTTGTTCTTTCTGGACCTGCTCCGCCACTTCGGGGCGAGTCATGTCCGGGCGGCTTTCAGGGCCACCGGTATAGGTCGCGTCGAGGTCGATGATGTCGCGCAGCAGCACGCGGCCTTCTTCGAGTTCCTCACGCCAGACGGTGATAGCTTCGAAGGTCAGCGAGCTTTCGCAAAGCGAGCGGATCATTGATTCGCGGCCCGCTTCGATCCGCTTGGCGATGGCAATTTCGCCCTCGCGGGAGAGGAGCTCAACGGCACCCATCTCGCGCAGGTACATTCGCACCGGGTCATCGGTGCGGTCGCTGTCCGCTTTGGTGTTCGTCGTGACGGTGGAAGCGGTCTCTTTCTTCGCGACCTGAGAGCCAGAGGCTTTCGCGCCGTCCTTCTCTTCTTCCTCAGCCTCTTCGTTCTCCGTGACGTTGATGCCCATGTCCGAGAGCTTGGACATGATGTCCTCGATCTGCTCGGAAGAGTATTCGTCCTCGGGCAACACCGCGTTCAGCTGGTCGTAGGTGATGTAGCCCTTCTTCTTCGCCTCATCGATCATCTTCTTGACCGAAGCGAGGTTCATATCGAGGACGGGACCCTCGGCGTTGTCGTCCTGTTCAACGACCTTCGAAGTCTTGCTCATTCAGCCCCTTGCACCTTCATGCTAGCCTGGAAACGTTCGGCCTTTAAAGGCCGTCGGTCCCCGGTGTTTCTTCGTCTGTGCTGCTTTCAAGGCTCTGCCGCACGGACTTTAACCAGATTTGCTCGCGTCCTGAGTCCAGGTGGGCCTCGGCCCCAGCCTCGCTGATCTCAGCACTTAAAACCTTGTGACGTCGGTCGATGAGGTACGTGTCCAACCATCCTGTTTTGGCGGCCTCAGTATCCGCATCGCGCCTAACGAACCGGGGGATGCGCACCAGGGGGTCCTCGGACCAGCGCTGATAGACGGAATCCGCCACGGAATTCGAAAGCAAGTGTGCACGCAAACCCTCGCTGTCAAGGTCTGGCCGGCCAACAAGAATATCGATGACGCGGGTCAGCAATTGCGCAAGCTCACTATCTTCAATTTTAAGGTTCATCACTTCGTTTTCGAGGAGATGAAAAAGTTTCGGGTGGTGGATCAGCCCCACCACGAGCTGGGCCTCCCGCGCCGCCGAGTTGGGACCGCCGACGCCGCCTTGCCCGAGCTGTTTCCGCAAGGCTTCTGAGGGTCTCGCCACGGGGGCGCCACGCTCTCGCCGGGTGCGATACTGGGACCGCGATTGCGTGAAAATCTCGCCGCGAAGGCGGTAGAGCCGATCTTTGAAAGCGCGGGAGAGGGCATCACGCATGGTGGGATCTTGGACCTTCGCGACCCTTTCGCGCAGTTCCGTCTCCAACGCCGCGGTTTGCTCGGCGGAGCGGATGCCGTGGCGGTTCACTGCGAGCTGCCACATCGTCTCTTCCGCGTCTGCGCGCGCGTTGATGATCGCGCTCATCGCCTGCGGGCCGTTCTTGCGCAGGACATCGTCGGGGTCCTGGCCTTCGGGAAGGAAGACGAACCGCAACGCTTGTTTGGCGGAGAGGAGGGGTAAGGCGCGGTCGAGGGCGCGCTCCGCCGCTGCGCGTCCTGCGCGGTCGCCGTCGAAGCAGAGAATTGGCGCTTGTTCGACGCGCCACAACAGAGACAGCTGCTGTTCGGTGAGGGCCGTGCCAAGCGGCGCCACGGCAGCGAAACCAGCTGCATCCAGGGCTAGGGCGTCCATGTACCCTTCGGCCACCAGCAAGCCCTGATTGTTCTTCAGCGCCGCGCGGGCGCGTCCGAAATTGTAGAGCACGCGGCCTTTGTGGAAGACCTCGGTTTCCGGCGAGTTGAGGTATTTGGCTTGCGCATCCTTTTGCAGGGCGCGGCCACCGAAGGCGATGACCCGCCCGCGGGGGTCGCGGATGGGGAACATGAGCCGGTCGCGGAAGCGGTCGTAGGTGCTGCCGTCGTCCCGTTTGATGAGGAGGCCAGCTCGGATGAGCATCTCTTCGGTAATCCCACGCCCAAGGAAGAACCGGCGGAGCGCCTCCCAGCTGTTGGGCGCATAACCAAGGCTAAAGGCCTCGAGGCTCTCATGGCTCACTTCACGGCGACGCAAATAGGCGCGGGCTTGGTCACCGTCGGGCCCTCGAAGCTGGTCCGCAAAGAAGGTCGCGGCGTCGCCGAGCACCTTGATAAGGATCTCCGCCTCGCTGGCCCGCTTATGTTCTTCGGGTGTGGCTTTCGGCACTTCCATGCCAGCCATGGCGGCCAGCTCTTCGACGGCTTCGGGGAACGTCCGATTCTGGGTGAGCATCAAGAACTTGAAGATGTCGCCGTGATTGCCTGACGAAAAATCGAAAAACGCCGCTTTCTCGTCGTTCACGTAGAAGCTCGGCGTCCGCTCTTTGTTGAAGGGGCTGAGGCCGCGCCATTCGCGTCCTGCCTTCTTCAAAGACACATGCCGTCCGATCACGTCGGACGCACGAAGTCGCGATTTGATCTCGTTGAGGAAAGAGGGGGGAACCGAGCGCACGCCGTTCCTTAACGCTCCTTGCCCCGCATCACCATCGGCATTGTTCCACATCGGCCGAAGCGCCGCGCCACCCTATAGGCGTGTTGGCAAGCCTTTTGCACCTGCTGGGTGTCAGGAGGCTGTTGATTGTCCGAGCTCACCAACACTGAACGAGAAACCGATGACTTCGAGGCAGGCCTCGCCGCCTTGGGGGCCTTGTCGGCGACCCGGCTCAGGAATGCAGCCGTCGCTGCGACGGCACTGACGCTGACTGCGGGCATGCTCGCCTCAGCGCTTCACGCTGACACGGGTCCTACCGACGAGGGCACAGGCGCTTCGCTCAATCCATTCGCTCAACAGTACAACCAGACTGACAAGCTTTACGTCCCGCCGACGGAAGGCTCAGCTGATGACCTGCGTGGCCGGTCCGAGACGGACCTGAAAGCGCGCTTCGATGAGGTCGAAGAGGGGTTGTGGGAGGACTGGAGCCACGACCTGCCGAAGGGCTACTACGTCATGGACAAGCCCATGGACCCCGCGGTCAAAGAAGCGATCACCGAGGTCGCAGTCCTCGACAAGACGAAGGGTTTTGACCCGGGCGTCTTCAACAACCCTTACCCGCACGGCAGTGGTACGACACCAATGCCCCGGAACGGCGTTATCGGCGGTTTGGGTGGCGGCACGCAGGGCGTGAAGCGGTCCGCTTCGCCGGCTGGACGCGGTGACAACAACGGCCGGCCAGTGCGCCGCGCCAATCCGGGAATCGGCGGCGCAATTGAGCCCGCGCGGGGCGGGATCCGCCGAGGCAGCCCCCGTGCCAGAACTGGACCGGTTGCTGAAGGCGAGGCGAGCACGGGCGTGGGCGGTATTCCCATCGGCGTGATCATCGGCACCTTGCCTGACATCGTCATGCCGATCGTGCGTGACGGGCAGGGTGGCGGCGTTCTTCCGACCACCCCCTTCGTGCAGGTGCCTGATGCGACGCCGCTCTACAAGGACGACCGCTTTGCGATGACCGACCCTGGCGCCGAAGTGCCTATCCCCGCGCCTGCGCTGTTGTTTCCGGCTGGCCTGGCCTTGCTACAGTGGAAGCGCCGGCAGGCCGCGAAGAAAGCCTAAGCTTTGACGATCGTGCTGAGGATGGTCTGGAGCGTTTCAGACCGACCCAGCGGCTCCATCAAGAAGCCCACTGCGTTGACGCCCACAGCCAGCCAGGTTGCGGGGTGGCGCAGCTTTCCGAACCAGCCAGCCGAGCCCAGGATCATCGCAATGATCAAGACTTGCGAGAGGTAGATCGGCGGCATCACCACAATGTCGATCTCGGGCGAGAAGCCATAGATCGCAATCCATACGGCCTGAAGGCCGCGAGCGGTGGCTGGCATCATGATGATGAATACCGTCACCACCATCCACCAGGCGTGATCTTGAGTGGATTTGCGTTGGATGATCGCCATCATGATGGCGACGATGAAGCCTGAAATCAGGACAAGCTCGACGATCATGATCCCCACAAAGAACCAAGGCTCGAAGGGTCCGATGCCGCCTGGGTTCTCGCGAACGAAATTGGCGTAGACCAAGTCGCGGTTGAGCTGACTGATCGACAAGAAGGCCATGGCGCCGGCGAGGAACACGCCAACCATGCCCCAGGTTCGGTGCGAAGCTATCGCTCCTTTGGCGTAGAGGAAGGGTTGGGTGATCAGCATCAGGTACCATAGGCTGGCGATCCAATAGTGGACGTGCACAGCCCAGGTATTGCGGGCGAAATCACCCCAATAATCGTAGAAGATGCCCGCCTGCATGATGATCATCGGAATGATCATCCAGGCCCAAAGGCTCTTGAAACGTTCCATGCCCCTCGCTCCCGGCCACGCCCTTCGGTGAGCGTAGGCCGGAGTCTAGGGCAAAGAACAGCCTAAGGTCTTAGGCGAGGCGGGATTTCACCACTTTGTTGGCAGCGGAGAAGTCCATCTTGCCCGCGAAGTTCGCCTTCAGCGCGCCCATGCAGGCGCCCATGTCTTTGAGGCCCTCAGCGCCGATGCTCTCGATCACACCATCCACAGCGGCGGCGATCTCGTCGGCCGACATCTGCTTCGGCAGATAGCCTTGGATGATCTCCGTCTCAGCACGCTCTTGCTCGGCCATCTCAATGCGGCCGGCTTCTTCGTAGGTCTTGGCGCTGTCCTCGCGTTGCTTCACCATTTTGGTGAGCACGGCGAGAACCTCGTCATTTTGCAGGCCGCAGCAGCGGTCCTCTGAGCGCGCTTGGATATCCCGGTCCTTCACAGCCGCCACGATGAGGCGCAGCGTTGCGATTCGCAGCTTGTCGTCGCGTGCCTTCATGGCCGCTTTCAAGTCTGCGGTGATCTGGTCCACCAGTTTGATTGGCTCACCCATAACTACCTTCCAAGCATCCGCGCCGCTCTCATGCTGCGCTGCCCACAATTGTCTCTTGCGTCCAGGGCGATCATCGTTATGACCCTGAGCCGTTTACCAGCGCGTTGAACTGGCGCCTCGGCGGCAATGTGCCCCGCCCGTAAGAGCGCCGCGGGAGATGATGTGCCGCTTCGACTAAGTCAAGAGACAAACCCTCGATCCACCACCGGCCTGTTGGCCCTGGCTGACGGAACCATCTTTGAAGGCCAAGGATTTGGCGCCGTTGGTGATGCCATCGGCGAGATCTGCTTCAACACAGCCATGACGGGTTATCAGGAGATCCTGACGGATCCCTCCTATGCTAGCCAGATCGTCACCTTCACGTTCCCGCATATTGGCAATGTGGGGGTGAACGACGAGGATATCGAGATTGCCTCGCCTAGCGTAAATATGGCGGCTCGCGGGGCGATCGTGCGGGCTTCGGTGACCAGCCCGTCGAATCACCGGGCTCGTATGGGTCTTGAGCAATGGATGCGCCGCCGCGGTATCGTTGGTCTCTCGGGCATCGACACCCGCGCCCTAACGGTGCGCATCCGTGAGGACGGCATGCCGAACGGCGTTATCGCCCATGATCCGTCGGGTCGGTTTGACCGCGATGCCCTCGTGGCGAAGGCGAAGGCCTGGCATGGTCTCGTCGGTCTCGACCTCGCCAAAGAGGTGACCACGGAACGTCCGTTCAGGATCGACGGCGATGGTCCGCACGCGGTGCTCATCGATTATGGCGTCAAGCAGAACATCCTCAACTGCCTGAAAGCCGCTGGCTGCCGCGTGACGGTGGTGCCTGCGACGTCGAGCTTTGCTGACATCATGCAATTCCAGCCCGATGGCGTGGTGTTGGGTAATGGCCCCGGTGACCCGGCCGCTACAGGTGAGTATGCGGTGCCGGTTATTCGTGAGCTGATCGATGCGAAGGTGCCGCTGTTCGGCATCTGCCTCGGCCACCAAATGATGGCGTTGGCGCTCGGCGCGAAGACCATGAAGATGGCTCAAGGCCACCATGGCGCAAACCACCCTGTGAAGGATCATGCGTCAGGCAAGGTGGAGATTGTGTCGATGAACCATGGCTTTGCCGTGGACGAAGGGAGCCTGCCAGACGGCGTTGAAAGCACGTATACGTCACTCTTCGACGGCACCAATGCGGGCATTCGCGTCAAGAATGCCCCCGCCATGGCGGTACAGCATCACCCCGAAGCCAGCCCTGGCCCGCAAGACAGCTTCCCCGTCTTCGACAAGTTCGTGGCGCTGATGAAGAAGAATGCAGGGTAGAGGGCGCCGTGAGTCATCGCCAACATTGGGCCACTATAGGGTTGATGTGGGCGGGCCTCGTAGTGTTCATGTCTGGCCTCGATCTCTTGGTTTCTATGGCTGAGCGAACGGGTGCGTTCACGTTCTTCGCTGTTATATTCTTTCCTTGTCACTTGGGCAGCTACTTCGCCGAGCATTGGAAGCGTGTCCCTAAGATCAGTGAACGCCTAATTTTTGTCGGCTTTGCCTTTGTGTTGGCCGCGCTGGCATTTGGTGGCCAGGAAATCGTGGCGCGCAACCTGGGCCTCGAGCCACTCTCCTACTTCAGGGGTGATCGATGGACCGTTGTTTTCGTGCTGCTCATGTTGAGCGGAGCTTCTTTTGTTGTGTTGTGGGCTATGCCAGCGGTCGCCCGTCAACACCTCGAGCGGCTTGGCTCGAAAGTTGCTGGAGACTAACGTTTCTTCCGTGGGCGGCGTTTGAGCTTAGCGGGAGCGTTCTTTGCCGGCTTTTGTGGCTGTTCCTTGGTCTTGGGTGCTTCGGCCTTCGCCTTGTTTTTAGGTTTCCCGGGCTTGGAGGCTGAGCGCCTCAGAGGTTTGCGGCCCGCTTTGCGGTCGCGGGGCTTGCGTTCGTCGTCGTCCTTATCGTCCGTGCGCTTGGCTTTGGTGAGCATTTCGAAGCGCAGGCCGCCTTGCACCGGTGTGGCCTCTAGGAGGCGGACACTGACTTTCATGCCCATGTGGTAAGAGCCGCCGGTCTTTTGCCCGACCAGGGCGCGCTTGGTTTCGTCGTGCTCGAAATATTCCCAGCCGAGGGTGCGCACCGGCACGAAACCATCAGCCCCCGTTTCATCGAGGGCCACGAACAGGCCCACACGGGTGACGCCGCTGATCCGGCCACTGAAGACAGCGCCAAGCTGGTCCTCTAAGTGTGCGGAGAGGAGGCGGCTCTCAGTATCGCGTTCCGCTGACACCGCCTTGCGCTCAGCCTTAGAAATATGCTCGCCGATGGTGCTCAGCCGTAGCGCATCCTCGTCAGTCTCGCCGCCAGGGCCGAGGCCTAGCGCACGGACGAGGCCGCGGTGCACCGTGAGGTCCGCATACCGACGGATGGGCGACGTGAAGTGGGCGTAGCGTTTCAGCGACAAGCCAAAGTGACCAATATTCTCTGTATCGTAGACAGCCTGGCTCTGCGAGCGCAGGACCGACAGCGCGATGATCTCCAGCTCACCCTTCTTGCGCGCCATCTCGATCACCCGGTTGAGGTTCTCGGCACGAACCTCGTCACCCTTGGGCAGGGAATAGCCCAATGGCGTGAGGTATTCGCGCAGGCCATCCAGGCGCTCCGGGTCCGGCGCATCGTGCACACGGAAGATCGCCTCACGCCCTTTCTGCGTCAGCGTCTCCGCTGCACAGACATTGGCCAGCACCATGCATTCTTCGATGAGCCTGTGCGCGTCCATTCGCTCCTTACGCTCGATCCCGGCAATGGCACCGTCCTGCATGATGATCCGCCGCTCGGGCATGTCGAGGTCGAGGGGGTTGCGCCGCTCTCGTGCGGCGACGAGGGCGCGGTAGGCCTCGAACAGGACCTTGATTTCCTTCGGTCCCTTCTTGTGACCGTCTTCGATCGCCTGAGCTTCTTCATAGGCGAGGTTCTTATGGTTCTTGATCTTGGCTCGGAAGAAGCGGTGCTTTTTCTTGGCGCCGCGCGGGCCAATCTCAACCTCACAGCAGAGGGCGAGGCGGGTCTTGCCTTCCTTCAGTGAGCAGAGGTCATTGGACAGCTCTTCGGGCAGCATCGGTACGACGCGGTCCGGCAGGTAGACAGAGTTGCCGCGCTTTTCCGCTTCTTTGTCGAGGGCGCTGCCGGGGCGAACGTAGTAGCTGACGTCGGCAATGGCGATGGTGAGGCGGAAGCCGCCATCGTCCAATTTCTCCGCATGCACTGCATCGTCATGGTCGCGAGCCGTGGCGGGATCAATGGTGACCAGCGGCAGGCGCGTGATGTCCACGTGCGCTTTGTCAGCGCGCATCGATAGCTCTTTCGCTTCGCGCATGACCTTGGAAGGAAACTCCACGGGGATGTCGTGCTCAGCCAGGGCGATGAGCGAGAGGTTCTTGGTCGCCTCGACAGAGCCCACCACCTCGACGATCCGCGCCTTCATCGGGCCATAGCCGCGTTGCGGTTTGGGCTCGCACCAGACGAGGTCGCCATCTTCCGCGTTCAACTTATCTGCCTTGCCAATGGTGAAGCTGTTGCGCGCCTTGCGACTGACCGGCTCCACCACGCCGCCGCTATGCTGGCTACGGAAGACGCCCAGGGTTTTGCTTTTCGGCTTCTCCAGCGGCTTCAGCACGCTCGCCACCACGACGCCGGCTTCTTCGCGGAGTTTGCCCAGGAAGCGATCGCCGACACCGATGGCCGGCTTCACGCGGCCGGCCTCACGCGCATCGAGGAGCACCTCGGTCTCGATGTCATCGCGCCCGAGGGAGCAGACGAGGTCGCCGTCGCTGTTCATCCGCTCTACAGTCAGCACCGTGACGGGTGGCAACTGGCCTGGCCGTTTCGCGCGTTTGCCGTCAAGGCTCAGCGCACCCTCGCGCTCGAGCCGCTTGAGCATGCCGCGCAGTTCAGCGCGGGCGGCGCCCTTCACGCCAAAGGCTTTGGCGATGTCGCGGCGAGTGACGGGAGAGGAGCGTTCAGCGTTTTCGCGCTCGACCCATTCGATGAGTTCTTTTGGTGTTGGTATGCCCATGCCCTGCGCTTGGCACGATCCGGGGTAAAAGTGTTGCAAAAAGAGACAGACAGCCGCGGCGTCTTAGCCGTTTGTTAAGCACAACGGGCGCATCGATTCAGGATAGAGCATCTATGTTTTCAGGAGCGCGCCATGCCAACCTTGCGCAAAAGCTTTCTGCCCGTCGCTAGCTTCGCCCTTGTTTCTGCTGCCGCAATCGCGATCTTGGTCGATGTGGCGCAGGCCCAAGAAGAGGGCGCCCCGGTCCGTTACGGCACCGATCCCGGCTTTGCCGGTGAAGGCCCGCAGGTTCTCAGTTACCGATCCGCTAAGGACGCCCCGGCGCCGGTGGGCGAGATTGAGCACCGCGTTCGCGCGGGCGAGACGGTCTACGCGATCGGCCGCCTCTACGACGTGCATCCTGGTTCCATCATTCAGAAGAACCTGCTCGATGCGCCTTACAGCCTGCGCATTGGTCAGACCCTTGTGATCCCGACCCGGCCACAGCAGCGCTTGCAGGCCAAGCCGCAATTGGTGCGCGCTAGCCGCCAGCCGGTGCGTGAGATCGAACCGATCTACGCCGACACATCGAACAGCCGGTTTGAGCTGGATCGCACTTATGTCGTGCAGCCTGGCGACACGCTTTACAGCTTGTCTCGCCGATTTGGCATGTCGGTGACTGATCTGGCTGCAGCCAACCGCTTGGGCCGTCCTTATACGATCAGTGTGGATCAGCGCCTTGTCATTCCTGGCGCTGGCCAGCCGCAATACCGTAGCCAACCGCAGCAGCAGATCGCCAGCGCCACCACGCGCCGGATGCCTGATCCGGGTACGCTGGATCGCAAGTTGGTTGAGGAGACGCTTGCCGGGCCGTCTCTGCCTGAGCTGGATGCGTCTAGTCCGTTTGCCTGGCCGGTCCGTGGTCCTGTGCTTGTTCAGTATGGCGATGTTCAGAACGGTAGCCCCAGCGATGGCATCAACATCGCGGCGCCGATTGGTGCCCCTGTGCGCGCCGCCGCCGATGGCGAAGTGGTCTATCGCGGTAGTGAACTCGACGGTTACGGCAACTTGCTGCTCGTAAAGCACGCAAGCGGCTGGGTCTCCGCCTATGCCCACACCGATGCCATCCTGGTACGGAAGGGTGACCTCGTCCGGCAGGGACAAGTGATCGCCAAGGTAGGCCGATCAGGCTCGGTGAATCGCCCGCAGCTGCACTTCCAGCTCCGCCGCGACCTGCAACCGCTGGACCCGCTGATCGCCATGAACGGCGGCACGAGCCAGCAGACGTTGACCGCGGCTGGGTTGCGTTAGGGACCGGCTGCTTTCTCGACCGAGAAATATTTCGTAGGGTCATGCTATGGCCCGAACGCGCATCATGTATATCGAAGACAAATCGGCCTCTCTGAATGGAGAGGCGCGAATCGGGCGCGTGACGTTCTCAAAGTCAGCCCGGTCTGTGAGCTACAAAGGCCGAACGTTCCAAAAGTTGGGTGGCGCCGGTTTTAAATCCAATCACTTCGACGTTGAGACGGGCGAGGAATTCTGGATTTCGGGTCCTCGCAAAGATGGGCGCGACCGTCTCTACGCGCAAAGCACCAAGCCGGTCGAAGTCGATGAGGATGTTGCTGAGGAGTACTGGCGGCAAATCCGAGGCCTTAAGCCGCCTCTGTAAAAGTCGCCTAGTGCAGCTTGCTCTCAGTCCCATCCGCTTTCACCAGCTTCGGCTTCTTCGCCTGTAGCGAGGCGCCGATGATGCCTTGGCGGGCAACGATTTTCACGGGGACGTAGCGCAGGTGCGGGCCGCGCATCTCTTCGGGCACCTCGGCGAGGTAGACCCACATGTCGCCTTCGACGTCGCCGCGGTTCTTCTCTTTATAGCCAGCGATCTTGTGCTGCTCGAGCTTACACTTGATGGCTGGGCCACTGTAGCGGCCAGGGCCATTGCGGCGGACGTCTTCTTTGCCGTCGGGGATCATCACCAGGTCAAAGCGGCGCTTGCCATCGAGCACCGGCACGCGGCGTTCGCAAGGCGGCATGCCGTGAGGCACAGGCGCGAAGGCGAGGGCGACGAGCGCTGCGAGGGGATCCACGGCGTTTTCAGCCTCGGCCACGGAGACGGGCTGGCGGAACTTGTAGGCGGGCAGGGACCACAGGTGAAGGCGCTCGGAACCAGCTTCGCGGAACAGCTCCGTGCGCTGTTGCTTCTCTTCGCCGTCATAATCGTGGTTGTAGTAGTAGTGCGTGGCGATCTGGCCGTCCTCGCCGAACAGGCCCGACGCGTTGGCCTTGGCCTCTCCATCGGAGAACCAACGGGCAACGCCGCGCTGCTCCATCTGATAGTCAACGCTATAGCCCGTGTCGCTCACCGTGACGGTGAGGAAGACGCGGCCGACATCAAAGCCAGCGAGCTGGCCTTTGAGCGTTGTCTGATAGCTTGTGCCTTGGCCGATATCGAAGGGGCTCTCGCCCATGGGGTCATCTGCTGGGTCCACCGCGAAGAGCGTTTTCCAGGCATCGGTGCCGGGCTCAGGGAAGGGTCCTTGCTCCTGCGCAGACGCAGTGAGGGTCATCGACAGCCCGACTAGGGCCGCTGCTGAAAGGCGCCATGCCATTGAATTATTCTCCACACGAGCCGAAAGGCTCACCCAACCATCGCCGATTTTGCTTTAAGAACTCTAGACGAAAAAGCGGTTCTTGGCTCCTCAGGGTTTGGTAAGGCGCATCTTTCTGGTGCGCAGGCCCTGACGCCGCTTGACGATGAGGGACTCGGGCGCTACTGGCCCCGTTCCAATTTCTTAGAACCTCCGAGGCTCCGCAATGGCACGCGTCTGCGAATTCACTGGTAAGCGTCCGATGGTGGGCAACAATGTTTCCCACGCTCAAAACAAAACCCGTCGCCGGTTCCTTCCGAACCTGTGCAACGTCACGCTTCTGAGCGACCGTCTGGGCCGTAGCTTCAAGTTCCGTATCACGGCCAACGCGCTGCGTTCGGTTGACCACGTCGGCGGCCTCGACGCCTTCTTGATCAAGGCCAAGGACGACGTTCTGTCGGACCGCGCTCGTAAAGTGAAGCGCGACATCGAAGCGTCTGCTGCGTAAGCTTGCCCTGAACGAATCGCTCAGCGGGCTCGCTGGGTGAACGGAGGCAAGCAACGGGTGTCGTCTTACGAAGACTCATCACTCTCCGACGGCGTCATCGTCGTCGAGCGCCATTATGAGCGCGATCTCGATGGCCGCACCCGTGCGGCCCGCTTCCTTTCTCGTGCTTTGGCGAAAGCTGGCCTCGCCTTTGGCTTGGCCACGGGGCTGGCTGTGTTTCAGCTCTTGGCCGTTGTCACGGTCGATCTTCCTCTCTCCTTGTTCGACAGGATTGCCGGGCCTGGCGGTATGGTGCCTTCGGCCTTTTTGAGCCGCGGTGAAGGTCTGTTCCTCCTCATCGTGCTGGCCACCTTGCTGGTTAGCCGCCGATGGGGCGCTCGCGTGGTGGCCAGCGCGGTGACGCTGTCGTGGGTGATGACGGCGGTGTTCGTCTTGATGCTGATTGTTGAGCTTGCGCCATCGCTCGAGGATTCTGATGTGCCCGAAGTACGGTTTGTCTCGGCGTTAGTTGGCTCCTGGATTGTTAGTCAGTGGGCCGCTGTTTGGACCTATGAGGTGTTCCGCGGTGGGCTTTGGTGGCGCGCACCGTTGTTTGGTGCGGCCGTCGGCTACGGCTTCCAAGCCTTGGTCTATTTCCCGTCAGCTTTTGCCGGAACGCCTTTGCCTTGGGCCTATTGGATGGCGCTGCAGCTCATCATTGGCCTGATGATCGCCTGCTTGTTCGTGCTGATTTATGGGCCGTTGCGCTGGCTGATCCGGCCTGGCTTAGGGCTGGGCGGGCGCTGAGGGACAGCTCTCTGGCACAGCGAGCGTGATGAGCACGGTGCGTTGGACAGAGCTGAAGTTGTCGTCGGACACCAGCATTAAGTTATCCGTGCCATCCGTGGACCGATAGAACGTGATGCCCTCCATATTGTCGGCGCCTTCGAAGAACGTCATCTTGCCCAGCGTTGCGGGCTTCATGACTTCACCCGGTTTTGCCGACAGAAGGACCGACAGTTTGAGCACCTTGATTTTGGCGCGTGGTCCGTGGGCGCGGCTGAAGGCACGTTCAACGATGAAAACGCGATCACCTTTGCTGTCCACACTCATGTCGGTGACCTCGAAGTCATCCTCACCCTGATAGACTGCAATCTTTCGAGGCTGCTCTCCTGGCGTCCATCGGATCACCGGTGTTCGGCGCCGTCCGTTTTGCGCCTCAGGGATCAGAAGATAACTGCCATCGGGCAGGGCGGCGAGCGACTCAAAGCTACCGTTCTTCGGGAAAGTGCCCACGGCGGAAAAATCCGTAAGCTGCTCTTCTTGGACCAGACGGTTGCCCTGCCAACGAACCCGAACAACATCATCGTCGGCTTCGCGGCTGACGGCCCAATCTTCGCCAAATGGGGCGAGGCCCTCGGTGTCGTAGCGAGATTTTTCCTGAGCCGGACGTTCGATCTTACTCCGGCGCCCGCCGGAGAAGGTCATGACGCTGCCATCATCGTTCAGCGCCACTTCCGCGGTGAGGAAATGACCCGCGTCGCTGAGGAGCGTGAGGTCGCCTGATGCGGGGTCGAACGCTAGCGCGGAATAACCGCCAAAGCCTCGGGGTCCCTTGAGTGTATGGCCCGAGGTCAAGCGCATGCAGCCCACGGGCATGCCTTCGGGCTCAATGCCGGTGAAGGGAATGGCCTCGATGTTCAAGTCCTTGCCAAAGAGCGCAAGGGTCAGGACCAGTGTGCTGATCATGCGCGGCGCCTGCGTTGTCCTGGTGCCGCCTGCGTTTCATCTTCGAAAAGGGCGGCAAGCTGTTCCATCATGGCGCCGCCGAGCTGTTCGACGTCGGAAATGGTGATCGCCCGACGATAGAAGCGCGTCACGTCGTGGCCGATGCCGATGGCCAACAGCTCGATCGGCGTCTTGTTCTCGATCTCAGCGATGACCTCGCGCAGGTGGCGCTCGAGATAGCTTCCTCCGTTGGCGGACGAGGTGGTGTCATCCACCGGCGCACCGTCTGAGATCACCATCATGATGCGGCGCGCTTCAGGGCGAGCCATCAAACGATCGCGCGCCCATATCAAGGCTTCACCATCGATGTTTTCCTTCAGCAGGCCTTCCTTCAGCATGAGGCCGAGGCTGTCACGGCTGCGGCGCCAGGGAACGGCCGCGGGCTTGTAAATGATGTGACGCAGGTCGTTTAGGCGGCCCGGATGTTTAGGACGCCCGTCAAGCACCCATTGCTCGCGAGACTTGCCGCCCTTCCACGCCATGGTGGTGAAGCCGAGGATCTCAACCTTCACGCCGCAACGCTCTAACGTCCGTGCAAGGATATCGGCACAGATTGCCGCGACCGTGATGGGTCGTCCACGCATGGAGCCTGAATTGTCGAGCAGCAGCGTCACCGTGGTATCGCGGAACTCCTGGTCCTTCTCCTGCTTGAAGGAGAGGGGCTGGAACGGATCGATGACGATCCGTGTGAGGCGGGCAGCATCGAGAACGCCTTCGTCCAGGTCAAACTGCCAAGCGCGGTTCTGTTGCGCCAACAGCCGCCGGTGCAGCTTGTTCGCAAGGCGCGAGACGACGGCGTGCAAGCTCTCCAGCTGGGTATCCAACTGATTGCGCAGACGAGCGAGTTCGTCAGCGGGGCATAATTCTTCAGCGTGCGCAACTTGGTCGTATTCCGTGGTGTACGCACGATAGTGCTCGCCGCTGTCCTTCATGGTGTCGCGCTGAAGGATGGGCGCATCGTCGCCGGGATCGTCGCGCGGGTCGCCCTCATCGATCGATTGAGGGTCGTCCGGCATATCGGCCTCGCCCTCGTTCGCTTCGCCGAAATCGGGAATATCGTCGTCGCTAGAGGAGTCGTTACCCTCCGTAGACTGATCGTCTTCTTTGGATTGGCTATCCTCTTGGGGAGACTCGCCTTCGTCTGGTGGTGCGTCGTCTTCTTCTTGCGATTGGTCTTCGTCGCCCGTTTTGTCGCCCAGCTCGAGTGCATCTATCACGCTTCGGCTGAGCGCGGAGAAGGCCTCTTGATCGTGGTGGCTGTCGCGCTTCGAGAGGGCATTCAGCGCTTCGCCGGCCACCTTCTCGATGTCATCGCGCCATAGATCGACGAGCTTCTGCGCCGACTTTGGCGGCTCTAGCCCGGTCATCCGCTCGCGCGCCATGAGGGCGACGATGTCTTGCACCGGCACGTCCTGCCGATCTTCCATCCGGCGATAGCCCTTTTCATCGAGCTGCCGTTCGAGCGCGGCCGTCAGGTTCTGTCCCACGCCTGAGAGCGCGTTGGCGCCAATGGCGTCGCAGCGGACATCTTCCAACGCCTTGAACAAACCGCGCCCCTCCGGGTTCTCCGGTTGCAGCGTTCGGTGCAGCACCTCGTCGTGATGCGCGAGGCGCAACGCCGCAGCATCGGCATGACCACGGCTTACAGCTACCTTTTTGTTGTCCAAACGGCGTGGCGGCAGCGGCAGGCGCGCCTCGGCGCCTTCCACGGAGGGCTGGTCGCCGCCGAATTTCACCTCAGCTTCGGGTTCGGCCGAAAGGGCCCGCGTGGCCTGCGCGAGCACACGTTTGAAGCGCTCGTTGGGCGTTTCGTTCTGTTCCATGCGGCTCACCTAAGCGGGAATGGTCGCCGCGTCACCATCGGCTGCGTCGCATATCGACTGTGAGGGTGGCGGACTTATCGAGCCAGTTAACGCTATCTGAATAGCGCTCGACAGAACGAGCGTTGTAGAGTAACTTGTTCGCAACTATTTTAGAGGGGGATCCATGTCCAAGTTTCTTGCTGCAGCCGCTGCTGCTTCTGTCGCTCTCGTCGGTGCCGCTAGCGCCGCGACCGTCGGCGCTACGCTGACCATCAACACGGCCACCACGGACTCAAACGTTCCGCGCGTCGCTGTCACCAACGACTCGGACAGCGCTGACATCACGCGTTTCACGCTGACCATCGGCAATCCTGGCTTCAACTATGACGGCTATCGCGACGCCAACTTCACGGCTGTCGACAGCTGGATGACCAACATGGACACAAACCTCAGTGGTGGCGGTTCACAAGCTGGTCGTTATGAGATCGCTGACATTTTCGATCTCGTGGGATTGAACCCAACCGAGTCCGTCAGATTTGATTTCGACGTCGACCGTTAGTTCTCCAACACCGTCGAGAACTTCCGCAACGTGCTGTGG
>JABSRH010000042.1 GCA_013215175.1 Parvularculaceae bacterium | reverse complement strand
CGGTGTCCGGCATCACGAAGCAGCGCTTGTCGTTGTCGCGCAAACTCACGGATCGGACACACGCCTTCAGTGCGGGGTGGGCAGATCATTCCTCGCGCGCCAACCCGGCTCAGGCCGACCTACGCGCAGAAGGCGTGTTTTTGTCGAACGATGCCATGACGTCGGTACGCAGTGCATTTCTTACCGGTGAGGCCGAGCCCTGGGCACTCGTGTTGCCGGGTGATGGCACTTGGGCAGGGCAATTTTTCGTGCGCGATCTGCAACTCTCTGGCGTGGCCGAGTCAGAGATTTCATTCAGCCTACGGCTCTTATCCAGTGGGCCAATTAGCTTTCAGATGGAGATCTAGCCCATGAGCGAAACACAACGCTTTTCATCAGACGGTGGGACGGCAAACGGCCTTGATGCACAAACCGCTCTGGCCCCGTTCAACGAAGCGGTTGAGGCTTCCTTCGTCGAGCTGAGTCAAACCGTTGGCGAGCAGTTGGCTCGCCTTTCGTTCGACAGCCGACAAACCGTGCAAGACATGGTCGAGGAGATTTTGGCTGACTTCGCACGGCTTGCCGCTCAACGAGCGATCGGCAGCCTGTTCAATGATCCTTTTACAGAGCGACAAGCCACGAGTGATGCATTGAGCGCCATCTTACGGGCAGGCGTGCGCAATGGCTAGGCAAGCTTTCCACGACGTTCTGTTTCCCCTCGCCATCAGCCTCGGCGCCACCGGCGGTCCTTCGTTCCGCACGGATGTGGTGACCTTGGGATCAGGTCACGAGGTGCGCCGGGCCCGCTGGTCGGCATCGCGTCGTCGGTGGGATGTCCGCGGCGGTATTGCCTCCTTCGACGACGTCGAACCGTTGCTCGCGTTCTTCGAGGAGCGTCAAGGACGACGGTTTGCCTTCGCCTTTCGTGATCCCTTCGATCATAGTTCGACCCATCTCGAGCAGGATCCCCACCCGACAGATCAACAACTTGCCACGGCCGACGGCACCACCACGCGCTTCGAGCTGCGAAAGGCCTGTGGCATTGGTCAGCGCGCGATCGATCTCGCAGTCGTCGGCACGGTGCGAGTTGCCTTAGACGGCACAGAAGTGGCGGGTACGGAGTGGACCCTTAGCCCCGATCGCGATGCCATCGACTTCAGCATACCGCCAGCTGCCGGGTTAGAAGTCAGCGCAGGCTTCCTGTTCGATGTACCCTGCCGCTTCGCCAGCGATGACCTCGCCTTACAACTGGGTGCCCGAGGCGCCGCTGTGCCCGCTATCGAGCTTGTGGAGGTGCGCCTGTGAAGATCATTCCTTCGGCCACAAGACAAGCCTTGTCGGCGCCCGCGGCGATGACGGCCGTTTGCCTTCTCATCATCCGCCGGGATCAAGTGATCGTTGGGCTGACGGAATTTGACCAAGATATCAGCTTCGACGGCTATCACTTCCGAGCTGAACCTGGGCTCACGTTCGAACAGCTGACGAAGACCGCAGACCTCGCCCCCGATCACGCGCAACTCGTCTCGGCGTCCTCGGCGCAAGGCTTGCTGAGCGACGATATCGCGCGTGGTGCATACGAAGATGCCTATGCTGAGCTTTGGCGCGTTGATGCTGAGAACCCCGAGCATCGCTTACTCCTCAGCGTCGGAACGATCGGTGAGCTGACAGCAGAAGGTTCGCGGATCATCATTGAGTTCCGCAGCACCAAACATGGCCTGAGCCGGACCACCGGGCGGGTCTACCAGAAATCATGCGATGCTCAGCTTGGTGACGGTCGCTGCGGCGTCGCCTTGGCCCCTCTATCCGTACTCGGTACGGTTTCCATGCACGACGGTTTAGCGATCGAGGTCGCGGCAGCGTTCACCCAGGGCGCGCAGCGCTTCGCAGGGGGTGTGGCCACCGTTGAGGGAGGGGAGCATGACGGCTTGAGCGCCCGCATCCGTGTTGCCGAGGCAACCACAAAGGGCCTGGCGCTCACTCTTTGGCAGTCTCCCGCGGTCACCCTGCCCGTTGGCGTCAACATTCGCCTCAGTCCGGGCTGTGACAAGTCGTTTGCGACCTGCGGCTCGGTTTTCGACAACACTGACCGCTTTAGGGGCTTCCCAACCATACCGGGTACGGATGTCCTTGCGGTGGTGCGCTAATGCCGTCCGTCACCTCTCATGAGACGGACATGAAATGGCGTGCTCGCATTGTCAGCCATGCCCTTGAATGGCTCGGCACGCCGTACAAGCATCAGGCTAGCGCGTTGGGTCAGGGTGCCGATTGCCTCGGTCTCCTTCGAGGTGTGGCCACACAGCTTGGTTTTAAAGCGCTGCCTCATAACCCCGTCTATCCTCAGCAGCTTCGAGCCGTGCATGGCGAGCAGATGTTGGCTGGCTTCCAGCATCACTGCCAGCCCATTGACGAGCCGCAGCCGGGTCATCTCCTCCTCTTCCGTATGCGACGCACCTTGCCGATCTCTCATTGCGGCATTCTCGCGTTCGACGCTCAGTTCATTCATGCTTTCGAGGGCCGCGGCGTCATCAGCACGCGTCTTTCGGACAGTTGGATGGCGAATCTCGCAGCCGCCTTTGCCTTGCCGGAGCCCCTATGACCCAATCCGTTGCCCAAGCCGGATCCGCCGCCGCACGCCAGGCCGCTCGAGCTGGCGCGCAGGTCGCCGTCCAGGTGGCCGCCAATCAAGCCGCTCAAGCTGCCAACAATCTCCTCTTTGGCCCAGCAAAGCGCATCACGGCGGGCCGGTCCTTAGAAGAAATCCGCTTACTGACGGCGGGAGAAGGCGGCGGCGTACCTCGGGTCTATGGACGCGCTAGAGTTGGTGGACAGATCATTTGGGCGTCAGAGGTTCGCGAAGAGACCACAACGTTCTCCTCGCTACGAGGCGCGAAGGGAACGAGGAAGGCGACCTCCTCCTCTCAAACTGAAAACCAGTACTTCGTCTCGCTCGCCATCGCTCTCTGCGAGGGCGAGATCGCCCGTATTGGTCGCGTGTGGGCCGATGGCAAGCTCATCACCTTGGCTGACTTCAACTTCCGCCTCTATCACGGTACGAACGACCAACAGCCAGACACCTTGATCGAGCATACGGAGGGTTCGGCTCCTGCCTATCGAGGTCTGGCGTATATCGTGTTTGAAGACCTTCCTCTTGCCACCTTCGGTAACCGGGTGCCGCAGCTGAACTTCGAGGTGGAACGGCATCTCGCCGCTGACGATCCCATCATGCTTGAAAAGATGATCCGTGCTATGACGATCATTCCCGGTTCTGGCGAGACTGTGTACGCCACCGAGGCTTTGCATCATTCGCCCAAGGAGGGGGTCAGTGAAAGCCTCAATGTCCATAACGGCTTAGGCGTTCCCGACTTCACCGCCAGCATGGATGATCTGCAAGGCACGCTGCCCGCGACGGAAGCTGTTGCGCTCGTGGTGTCGTGGTTCGGCGATGATCTGCGTGCGGGGCATTGCTCGCTAGCGCCGGGGGTCGAGCGGTTGGATCGCACCACAGAGCCAACGCCTTGGCGTGTTGGTCCCTACGACCGCTCGACGGCGATGCACTTAAGTGAGACTGACGGCCGGCCTTCCTACGGTGGGACTCCATCGGATGGAAGTGTCCGGCAGGCCTTGCGCGAGCTGAAGGCGAGGGGGCTGAACGTGATGTTCCATCCCTTCATTCTGATGGATATTCCGGAGGCGAACGGTCTACCCGATCCCTACGGTGCCCAGGAGCAGGCGAGTTTCCCATGGCGCGGTCGTATCACCAGCGATAGGGCAGCCGACAACGGGACGGCCGCGGCGCGGACGCAAGTCCACGCTTTCTTCGATGCGTTCGATCCTATGGTGCTGCACTATGCGCAGCTCGCCGCCGACGAGGGTGGTGTCGAGGCCTTTCTTCTGGGGTCAGAGCTTCGAGGCTTGACCCAGATCCAGGACGACACGGGAGCTTTTCCGGCAGTCGATCGTCTCGTGCTGCTGCTACAGCAAGTTCGGCAAATCCTGCCATCGGCGAAGCTGTCCTATGGTGCCGATTGGTCTGAATATTTTGGCCATCAACCGGCTGACCTTTCTGGCGATATCTTCTATCCGTTGGATGCTTTTTGGGCCCACGGTGATGTCGATTTCATTGGCATCGACAATTACGTTCCGTTAGCGGATTGGCGAGATACGCACGGTCATGCAGATCAGGCCGTTGCCTGGGGCCCCTATGACATCGAATACCTTCAATCTGGCATCGATGGAGGAGAGGGCTACGACTGGTTCTATGCCAGTGACGCCGATCGGTTGGGGCAAGTCCGCACCGCCATCACGGACGGTGCCTATGGAGACGACTGGGTTTACCGGTACAAAGACTTGTGGTCCTGGTGGTTCAATCCTCATACGGAGCGGCGAGGTGGCGTGAAAACGACGGCAACGCCTTGGGTGCCGCAAAGCAAGCCCTTTTGGTTCACCGAGCTTGGCTGTGCTGCCATCGACAAGGGACCCAACCAGCCGAACGTTTTCGTCGATCCAAAGTCAGCCGAAAGCGCGCTGCCCCATTTCTCGAAAGGCACCCGAGACGATCGGGCCCAGCGGGCCTTGTTGGAGGCTCACCACAGTTTTTGGACGGACACGGCCCACAATCCGGTGAGCATGGTCTATGGCGCGCCAATGGTGCGGGCGGATCGGATGTTTGTCTATGCTTGGGACGCAAGGCCGTATCCGGAATTTCCAGCGCGTCGTGATGTTTGGGCCGATGCGGATAATTGGGTGACAGGCCATTGGCTGAATGGTCGAGCCGGCAAAGTACCGCTGTCGGTCCTCATCAAGACGATCGCTGACGAAGCGGGAGTCGCGAGCGTGGATGCCTCCGCCTGCGATCGCATGATCAGCGGCCTGACTCTGCCAGCACCCGTGTCAGCGAGAGAGGCGCTAGAGCCATTGTTCGGTCTTTATCAATTGGATGTGCGCGAGCGAGATGGGATCCTCATCGTCACCCCTCGCGATGGCCAAGCCTTCACAGAACTCGACGAGAGCGGCTTCGTGGATGATGGCCGATCACCGCTGTTGATTGCCGAGCGCGTGCAGGATGAAGAGCTGCCCAGTGCGCTGGCGATCACGTACCAGGATGAATTGTCAAGCTTCACGACGAAGACCACAGAAGTCAGGGACGAGACGAGGGGTCATGCTCGAACCCAACGCTTAGGGACGCCTGTTCTGTTAGAGCAGGGCGAGGCAACCGGCATCGCGGCAGCCCTGCTAGCTGAAGCCTCTGGGATGACGGAGCAGGTGCGTTTCGCGCTGCCCGATCTCGCCGATGGTATTGAGCCAGGTGACACGCTGACCGTATCCACCGACGGTCATACGATGCGTGTGCGCATTACCGAGATGGTTGAAGGACCCTATCGCACGGTCCGGGGCATCACCACAGACCCTGGCGTCTTCGTTGCTGCCTATGCGGGTCTCCAGGCTGATGCGTCGCCATTGCCAGTGTCATATGGCACTGTCCTCTTCGAGGGGCTGGATATCCCTCGGTTGGCGGACGAATCCGACGAAGCACAACTTTGGATGGCCGCCTTTGCAGAGCCATGGCCGGGCTCCGTGTCGGTTTACGAGGGAGAGGGGACGATCCCGGTGGCATCCTTCTCCACCCAATGCTTGATGGGGCGGCTGACGCAGCCATTGGCATCGGGCGTATCAGGGCGCTGGGATCGTGCGGCAACACTGGCGGTAGATCTCCCAGCAGGGGGCCTCTCTAGCCGGCCGCCTGCCGATATTCTGGGTGGTGACCATCTCTGTGCCGTGCAAGTTGGCGATAGCTGGGAGCTTCTACAATTTGCTCAGGCGGTTCTTCAGGAAGACGGCACGTGGCATCTCTCAGGTCTGCTTCGAGGTCGCCGCGGTACGGAGGAGGAGGCAGCGCTTGGCGCCGAGGTAGGCGCGCGTTTCGTTCTGCTCGACCATGCCACGCCGCAGCTGCTCCCTCCTGACCGATGGGGCTCCTCGATTGAGGTGGAGGTGGGCCCATCTTCCCTCGAGCCAGGCAGCTACCCCTTCACGCGCCATCATCTCCAGCTGAACGGCACCGGCGCCCGCCCCTTCGCGCCGGTCCATTTGAAGTCCACTGCGGAGACCGGCGGGCAGAGGCTCAGCTGGATTCGCCGAACCCGCTCCGGCGGTGATCAATGGTCCACCGGCGACGTGCCGCTCGGCGAGACATCCGAACGTTATCAGGTCCGCGTCTTGGACACGGGCGGTCAAGTCCTTGAAACCTTGAAGACCGATCAAACAGAGATGCTGGTCGATCAACCTCTCGCGGCCGTGGTTACGGTGGCTCAACGCTCCTCGCGCTATGGCTGGGGTCGGGAAGCGCGCTTGGAACTTTGATCTCCGCGCCAAAGCGGTTGAAAAGCGCGCTCCACTGCCCGACATCGGCAGTCTAAGATGACGACGGAGAGCGCTGGTTGGCGAAGGATCCTTATAGCGTACTGGGTGTTGGGCGACAGGCGTCGCACGACGAAATCCGTAGTGCCTATCGTAAGTTAGCCAAACAGTACCACCCCGATCGCAACCCTGGCGACAGCTTGGCGGAGGACAAGTTCAAGGCGGCCACAGCGGCTTTTGAGATCCTCGGCGACGAAGCGAAGCGAACGAGCTTCGACCGCGGCGAGATCGATGCCGACGGCAATCAGCGTGGCGGTTTCGGGGGCGATCCCTTCGGCGGGGTTGATCCAGCCGAGGCTGCCAAGCGCTTTCAAGAACGCGCTCGCCGGGGTCGCCAGTCCAAAGGCTTCGACGATTTCGGCGATATCTTCTCCGATTTCTTTGGCCGCGGCGAGGCTGGCCCTCGCGCCCAGGCCCGCCCCGCCAAAGGGCGCGATGTCCGCACCCGCCTGACTGTTCCCTTCATCGACGCTGCCCGAGGCGCTTCGAAGCGGGTGACCTTGCCCAGCGGCGAAACGGTGAGCGTGACCATCCCTGAAGGCTTGCGCGATGGCCAAACCTTGCGCCTGCGCGGCAAGGGGCATGAAGGCACCTTAGGCGGCGCGCCGGGCGATTTGTTCGTTGAGGTCACGGTCGCCGATGACCCGGCCTACGATGTGCAGGGTGACAATGTGGTCACGGAAGTGGCCCTGCCGCTCAAGACGGCCGTCCTCGGCGGCAAGGTGGATGTCACCACCCTGACAGGCCGCGCGACCATTAAGATCCCGGCCAATACCTCGTCGGGCAAATCCTTCCGCCTTCGCGGTAAGGGTCTGAAATCTAGTGCAGGAACCGCCCATGGCGACCTGCTGGTCAAGGTTAAGATCACACTGCCAAAAGAGGTGGATGCTGAGCTTGTGGCCTTTATGAAGAGCTGGCAGCCTGAGGGCGAAAGCGAAGGTAGTGAGGACGTTGCTGCGGCCAGTTAACCCTAGGCCCTTGCGAGTTCTTCATTTTCATGCGGCTCAACTGAACATTACGTTTGAGCTGACGAAAAAATCTTCGATGTGGGAGACCAATCCAACCATGACGCGAACCAACCGAATCTCTGCGCTGATGGCAGCCTCCGTGCTGGCGTTCACTGCGGCCACCGCAACGCCAGCCTTGGCCCAAAAGAGCGTCAACATGGACGCCTTTGCCGACAACAATGCAGAGCTTTACCGGAAGCTGAGCTTCGCGGACCTGGTGGAGCAGGTGAGCCCTGCTGTGGTTTCCATCCGTACAGAGCGCGAAGTCGAATCAGCCTCGGTGATGGAAGGCTTGCCGCCAGAGCTTGAGCGGCTGCTGCCAGGTTTGCGCGACCGCTTCGGCGGCCAGAGCGACAATGACGAGCCGCGCTTGGCGACGGGCGAGGGCTCCGGCTTCTTCATCGACGACAATGGCCACATCGTCACCAACAACCACGTGATTGACAAAGCGGTGACCATCACCGTGACGCTGAGCAATGGCGACACCCTTGATGCCAAATTGGTCGGCACCGATCCTGAGACGGACATTGCCGTGCTCAAGGTGGAGCCCTCCGCTGAGCAACGCTTCGTGACCTTCTCGCCGAAAGCCGACCTGCGCGTAGGCGATTACGTCCTCGCCGTGGGTAACCCCTTTGGCCTCGGTGGTACGGTGACGTCGGGCATCGTCTCAGCATTGGGACGCGAGAGCGGCCCTGACATTCCGTACGCTGATTTCATCCAGATTGATGCCTCCATCAACCGCGGCAACTCCGGTGGCCCGACCTTTGATGTGAAAGGCAACGTCATTGGCGTGAACACGGCGATCATCTCACCCACAGGTGTGAACGCGGGCATCGGTCTCGCGATCCCTGCTGACGTGGCTCAAGGCGTGGTGGCGCAGATCATCGAAAACGGACAGGTCGAGCGCGGTTTCCTGGGCGTGCAGATCCGCGATGCTGAGCCGCAGATTCGTGCTGCTGTGGGGCTCGACGAGGGCGTAGGCGGTGCCTTGATCGCTGACGTCAACGAAGGTTCGCCTGCGGAGAAAGCGGGCCTGAAAGCCGGTGATATCGTCATCGAGATCGAAGGCCAGGAAGTGGCTTCGGCCACGGACCTGACCCGCAAGGTGGGTAGCTACCAGCCGGGCGAGAAGGTCAAGATGAAAGCCTTCCGCGATGGTCGCGAGCGTTCGTTCAACGTCACCCTGGACAAGCGCGACCTCGTACAAACCGCCTCGGTGACACCAAGTATTTCCGACGAAGAAGAAGCCGAAACCACCGAGCGTCTCGGCGTCAGCTTCCGCACCTTGGATGACAGCACCCGCCGCCGCTATGGCCTTGAGGATGATGTGCAGGGTGTACTGATCAGTGATGTGGATCGCGACAGCGAGGCTGCTGCCGCTGGCATTCGTCCGGGCATGATCGTCATGGAAGCCGACAATGAAAAAGTGATCAGCCCTCGCGATATTGAGAAAGCTGTTGAATCGGCAAAGAAACGCGACCGCGGCGCCATTTTGCTCCGTGTTCAAACAAGGCAAGGTCTGGACTTCCGCGCCCTGCCGCTCAACTCCTAAGAAAGGAGCCCCGCCATGCGTATTTTGGTCATCGAGGACGACGCTGATGCCGCCACTTTTATGGTGAAAGGCCTGCGTGCTGCAGGACATGCTGTCGACCATGCCATCGACGGTAAAGTCGGTAACGATATGGCTGGCTCCGGCGGTTACGACGCCTACGTCATCGACCGGATGCTTCCGCACAAGGACGGCTTGACGCTGCTTGAGGACCGCCGGACCGGCGGTGACGAAACGCCAGCTCTCTTCTTATCAGCGTTGGGTGAGGTGGATGACCGCGTGGCCGGCCTCCAGGCGGGCGGCGACGATTATCTCGTCAAACCCTACGAGCTGTCCGAGTTGATAGCTCGCGTCGAAGCCCTTGGCCGTCGCCGTGGTCCGACAAATATTCAGACCACGTTCTCGTGTGGCGATCTCGAGATGGATATACTCGCGCGTACGGTTCGCCGTGGCGGTCAGAAGATTGACCTACAGCCCCGTGAATTCCGCCTGCTTGAGTATTTGCTTCGCCATGCAGGCCAAGTGGTCACGCGGACCATGCTCCTCGAAAATGTCTGGGAATACCACTTCGATCCGCAGACAAACGTTATCGACGTGCACATCAGCCGTCTGCGTGCCAAAATTGACAAAGAGTTCGATAAGCCGCTTCTGAAGACCGTGCGCGGCGCGGGCTACACCCTATCCGACACTGAGTGATGTGATGTTCAAGAGGGCGGCGGGGGGTAGCTCGCCAGGTGATTTGGTCCTAGAGGCCGGTGACGACAGCGAAGAGGGCTTCCGCCGGAAGCCCTTTTTCCGTGTACTGCGTACCTCCGCGTTTCGCTATATCATCTTCGCCGCCGCGCTCTTCGTCGCCGCCGTCTTCATCCTCGGTTATGTCGTGTATGAGGGTACGATCGGTGTCGCCTACAACACGATCGAGCAAGAACTCGACCAAGAGCTCGACCGCCTAGAGCGGGTCAGCGAGAATTCCGGTGCTCCGGACTGGCGTGCACTGAATGCCGTGGTGCTAGAGGCGGAAAGCAACAAGCTGCCGGTCAACTCCACCTACATGATCTGGCTGGATGATGGTTCGTTCGCTGGCCGCTATTTCGGTAATTTGGACGGTGTGCCGCTCGCCATGGTGGGCGCAGACGGACCCTTTGAATTTTTCTGGGCACCTGATCGCCCCGTCTTTAGCGAAGAAGCCCAGCGGCCTCGCCGGTACCTCGGCGTTAGCCGTACCCTGATTTATCAGCGTGACGCTGGTGGGGTGCCGGTGAAAGCCACCATCCTCCTTGCCCGCGATATTGATGCCCTTCATCAGCTCCGCCAGACTCGCCAGGATGTGATCGTTCGTGTGTTGGGTGTCACGTTGCTCTTGGCAGTAGCGCTGGGTTCCATTCTGGGTACGTCGCTTGTGCGCCGTCTCGATGGCATCAACAAATCGGTGGAGGCGATCACCGAGGGTGACTTGTCTCGCCGTTTGCCCGTGACTGGCGTTGGGGATGAGTTCGACAGCCTGACCAAGAACATCAACACCATGCTGGACCGGATCGAGCAGCTGATGGTGGGGATGCGTCAGGTCTCTGACAATATTGCGCATGACCTTCGCTCGCCGTTGACCCGTATCAAGGCACGGCTCGACAGTGTTATTCCTGATGCGGATGACCTCAAGCCCGAAGATACCAGCGAGGTCCTCACCAAAACCCGCGACGAGGTCGAGCGACTGCTGAAAACCTTCAACGCCCTTCTGTCCATCACGCGGATTGAGGCGGGCACAAATGTACTGTCTGGCGAGGTTGATATGCGGACCTTGGCCGATGAGATGCTTGAGCTCTACGTGCCAGCCGCCGATGATGAGGGCTTCCAGCTGACGGCGAACCTGGCGGAGACTCCGCCCGTTCAAGGCAGCCGTGAATTGATGGGGCAAGCCATCGCCAACCTACTCGACAATGCCATGAAGTATGCTCGGCATCCTGAGGAAAAAGGTGTTGATCCAAAGATTGAGCTCTCGGTGTCCTCGCGCCCTAATGGCGGGGTGTTGCTGTCGATCATGGACAATGGGCCCGGTGTGTCGGAGTCAGATCGCGAGCGGATCACGCAGCGTTTCGTGCGCTTGGAACAGAGCCGATCAACGGCGGGGAACGGCTTAGGCCTCTCGTTGGTCGCCGCTATTGTGAAGCGCCACGGCGGTCAAATGACGATCACGCGCGGTCTTCCCCACCACGACCAGGGCCGCAGCCTAACACCCGCCTCGGCTTACGGCCTGGGCATCCGCATCGCTCTTCCAGGCAAGAAAGTAAGCCCACAGCGTTAGTTGATGGATCAGGCCGTGACTCGGCTCGCCTCGTCGTGTTCGTCACCCGAAGGCGCTGTTAGGACATGAACTTTGCCGGCGAGAATATCAGGGAGCTTCGCTTCGCCACCAGGCCGGCGGGGCAAGGTGAACGCAGCCACGGTCCCGCGATCACGCTCGCTGGCCAGGCAGAGAATACCGCCCATCGCCTGGATCAACGATCGCGACAGCGCCAGGCCGAGGCCTGTGCCACGGTTGTCACGTTTCTGCGAACTTTCAAAGCTGACAAACGGTGTACCCAGACGTTTGAGGTTGTCCGGCGCAATGCCTTCACCCGTGTCCGCAATGATCACCGTGACGCTTTCGAGGTCAGAAACGGTGGTGAGGGTGATGCGACCTTTGGCAGGGGTAAATTTCGCAGCGTTCGTGAGCAAGTTCAGCATCACCTGCTTCACCGCACGGGCATCCCCAAAGACGCTAGGCAGATGATCATAGGCGGCATGCAGATGAATATCGCTGCCACGGGTTTGAGGCTCGACCACCCGTACAGATTCGCGGAGGATCTTCTCAAGATCAATAGAGTTGGGTTTCAGCTCCATCTTGCCCGCTTCGATCTTGGACAAGTCGAGAATTTCGTTGATCAGCTCAAGCAGGTGCTGACCGCTATCGTTGATGTCACGCACATACTCGGTGTATTTTTCATTACCGAGTGGGCCATAGAGCTCGGACTGGATCAGCGCCGAGAAGCCATTGATGGCATTCAGCGGCGTGCGGAGTTCATGGCTGATGTTGGCGAGAAACTCCGACTTTGCACGGTTGGCGTCTTCCGCGCGCTGGCGTTCAATCGCGTAGCGCTCGTTGAGTTCCGAGAGCTCCTCGCGAGACTGCTGTAGGCTATCGACGGTGTTCTCGAGTTCACGCTCTTTCTTGGCACGGGCGGCGGTTTCAACCTTGGTTGCCGTGATGTCATGGCCGATGCAGACCCAACCATCACCAATGGTGCGTGTTCGGATAATCCGCAAAAAACGATCGTCCGAGAAAAGAGCCTCTTCGTCCGGCCCCAGCGCTCGCGGCGGTGAGAAGTACAGCGTGAGCAGAGAGGGATCGATGGTGGCCTGAGCCGCGACATCATTCACCGAGAGGCCCGGTCGGAGACCGTCAGGCTGCACGCCAAACAGCTCACAGAAGCGATCGTTCCAGGCCACCAGGCGATGGTTCTTGTCCCAATGAAGGAACGCCTGCGGAATGGCTTCGAGGGTTTCGTGCAGACGCCGTGTGAGCTTTTTCGACTGACCGTCGTCCAGCGCTTGTGGCGTGATCGCAAGCACGAGCCCAGCGGTGCCCACCGCGTCATTCCAGGCGCTGAAATAAACCGGCTGCGATTGGCCCGATGCGTCCAGCATGCTGTAGCGACCGTCAACATGCCCACCCGGGCGCTCGAGGAACGCGAGGGCGCGTGCCGCATCATTCGGATCAAAAAGTCCGTAGGCGTCGTCGATCGAGATACCCACAGCATTCTCGGCAAAGCCCAGCTTCTTCCGAAGGCCAGCGGGTAGGGTGAGGATGTCCTTACGCAGCGTCCAAACACTCACGCCGCCGCGTTCGAGCAGGCCATTTTTCTCGTGGATACGCTCGCGATCCTGCCGCAGCAGCTCGGCCTCGTCAGCAAATCCTTGCAGGCGCCGAAGAATGATCAGCGCGCCGAGCACCAAGAACAAAGACGTGGCAGCGTAGGGCAGAATGACCGTCGGCGGAGGAGCCGCGGGGGCCGCTGTTACAACCGTATGGTCTGCATTCAACTGACGGATCGCAAGCCGATAGCCCGGGGCCGCCGCGCCGCCGAGCCATGCCGGATCATAGGCGAGAGGTCCAACTTGGCTGGTTACCCGTGCCAGGTTGGTGGAGGTATCGATCAGAAACGCGCCGCCGCTTTTTGGGGCATAGTCGTCGAGGACGCTTCTAATCAGCTCGGCGGACGTGTCGCCGGGCGTGATGTTCAGCGTGGGCTCGCTGAGCAGATGTTCGCCGAGCAGCACCGCGGAGGTCTTCGCCGAATCGCTGGCGACTTGCCGCCCGTTGCGCAGCTCCGTAACCGCACCGCCGACCAAGAGCGCGGCAGCGGCGCTCAGCACCAGCACCACGGACAGCGTGACGCTTGACCGGCGGGGGCGCTTAGCCTTCGGTTCTTGGTACGGAGCGTTGGGCACCACGCGCACATAGCCTTTAGTTAACGAGAACCTAACGGTATGGCGCTTCGCCTGAGGCGTCACCCCAAAAGATCGTCAATCTGCACGTTGAAAATCGTAGAGAGACCCAACGCCCATCCACTGCGTCAGCTCGTCCAGGGCGACCCGATTCGCCTGCAGTAAGGCGGGATCACCGAGGTCGGCCGCTGTGAGGCGATCGCGGTAGTGACGCTCGACCCAGACTTGCAGCTCATCCAGTTTGGCGTGATCGAGCAAGAAACCTTGATGCATCGCCGCGAGCTCAGCCTCGGTCAGGACCACTCGCAGGCGCAGGCAGGCCGGGCCACCGCCGTTCCGCATGGATTGGCGCAAGTCCATGAACAGCGTCTCGGTGATGGGCCCGTTGCCCGCCACCGCGGCTTTGCACCAGAGCCGCGTCCGCTCGTTCTCTTGGGCCTCGACCGGCAGCAACAGAAGCATGCTGCCATCGGCTTGGGTCAGCAGCTGCGAGTTGAAGAGGTAAGACTGGATCGCGTCGGCGAGCGACACATCGGCGTCTGCCACTTCGATAAAGATCGGCTCAAAGCCGAGGGCCGCCGCCTTCGCGGTGATGGCGTTTTTGGTGCCTTCGAGATCGGCGAAAGCCTTCTCGTGGTAGAGCAGGGCCGGGCCGTTGGCGACGCTGACGACGTCGTTGTGGAAGGCTCCGGCATCGATGGCTTCGGGGCTTTGCTCAATGAATAGGCGCTGCTCTTCCGGGATCTGATGTTGGTCAGCGATAGCGCGGCTGGCTTCGAGAGCCTGGCGAGCCGGGAACTGGGTGGGGCTCTCTTTGTCGAAGGCCGACCGTCCGTAGACGTAGAGGTGCAGACCTTGGGAGCCGTGGTCCGCGCAAAGCCGGCCATGGTTGGCCGCACCCTCGTCGCCCATCGCACCGCCCGGTGGGACCGCGGCGTGCACGGCGAAGTGATCGCCCGCGAAGGCTGTCTCTAGAGTCCGTGCGGTGAAGGGGTGCTCCAACGAGCGGTGGAACATGGCGCCGAGGTTCGCAGCTGTGGCGTGCATGCGGCCGTCGCCACTGTCCGCTGACGGAGCGATGGTGCCCGCATTGGCCGTCCACATGGCCGATGCCGAGGAGCAGTTGCGCAGCAGCATGGGCGCACGCTTGCCAGCGGCTTCCACCACCTCAGCGTCCGAGCCTGTGAAACCGAACTGCCGCAACGTCGGCAGGTGAGGGCGGTCGTGCGGTGGCAAGAAGCCTTGCTTGAAGCCTCGGTCGATCATGGTGCGCATCTTGGCGATGCCCTGCAGCGCCGCCTCACGCGGGTTCGAGGCGCTTTCTTGCGAGTTCATCGACGCGATGTTGCCGAGCGACAGGCCGCCGTAATTGTGGGTCAGGCCGACGAGGCCGTCGAAATTGACTTCGTAGGCTGTCATTCCTTGACCCCCGGCATGGCCTGATCATCCTTGAGCGGACCTCCGGCCAGCATCGACGACATCGGCCAGGCACAGAAGTCTGCCGCGTAGGAACCCGCGGGTCGATGGTTGCCCGATAGGCCCGGACCGCCGAAGGGCATCGAGCCGGATGCGCCTGTGGTCTGGCGGTTCCAATTGACGATGCCCGCACGGATCTCTTGGTCAAAGCGCTGCCAAAGCTCAGTGCTGTCGGACAGCAGACTGGCCGCGAGGCCAAAGCGCGTATCGTTGGCCTTATCGAGGGCCTCATCAAAGCTCTTAACGCGGATCACCTTCAGAAGCGGAGCGAAGACTTCCTCGTCCGGGTCCTTCGACATGGTGGTCACATCGAGCAGACCGGGAGAGACATAGGCGTCGCCGAGGTCCAGCTGCGTCATCGGGATCAACGGCTCAGCACCGTCGGCGATGAGGGTCGCTTGCGCTGCCAGGGCGCGCGAGGCACTCTCGGCACTGACGAGCGGGCCCATGAACGGCGCAGGCTCTGCCGTCGGCGCATCCACGGTGAGTTTCGGGATATAGGACTTCACCGCGTCGAGGATCTTGTCGCCCTCAGGGCCGTCCTCGATGATCAGGCGCCTCGCGCAGGTACAGCGCTGGCCCGACGTGATGTAGGCGGAGCGCATGATGATCCGCGCGGCATCCTCCGCATTCGCGATATCCCAAGCGATGATCGGGTTGTTGCCGCCGAGCTCCAGCGCCACCAGGACGTCCGGACGACCGGCGAGCGTTTCATGGATAGCCCGGCCAGCTTGGATACCACCGGTGAAGAGCACACCGGCGGTGGCGTCGTGGGTGATCAAGGCCTCAGCGACTTCGCGGGCGCCGTGCACCATGTTCAGCACACCGTCCGGTAGCCCAGCTTCCTTCCACCATTCCATCATCAGTTGACCCACGGCAGGTGTCTGCTCAGAGGGCTTAAAGACGACTGTATTACCAGCCAGCAGCGATGGTGTGATCTGGCCGTTTGGCAGGTGGGCGGGGAAGTTGAAGGGGCCAATGACCACCATCACGCCGTGCGGCTTATGCGCTATACGGAGCGTCACATCGCCTTGCGCCTTCGCTTCCGTGGGTGTGCGCTGTTCGTAGGAGGCAATGGCGAGGCCCGCCTTGCCTCCGACGGCGCCTGCTTCGGTGGTCGCATCCCAGAGCGCTTTGCCGGTCTCTTTGGCAATCAGCAGTGCCATCAAATCTTTGCGCGCCTTCGCGATCTCAGCGAAGCGCTCCACGATGGCTTTGCGCTCTTCGTACGGAGTCTTGCGCCATGCGTCGAAGTGGTTGGCCGCGACGGTCATCGCTTCGCGCGCTTGATCCGTGCTCGCCATATGACCTTTGCCGATGACTTCACCGTCGGCTGGTGCCGTGCTGGTCAGGCCGCTTTCGGCTCCGGCGATCCAGGCGCCGTCGATCCATTGTTGTAATTGCATGGTTTAGCGCCTCCGTCCTTTCAGGGGTGAGGTGACAATGTCAGCACCGGAACTCACCTGCAGGAGGTCGGCTTCTTGCTGACTGAGGAACAGGCTGCCGTCGCGGTGGTCGCGGGGCAGGAGGATTGAGCGGAAGCTCTTACCGTCGGGCACAGCCACGATCGTCGCGCTGTTGCCTTCTGAGGTGGGCGCATCCTGAATGCGCACCACCGATTGGGCCGATTGTTCAATCGTTCGGATGCGGGCCATAGGACATTCAATGCTCGGCCCCCCGTCGAAGATGTCGATACAGTTGGTGAACTGAAAGCCTTCTTTCGTCAGCATGTTCATCGCTGCGGCCGACGTCGAATGCGGCTGGCCCATGGCCTCCCGTGTCTCCTCGTCCAAGAGTTCCGTGTAGATGGGGAACTTCGGCATCAAGTCGGCAATGAAACGGAAGTCATGCGCGGACCGCACATCGGCTTCTTGGAAGGACATCTTGAAGAACTTCGACGCAATGGCATCCCAAAACGGGTTCGAGCCGTCCTCGCGAAAGCGTCCACGAATCTCGGCCATGACGTGTTCGGACAACCGCTCGGCAACGGTCTGCATGTAAAGGAAGCGGCTGAGCGACAGAAGACGCCCCGCGCCGGTGCCGCGAGCCTTGTCCGACACCAACAGCGTTCCGATCTCCACATAGCCGTGGAAGTCATTACACAGATAAAGAAGCTCCGACGCGGCTTGCATGCCAAGCTCTGGCGCGGCGGCGGCGACCTTGCTGATGCGGTAGCTGTAGAACGGCCGGTCCGCGCCGAGGGCAGGGAAGATCGACGCCATGCCAAGCACTTCACCGTCGCCTTCGAGCACGAAGAAGAAAATGTCTTTCGGCCCGGCTTTGCCTGTTCCATTCATCGCGCTGACGGATTGAGCAACGCGCTCCGCAATGGCGTCCCGGCTATTGGGCACCGTGGTCATGCCCGTGCCCGCTGTTTCGGCGAGAGCAAACAGGCCGTCGATGTCGCCCTCGTGGGCCAATCTCACGATCATCTGCATGGGTGTTCAGTCCCCTGTAGAGTTCGCCGCGCCTCTTTCCCGATCATCACCAAACGCTTCGTTGGCTTGGCTGTTGGGGGACGTTGACCAAGCCAGGGTCAACGCCGTTATCGCTTCGGTGCGCCCGCGTAGGGCACCGAGGACGACGTCAAACTCGGTTGTTGTGTGAAGCCTCCCTCTAACGCGCGTTGGATGGTGCGTCAAAGCGATCCAAGCGAATTTTCGCAGCCCTTGGCATATCCGCAGCATGATCGAAGAAGTCCGGCGCCGCGGAGCCGAATCCACCACTGGCTTACGGCGCCGCATCACAGTCCTCGCGGACCGTTTGGGCGCCGCTGAACGTCGGCAGCCGCGCTATGATGGACTTCTCAGCACCTTCTGTCTTCTCGTCGTGATACTCGGCTTTGCGAAGTCATTCTTTCTACGGCCGCTGTTCCCCAACTTTCCCGTGGCCCCGATCGTCCTCGTGCACGGCGGGGTTCTCAGCGCCTGGTTCGTTCTCTTTTGGGTTCAGACAAACCTCGTGCGGCGCGGGCAGGCGGCGCTGCACCGCCGTCTAGGGCTAGCGAGCCTTCCGCTGGCTCTGGCCGCGATCGCAACGATTGTTCCGACCACGTACGGCTTCCCTGCCAGACGATGGGCAGCCGATGTCCCGGGATACAGCTTCGAAGCGGATCTCGAGCACATCACCATGGTGGTGCACGGCAACACAGCCATGCTGGTGTTGTTCGCTCTCTTCTATAGTGGTGCCATCTGGAAGCGCCATCACTGGGAATGGCACAGCCGATGGATGGCTTTGGCGTCCATGGTGATTGTCACCCCTGCTGCCAGTCGTCTTCTGACCGTGGTCGGCGATGCGGGCGTCACGTCCCAGCCGCTAG
>JABSRH010000041.1 GCA_013215175.1 Parvularculaceae bacterium | reverse complement strand
GACGCCGGTGTTCAGCGCCAGTCGAATGGCGGCCGGCAGTTCGAAGAGATCCAGATCCAGGGCCAGGGGCTTGGCCTCAAGCCGCCAGCTGTTTCCTCAGCCGCGCCTCCGGTGGCTGGCTTCGTTCAGAACTTCAATTCGACGACCGATCTCGGCGGACCAGGCCTTTACACACCCAGAACAGTGGCCAGCGCCAATGGGGTCAATACGGGCTCAGGCGGTGCGGGCTTTCCCCAAAAGACATTCGCCATCTCGTTTGAGACCGGCGCCAACATCACGGACCGCCAGGTCATTTACGAGCAGGGCGGCGGTATCCGCGGTCTCAATATCTTCGTCGAAGGTGGCCAGCTCGTCTTTGGTGCCTACAACCTTCCCACAACGGATCCGAGTGCCCCCTGGCCTTGGAGTGAGGTGCGGGTGAACTTGGAGGCGAACACGCGGTACACGGCGCAACTGGTGCTCGATGGCAATGTCACCAACAGTGGGACCATGCGCGCCTACCTTGATGGCCAGCTTGTGGATACCGTGAACGGCGTTGGCGTTCTCTACGATCACGGTGACCCGATCGGTATCGGGCGGATCAATAACCAGGCTGTCCTCAACGGCACCGTGGCCAACTACTCGCCGACCACAGAGTTCCAGGGACTAATCGATAAGATCGTTCAGTACAATGAAGTCTTCACCGGCGGAGAGTTTGACCAGGTCACCACCTACCTAGCTGAAGACTGGTTACCAGTGGGCTCCGTGCAGTACTACGTGGGCTCCGAAGCGCGCCAAGAAACGGCAACGCTGATCGAACTGCTCGAGTCCGTCTCGCCGGTGACGCAAGACGGTTTCTCTACCGCCGCTGCTCTCGAAGTGCTCGATGCAGCCCAAGAAAAGTCAAACCGCGCGTTCGCCCGCATCGGTTTTGTCGAGCAGCGGATCATCCGTCAGCAGACCTACCTCGGTAATCTGACCGCCGCCATGCAAGAAGGCGTTGCTGCCCTCGTTGAAGCTGACCTGGCCGAGGAAAGCGCCCGGCTTCAGGCGGTGCAGGTCCAAAACCAGCTCGCCCAACAGAGCCTCGTGATCGCCAACCGTCGTCCGCAGACGCTCCTCAGCCTCTTTGGTTAGTGAGACTGACAAGCAACAACGCTTGCTAATCGCTTAACGATGTGATCTTGGTCCCTTCGGGGTTATGCGATCGCGCTTGTCATATCCATTGAGTATCTTAGCGGTGCTCTGGATGGCACTTGTGCCAACCCTTTCGGCTGCGCACGAGCTGTCCCATCACGACGACGACCACGGCGATGAGGTGGAGTGCGAACTCTGCCTCGTACTCGACCGCCTAGATGATGATTTTACACAAAATAATCAGGCTACTATCGCCCGCCTCCCGTGGGAGCTTCTAGCGCAGCCTGCTGCGGTCGCCAGTGAGCCACGGCACATCATCGACCGCGTCAGCCGCGGTCCGCCTGCGCGCCGCTAGGCCAAATCAACCCGCTCCACTGTTTCGCAGTTCGCGCCTGTACGTGCGACTGCCAGCTTGTTCATTCCTAAGGAAAAACCTGTGCTTATCTCACTTCTCTGCGCTACCAGTGCGCTTTCACCCGTGTCACTCGCTGCGGCGACCACGGCTCTTCCTCAAGTAGACGGCGACGCCATTGTCGTCACCGCTTCCCCCATCAGCAAGCCAGCCAGCCAGTTGGTAACCCCAGTCTCGGTGCTCGAAGGCGAAGACCTTCAGCGTCAGCTCCGGGCATCGCTCGGCGAGACGCTGCGTCTCCAGCCAGGTGTTAGCACCACGTCCTACGCTCCTGGTGCGAGCCGGCCGATCATCCGCGGCCTGGGTGGCGATCGCGTTCGCACCCTCACCAACGGCATCGGCTCCATTGACGCTGCGTCTGCTAGCCCAGACCACGCCGTGCCGATCGAGCCAGCTCTGGCGGAGCGCATTGAGATCGTCCGCGGTTCGCAAGTTCTACGCTATGGCAGTTCCGCCAATGGCGGCGTTGTGAACGTCCTCGACGGCCGCATTCCAAGCGAAGCGCCAGAAGATGGCTACGAGCTTGCTGCGCGCACGGCTTACACCACGGTCGATGAGGGCCTCGAAGGCTCCGTCGCCGGCGCCATTCTGCTGGGCAAGTTCGGCGGCTACGACGTGGTGGCAACGGGTTCGTACGCAGCACGCGATGCCAGCGACTACGACATCCCTGGCTTTGCTGAGAGCGCCATCCTCCGTTCGATGGAAGAAGAAGAGCACGACCACGAAGAAGAGGGTGAGGAGCACGAAGACGAGCACGATCACGATGAAGAAGAGGAAGTCCGTGACACCCTCGAGAACTCCTTCGTGGAGTCGCAGAGCTATTCGGGTGGCTTGTCCTTCATCGGTGAAAAAGGCTTCCTAGGCTTCTCTATCCAGCGCAATGAAACCGAGTACGGACTTCCTGGCGGTCACGAGCATGGCCATGAGGAAGAGCACGAGGAAGAAGGCGAAGAGCACGACGAAGAGGAGCACGGTGAAGAAGAGGAAGGCGTCTTCGTCGACCTCGAGCAAACACGCTTCGACATTAACGGTAGCGTGACCACCGGCGGCTTCATCGACCGTATTGATCTGTATGCAGGCTTTGTCGACTATGAACATCTCGAGTTCGAAGCTCCTGGCGAGCCGGGCACTGAGTTTGCCAACGAAGGCGTCGAGGTTCGTGTGGAGGCCGTGCAAGGCCAGAACGGTAACTGGCGCGGCGCAAGTGGCTTCCAATTCCGAAGCCGCGAGTTCTCAGCGATCGGTGAAGAGGCATTCGTGACGCCGAGCGATACGGATCAAATTGGTCTGTTCACGTTCCAAGAGCTTGTTCTGGGTGAGTCGACGCTTGAAGCGGCTGTCCGTTTCGAGAGCACCGACCAATCGAATACGACTCTTGGAATTGACCGCACCTTCTCGACGTTTTCCGGCTCCGTAGGCGGTACATTCGCTCTTGCCGAGGACGCTCGCCTGTCGGGTAGCATCTTCCGCACGGAGCGTGCTCCAACTGCTGAGGAGTTGTTCTCGAATGGTCCTCACCTTGCGACTGGCGCTTTCGAGATTGGTGACGTGAATCTTGATGCAGAGGAAGCGTTGGGCGCCGAGATCGGTATTCGATTCGATTTAGACCGCGTACAGATCGGCCTCGCTGCCTTCCACACGGACTATACTGGCTTCATCTATGAAGAAGCAACTGGCGAGACGGGTGCCGACATCCTCATCGCACGCGGTGAAGACGATGAAGAAGAGCTCGAAGAGTTCGGTGAACTCGACGCGTTCCAGTATGTCCAAGAGGACGCGACGTTCAGCGGTTTCGAGATCGAGGCTTCGGCCGATCTTGGGGAGATGAACGGCATTGCCTTCTCCAGTGACCTTGTGGTCGACTACGTCAATGCAAGCTTGTCCGGTGGTGGTAACCTGCCACGGATCCCGCCGCTTGGCGTGGTGGCTGGCATCGAAGCGGACGCTGCGTTCGGTTCGTTCCGCGCAGAGGTTGAGCACTCGGCTGAAGCCGATGATGTCGCCGATTTCGAGCTGCCGACGGACAGCTTCACACTGGTCAATCTTTATGCTGACTGGAACGTGTTGCCGAACCTGACGCTGCAAGTCTCGGCGCTCAACCTAACGGACGAAGAGGCCCGCGTGCACACCTCCTTCACGAAGGACGAAGTGCCACTTCCAGGCCGGAACTTCCGCTTCTCGGCGCGCTACCAGTTCTAAGAACCTGAATGAGAAAGGGCGTTGCTGGATTTCCAGCAACGCCCTTTTTTTGTCTGCATGTCGTCAGTGACGAGCGAGCATCATGCGCGCGTTAGCTATTTGAGCCGTAGGTCATTTCTAAGAACACATCTTCCAGGTCGGCTTCGGCGGTAGAGATATCCTTTACCTGGATGCCCGCCGCGTTCACGCCGCCCAATAAATCGGACACGCGTGTCGTGGACGGACGATAATCGATGTGCAGGTTGCCATCAGGCTTGATGTGAGCGCCCGGAATGCTGCTCGCAACGCTCTCATCCAGCTTCGCCTCAGGCACCACGATCAGTGTCTTGCGGTCAAGGCTAGCAATGAGCTCATCCTTGGGCTGAACAGTGCGGACGGCACCGTTATGAATGATGCCAATCGTGTCGCAGAGTTCTTGCGCCTCTTCCAAATAGTGCGTGGTCAGAATGACTGTCACGCCCTTCTCGTGAAGCTCCATCACTTGGTCCCAAAGCTGTCGGCGCAGTTCGATGTCGACACCAGCGGTGGGTTCGTCGAGGATCAGGACGGGCGGGCTGTGCACCATGGCTTTCGCCACAAGAAGGCGCCGTTTCATGCCGCCAGACAGCATCCGGACATAGGCATCGGCTTTGTCTTCCAGGCCTAGCGACTGCAGGATCGGCATCGTCCGGCGCTGCGATTTCGGCACGCCATAGAGGCCTGCTTGGATTTCCAGTGCCTCTTTTGGCGTGAAAAAGACGTCAGTGGAGAGCTCTTGCGGCACCACACCGATGGACGCGCGGGCCTGGCGAGGGTTCTGATCGATATCGAAGCCCCAAATCTTGGCCGAGCCACTCGACTTGTTCACAAGGCCCGCGAGGATGTTGATCAGGGTCGATTTGCCGGCGCCATTGGGGCCTAGAAGCCCAAAGACGGAGCCGCGCGGCACATCCAAATCGATGCCCTTCAGGGCCTCTTTTGGCGGCTGCTTCTTGTTGCCCGCGTAGACTTTGCGCAGGCCACGCGCGCTGATCGCGGCGTCGACGATGGTCTCTTGCGGGGCGATGGGCTCGTTGGCGTCAGGCATAAGCACCCTCTCGGACGATGCAGGGCGAAGGTCAATGTCGGCGATCGGGCGGCGCAGCCGCACCCTTGCCAAGCGCTGAGGGAACTCTCCATAAATGCGCCATGGCCTCTCAATTGCCCGCCCATAAAGCCCCGCGCAGCCTCGACGACATCCTCGAGGCCGTGAACCATCGTGAAGAGACCCTCGACGTGGTTTTCGTGGCGAACAGAAACGTATCCTGCGTCGGCTCAGGTCCGGCCCTGGGACATCCCAAGGTCTTCTACACCATCGGCGAGCCAGGCTATGTTGAATGCATGTACTGCGACCGGGTCTTTGTTCTCGACCCAGAGCGCGCTGGCCAGTCCTAGCGCGCGCGGAGGATTTCTTCGCGCAAAGAGCCTGGCCGGTTTTGGTGCAGGCGTCGCATTGAGACGTAGAAGACGATCACCCAAAAAATCAGCAAGCTGAAGAAGGTGAAGAAGCCGCCCCACCCCTGTAGGATATACTGCAGGGTGTCGAGGTTGGCGCGCTCCACAATCTGTATCCCGTCTGCCGTAAGCCGAAGCTGACGGGCCTGCTCGGCGGGTTGGGGAATGATGCCCGTGCGCTCCATAAACCGGATGATGAGCGTGTTCAGCGCCAAGACGAGCGGCGCGCCGATCAAGAAGGCGGCCACAGCATAGAAGACGTGTATAGGTCCGCGAGGCGTCTCGACCCGACGATAGATCGAGGTGAAGCTCGCTTCATCAAGGCCCTTCAACAGGTCAGGGTCTTTGCGCTGATAAAGGTCCCAGTCGAAGTTCGCCCCTGCGCTAATGTCGGGGTCAATGCGCGACCGCCAATAGCGGTAGGCACCAAACCATAGGCCTAGGATCAAAGCGGCGACGAGATAGTATTGGAACAGCATCCGGGTGCTTTAGCTTGCCGGAATTCTGCCGTCACGCGTTCACTGTCGTGGCGGGTCAGCGATTCAGGTATTCAATCGCTTTGGCAAGCGCGTCCTCTTCGTCCACTTCAATATCAACCGATAAGCCAGTTCCGGCCCAAGTCGTACCGTCAGCCCGAAACATTTGACCCGACCTGACAATGAGCGCCCCCCTTTTCCCTCGCTCTAGCGGTACAGGCGTCCGAACATCAGCAAGCCCAGCAGTTACCTCCCCTATGAGCACCGTGCCTGGCCGTTGGCGGACGGCGCTGACAAAGAATTCAGCGCCGAGGGCCGTGTCGTGGCTAACAAGAATGGCTAGCCGCGCCTCCGTCAACATTGAGAATGAGCTGGCGGAGATCTCTTCGACCCCCCATCGGTCATCGACCTTCCCAATAACGCCATCGCTAAGGAATAAGTCGGCAGTGTCTGAAGCTGCGTTCAGTGTACCGCCTGTATTTGACCGAAGGTCGATCACAAAAGACGTCACACCTTGGTCTTCAAGGTTTGAGAGTGCCGCAGACAATCCATCCATTGCGGAAAAAGAAAATCTGTCAAACTTCAGCACCCCAATTGTACCGTGAGCCGATTCCACGATGACGGAGTCGTTGATTGTTTCATGAACAAGAGTGACGCTTTGGCCATCCTTCAGTTTCAACTCCACAGAAACGCCCACATCGCCTTTCAGCTGCTCTTTTGCCTCCTTCTCTGTAAGTTGATGGGCTGGTCGGCCATTAATGGCTACAACGGTGTCGCCGCGTTTGATGCCCGCGACCGCCGCTGGCGATTCTGTTTCTGCTCTTATGATTTCGAAGCCTGTGTCACTTTTAGTGATGACCAGTCCGACGCTGCCTCTTTCCCCCATTTTTTCAAGAGCTTCTGGGGTGACAAATTCGACTGTGTCTTGGAGACCTAATTGTTTGATCACCGCTTCAACATCTGTCTCACCATCTTCGTTTTTTAGGCTGCTTGCTCTTCGGACCTGGCGCCGACGAAACTCTAGCGCTGGGTAGTGATTGCGACTAATTTTTTCGAGAACTTCAATATAAAACTCTTCGTCGTTAGCCTCTTTGGCCTGCACGTCTGGGATAGTGACCAACAACATCAGTAGGGGGATGAGACGACTGATCTTCATGGGCTAACTCCATCGAGAATCGAAAAGCGATTTCTGCAGGGCCACTAGCCTTGGCCTAAGGTGCGCAGTTTCGTCAGGGCACGGTCAAGGGCGCTTGCCAATTCCCCGCGTTCTTTCGGTGACAGAAAGCTGCCAATGATCAAAGTACGGCCTTTTTCGGTGATCTTGAGCTGCGTATCGTGCTGGACGGGGCGGTCGATGCTTAGCTTGGCCCAGAACGGCGACAGCTTCCAACGGGTCTCGTGGCCTGAAGGCAGTACACGGCTGATCCATAAAGCGTCATCGGTGAGCATCACCCGCTCGTGGCGCCGCCCCTGGGCGTAGGAGACTTTGAAGGCGAGCCAAACGATCAAAATGTCGATGCCGCAGAAGAATGCGACGGGCCATGCACCGACGGTGAAATAGACAAAGGCGTTGAAGAGATTGACGCCGATAATCACGGCGAGAACGCGCTTAAAGCCATCGTTCGACAGCGAACGGTTCGGATACAGCAGCGCGTGAAATCGGAAATCGTCGGCCTCGCTCACCGGATCAGGGCCCACAAGGCCGGCCTTCCCCGTCACCGTGGGGGCCATGTTCTCGATGGTGGTGCTACGTGCCATGGCCGAAATCTGCCTCATCCCCTTGAAAATGCAACAGCGTCACGTTGGCGCCCGACTTTGACCGACACGTCATGCGCGAAAGGCTTGCATCCGCATCTAGGCCCGCGGCAGGCTGGCCCCTCAATAACAAATCTGGGAGGGCCCGATGGCCGGTCACGAAGAATTCCTCGAAAAAGTTCGCAAATACGACGCTGGTGCCGACGAAGACGTGGTGAAGAAGCTCTACAACCGTCTGCGCCTCGCGATCCAAAACCGTGATGCCTCCACGGTGGCTTGCTCGCAGAAAAGCGAACTCGAAACGATCCGCGACGGTTTCTGCAAGAAAACCCTGGGTCTCGATGAGAAGCATTCCGACGACGAGATCATGGGCGTGCTTGAGAAGGTCTGCGAGGAGATGAAGGACGATGGCGGCAACAAGCACCGCATTCCGTACTACTATCTCGTGGCCAAGCACACGGGCACGCTGGACAAGCTCTAAAGCGCGCGCTGGCTCCCCCCGCCCATCATCGTTCACGCCGTTGAGCCCGCCAATCGGTGTGGCTTGACGGCGTCGTTGTGTTACAAGATGGTTAATGCGGAACAAAGAGAGAGGGGGAGCGTCATGAACGCCTTCAAATTTGCTGCAGGTCTTGTTTTGGGTGTTGTGGGTCTTGGAGCCACCGCGCACGCTGGCACTATCAACGTTGAAGTGTCATTCGAGGTTGAAGACATTTTGTCCGGCGCTGACGCCGATGGGCTCGTCGGCTCAACGGTTGTGTTCGAGGCCGTGTTCGACGACACGTCCCAGTTCACAACCACTTGCTGTAGCCAGCCATCTGTTAGCGCGCTCAGCCATTCTTTCACAGTGACGGGTTCGGGAAGCGCAGACGGAACTTATACCGATCCAGTGGGAGTCGCTGTCTTTCCCAACAACACCGGCTTTGACGGCTTCTTTTCGGTGATTGGGGATTTCATGAGGCCTGATGGGTTGTTCTCAGCTGTGAGCATTGCTGGCGCTATGGCCGATGTGAGCGACGGCGACGTCATCACCGCCGCCCTTCTCGTTGCTGCCTATGGCACGCAACAGCCTGGCGCTACGAGTGCGACGGACGGCACGGAGTATTTGATCTCCAACTTCATGACGACCGTGACCACCAGCAGCATGAACCCGATCCCGGTTCCGGCGGCGGCGCTGCTGTTTGGACCGGCGTTCGCGTTGGTGGCTGCAAGGCGTCGTGCCCGGGCTTAACGCAAAGTGGCAACGCGCAAGATCAGGGGGCTGCGGCCCCCTTTTTTTGTTGCCGGGCTGCGGTGTGATGGTGGATAGCCTTGGCCATGCCTAGACCAATGACCCGAGCCAGTATTGAAGCGTTCTACGCCAGGCTGTCCGCGGCGATGCCCGAGCCTGAGACTGAACTCGAATATGCTTCACCCTACGAATTGGTGGTGGCCGTGGCGCTGTCGGCACAGGCGACCGACGTGTCCGTGAACGCTGCCACGCGGAAGCTGTTTCCGATCGCCAACACGCCGCAAGCGATGATCGACCTCGGCGTCGAAGGCGTTGCCGAGTTCATCAAGACCATTGGCCTGTGGCGCAACAAAGCGAAGAACGTCGTCGCGCTGAGCCAGATCCTGCTCGATGAATATGACGGCGTCGTCCCCGAAGATCGCGACAAGCTTCAGGCCCTGCCCGGCGTCGGCCGGAAAACCGCGGACGTAGTCCTGAACGTCGCCTTCGGCCATCCTACCATTGCGGTGGATACGCACATTTTCCGTGTCGCCAACCGCACGGGCCTCGGTGCTGGCAAGACGACGGATCAAGTCTCTGACAAACTGGTGAAGCGCACGCCAGAAGCTTATCTTCAGCATGCGCATCATTGGCTTATTTTGCATGGCCGCTACGTTTGCAAGGCACGCACGCCCGAATGCTGGCGCTGCGAGGTGGCGGACCTCTGTGGTTTCAAACCCAAGACCCTGCCGCCTGAAGAGCGCAAAGCAGCGGCCAAGCCGAAAACTAAGAAGAAAGCGGTGAAGAAGGCCGCGCGAACCAAGAAGGCAGCCTCATGACCACGGATCGCATCATCACGGCCTTGGACTTGCCCACCATCGCTGATGCCGAAAACGTGATCAGCACGCTCGGTGATCTGGGTACGTTCTATAAGATCGGCTACCAGCTTTTCCCGTTAGGCGGCTACCAGCTAGCCAGCCGTTTGGTTGAGGAGGGGAAAAAGGTCTTCCTCGACCTCAAGCTCCTCGACATCGGCTCAACGGTGGAGAAAGGCGTGCGCAGCCTCACCAGCATCGGCGCCGACTTCCTGACCGTTCACGCGGACCACGACGCCATCAAAGGCGCGGTTCAAGGGCGCGGTGACAGTGGCCTTAAGGTCTTGGCCGTCACGGTGCTGACCAGTTGGGACCAGGAGGCCGTCGACCGGCACGGAATCACGGAACCCGTCGAGGACCTGGTGATGCGGCGTGCTGAAATGGCGCTAGGCGCAGGCGCTGATGGCTTTATCGCTTCCGCCATCGAAGCACCGAAGCTTCGCGCTCGCTTTGGCGCAGAGCCTCTCATCGTGACCCCTGGCATCCGCCCAGCTGGTGCCGATGTGGGCGACCAGAAGCGGGTGATGACACCGGCACAAGCCCTTGATCAGGGAGCAGATCATTTGGTCATCGGTCGCCCCATCACCGCTGCCACCGATCGCGCGGCAGCGATGCAGAACATTCTCGACGAAATCGGTGATCGCTAAACCATGAGACGCCTTCGCCCCTTATTTCTCGTGTACGGAATTCTTCATATTCCTCTCACGTGGTCGGTCTGGGTGCCCTACCTCTGGAGCCATTATGGCTGATGCAACGACATTGCTGACAAAGGCCAAGCGCATCGTGGTCAAGGTCGGTTCGTCCCTGATCGCCAACGGGGATGTCTTCCGGCACGATGGCCTAGCGGGTGATCTCTCGGCATGGCCAGCGGAGACCTTGCTGATCAGTTCCGGCGCCGTGGCGCTCGGCCATCGCGCCGCGCCTGACCTTTCTCGCGAGAGCCTCGCCGAGCGTCAGGCGCTGTCGTCGATTGGACAGCCGTTGCTGATGGCAACGTGGGAACAGGCCCTCGGCGGCGCCAATGCCCGCTCGGCGCAGGTGTTGCTGACGCCGGATGTAACGGATGATCCCGTGCGCCGAGACAATGCGAAGGCGACCATCGGTATGCTGTTGAAGTCGGGCCTGCTGCCCATCGTCAACGAGAACGACGCCGTGGCAACCGATGAGCTCCGCTACGGCGACAATGATGGCCTCGCGGCACAAACGGCCAAGCTGATCGGCGCGGATCTCTTGGTACTGTTGACCAACGTCCAAGGCTTCTTTGACGCCGATCCCACCAGCACGCCGAACGCCGAGCATTGGCCCACCATCCCTGATGCGGTGATGACGGATCCGGCGGGGCACATTCCTGATGACAAGAGCTCACTGGGAACCGGCGGCATGCGGAGCAAAGTCGAGGCCGCGCGCTATGCTGTCGAGGCTGGCATTCCGGTGATCATCGGATCAGGCGCTGGCCAGCGCCCGCTCACCGCCATCAAAAAAGGCGAGGCCCGTTGCAGCCTCGCCTTGCCGAAGGCTTAGTTCGCTGGCGGCTTAGGCGGTGCAGGTGGTTCCGCGCTCATCTCGCTTAGCTCTTGCTGCAGCTCGCGGAAGGCTTGTTCCACGGCTGCCTCGCTGGCGTCAGCCGCCACAACCTTGCTGAGCATGTTCTTGCCCACCGAGATGCTACCGGCCTCAGTCACATCGTAGGTGGTGACTTCCAGCCCGACGAGGCGGTTTTGTTTGCCGTTGATCTCGATCGTCTCATCCGTCCGGCGCACGATGGTGCCGTCACTTTCGAACTCGCGAACGCTGATGTCGCCTGAGCCGTCAGCATCCAGGGCAGTGAACAGGTCGCCAGCGCGATCGGTCTGTCGCGGCATCGCTGGCAAGGCAGGCGGCAGGTCCATGCCGCGGTGCGTCACGCGGGTCTCGGATGCGCTTTCGATCCGGGTTCCTGGAGGTGCTGGCGGCGTGGGCGGCGCAGGTAGGTCGCCGCCGGGTGTCAGCTGAGCCATAAACTCGGCGTAGCTGACCTTGTTGTCGCTGTTGGCATCAAAGCGGCCAAAGACATCGTCTTCGGCGACGCTGGCGCTGGTGCCGAGAGCAGCCGCGGCTAAGGCCGTCGCGGCAACGCCAGCAGCGGTTTTGAACGGGTTGTTCTTGAGGGTCATCGACCAAACGGGTTCAGCCGTGTCCTGGGTCAGGCCATCGAGATCATCGGCGATGAACTGCCGAAGGGTGTCCGAGGCCGTCACGCCGCGTTCGCGGCAAGCCTCCATGAAGGCCTGCTTTTGCGAGTAGGGCAGCCGGATTTCCAGGCTTTCCGATTTCTTCTCACGTCGCTTCGTCACGTCACTCTCCCCTTGGCGCCGAGCTCAGGTGGGGAGACCGTAAGCCCGCGCAGCCGCAATAAGGTAATCATTCACCGCCCGGATGCAGCAAAAAACGTGTCAGGACAGGGTGTCTGGAGGCAAAAAACCGAAAACCCCGCCGGTTTGAGCAGGCTGAGCAAGCGATCAAGTCGATCAAGGGGCCCTGATGCGCCTTGTATTATTATTGTTAATCAATAAATCGAAGGTCGACAGACCTGGAGCATCTCGATGAGCAGCAACTCGAACTATGCCCGCATTGCCGGTGTTGGCTATGTGGTCATCTTCGCCTTAGCGATGCACGCGAACTTTGCCGTGCTCGGCGGTGTTCCATCTTATGACGATCCAGCGGCCGTGCTGGCCTACGCGCAGCAGAACGCGGCAGCTGTTCGGTTTGCGGTGGTCGAGTTTCTCATTGTTATGGCTGCAGACATCCTTGTGGCTCTGGCCTTGTTCAAGCTCTTTGAGCCTCGTGCCCCGTTCCTCAACGCGCTCAGCACCCTGTTCCGGGTAGGCTACACCGTGGCTCACATTCCAGTGATTTTGACCTTAGCGTCGGCGGTGCGTTGGGCCACCAACGATGCCGTGGACCCTAGTCTGGCATCTGTCATGACCGTGGAGGCCTTTCGAGCCTATGGGCAAGGCTTCACGCTCACGTTGGCGTTCTTTGGCCTGCATCTCATGATGTTGGGCGCGTTGATCATTCGGGCAGGGCGGGCGCCGATCGCGGTTCTTGGCGCCTTGGTTGCCATCGCGGGCACCGGTTATGTCTGGGACGCCCTGTCGCTGATGGCGTTGCCCGATGTTCGTGAGCGCCTGGGTGATCTGTCCGCCATGATCGTCATCTTACCCGCCTTGTTGGGCGAGGGACTCCTGATGATCTGGTTGCTACTGGGCGGCCCTGGGCTCAAGCGCTAGCCGCGCTGCGCCCGCCACTCCTCGAAATCCATCCCTTTGCGGATGCCCTCGGCGACGTAGGCCTGGAGCTCTTTGGCGGCTTCGTCGTCGTCTTCGAGGAGTTGCTCGGGCTGGATCGCCGGTCCGATCATGAAGTCGAAGGTCTGGCCCTTCTTGTTCATCAGCTCGTGGAACAGCGTCATGTTGCGCAGCTCTTCGTCGATGTTGTTGAACCAGTAGTAGAGCCAGGAATTCCGGCTTTGCAGGTTCACCGGGATGATCGGGCACTTGTTCCGCTTGGGCAGGTTGGCCACGGTGGACATCCAAGGTCGCTCTTGCAGCACCTTGTTGTCGTCCATGTAAGCCAGACGCCCTGACGGGAAGAGGATGATCGAGCGCTGCTCCTGGAAGGCTTTCTTGGAGGCCTTCAGAGTCTCACGGGACTTCGCACGAGATTTCTTGTCCTCGCGCCATTCGACGGGGATCAGCTTGTCCGTCAGCCTGGGGTTCAGCCGGATCGCGTCGGCGTTGACGAAGACGATTGGGTCCGGCCGTACGGTGGTGACGAGGTCGTGCAGCGCGAGCCCATCCGCAATCCCGGTGGGATGGTTGCAGGCCAGGATGCAGGCGCCTTCCTTCGGCAGGTGCTCAATGCCGGCGGAGACGATCTTCATGTCGATCATCCGCGATGCGTAGGCGAAGGCATCATGCGCGTTCATGCGCCCGGCCTGATCCACCATGCGCTTGGCCTTGGCGTAGTCCAAGATGCCGTTCAGTGTCAGCCGATAGAGCGGCCAGAACAGCGATTGCGAGAGCTTAATCGCCCGCTCGCGGATCAGCAGATCGATGATGTGCTGGTGCCGCGTTTCGTGGCCGGTGTCGGTCGGTGGCTTGACGTAATAGGGACTGCCTGCCTGCCACTCATAGATCTCGCGATCGGCCTCGCTGTTCGCGGGGTCGAGTGGTTTCGCGTCAGAGCCCAGCATGGGCTCATAGGTTTGGGGCAGGTTTCCTTCAGCCAAGGCTTAGACCTCGTTTTGTTTCGCGGTGAGCTCGGCGCAACCCTGTTTGGCGAGGGCGAACAGCGCCTGGAATTGATCATCGCTGAAGGGATCACCTTCGGCCGTTGCTTGCACCTCCACAAGGCCGCCATTGCCGGTCACGACAAAGTTGGAGTCAGCCTGCGCGTTGGAGTCCTCGTCATAGTCGAGGTCCAGCACAGGGCCACCGGCATAGAGGCCGCACGACACGGCAGCGACGGAGCCAGTGAGCGGGTCCTTGGTGATCACGCCGTCTTTCAGCGCCCAGCGGACCGCTTCGCGCAGGGCGACGAAGCCGCCGGTGATCGACGCACAGCGCGTGCCGCCATCGGCTTGCAAGACATCGCAGTCCACCGAGATTTGGCGTTCGCCCAGGGTCTTGAAGTCCACCACAGCTCGAAGGCTGCGGCCGATGAGGCGCTGGATTTCCTGGGTCCGACCCGACGGGCCGTTCTTGTTCTCGCGGCGGCCGCGGGTGTGCGTCGCGCGGGGCAGCATGGAATATTCAGCCGTGACCCAGCCCGTGCCCCGGCCCTTTAGCCATGGCGGCACGTTCTCTTCCCAGCTCGCCGTGCACAGCACGTGGGTATTACCGCACTTGATGAGGCACGAGCCCTCAGCATACCGGCTGACGCCGGTTTCGATGGAGATGGGGCGAAGTTCGTTAAAGGTCCGACCGGACGGGCGCATGGGCACTCCTTGTTCTGAGCACAGGCGCATAGCGCTCGGGCAGGCCCACGTCGATGGGGGTTTTTGTATTCCTGCTATTGTTGTCATGACCGGCGCTGAGAGCCGCGGCGCCCGCCAAAATGTTGCGATGCAGCACGATGATCAGCCTTCGGAAAGCTGATCCGTTGTGTTGACTTCTAAGGGCCCGTGGCCGGACAGTCCTAGCAACGACATAAGACCGGCGCCGGGAGCAAGCATGACCGTCAACGTGGATTACCTGATCGTCGGTGCTGGCGCGTCAGGCCTCGCCTTTGCTGACCGTATTCTGACGAACAGCGACGCCACAATGGCCATCGTCGATCGCCGCGCTCAGGTGGGTGGCCATTGGGCCGACAGCTACCCGTTCGTTCGGCTGCACGCGCCGACACGCTACTACGGTGTGGACTCGATGCCGTTTGGCAATGATCGCCTCGATGACCACGGGTGGAATGAAGGCCTGGAGCATTGCGCTCGCGGTGCCGAGATCACGGCGCTTTACGAGCAACTGATGAATGAGCGCCTGCTGCCGTCAGGCCGGGTCCAGTTCTTTCCCATGCACGAAGTCACGAACGACGGAGCCATTCGTTCACTGATTAATGGTCGCGAGCAAGAGGTCGATGCTCGCCGTAAGGTCAATGCCGGTTACAAGGCTAATCGAACGCCGAAGACCCATCCACCGCTATTTGATGTGGCCCAAAGTGTATCGATGGTGGCGCCGCACGAGTTGCCTGCTCAGGCCACCGGCTATGACCGATTTGTGGTGATCGGTGCGGGCAAGACCGGCATGGATGCCGTTACGTTCCTTCTGGCGCAAGGTGCGGACCCGGAGCAAATCGACTGGGTCGTACCGCGCGACCCTTACGTCATCAATCGTAAGATGGTGCAGACCGACCCTCGCTTCTTCAAGCAGGTCATGACGTCGATGGTCGAGCAAAGCCGCGCCATGGCTGAGGCCAACTCCGTCACGGAGTTCGAGGATATGATGGAGGCTGCGGGCAATTGGCTGCGCCTCGATCCTACCATCCGTCCCCAGATGTTCCACGCAGCGTGCTGCAGCGAGAAGGAGCGCGATGCGCTGGCTTCCGTCAATATCATCCGTATGGGCAAGGTTCAGTCGATCGAGCCTGATGCGATGATCCTAGACGGCGGCACGGTGCCGATGACGCCGTCGACCCTCGTGGTTCATGCCACCGCCAGCGCGCTAAGCCGAGAGATCGGCACGACGCCTGTCTTCTCCGATGACGAGATCACCATCCAAATGCTCCGCTATCCTGCGCCTTGCTTGAGCGCCGCGATCACCGCGGAGATCGAACAGAAGGTCATCGGCGAGGACAAGAACCAATATGCCGACCCGACGGGGGTCAAGGATGTCTCCGCCGACTATCTGCGCACGACCTTCACGGGGCAGAAGAACCAGATGATGTGGAACCGCCATCCCGACCTCAAAGCGTTCTTGCGCCAATCGCGCCTCGACGCCTTTGGCCCCGTGATGCGAGCAGGCGATCGCAGCAACCCCGAGCACCAGGCGCTGTTCCAGGCCTTGTCCTACGCCGCCATGCAAGCCGCGGCGAACATCCCGAAGCTGTTGGCCGCATAAGGCCCTAGCAAAGGGCTACACTCACCGACCACACGGCGCTAAGATGGCGGCGTGACCAATTTGCGTGATATCGACGAGCGTTCGCGGCTTCTCTTCAAGGAGCTGGTGGAGACCTATCTCGACACGGGTGAGCCGGTGGGTAGCCGGACCTTGTCGCGACGAGATAGCGTGGATGTCTCACCCGCCACCATCCGCAACGTCATGGCCGACTTGACCGAGCTGGGCCTGTTAGAGGCGCCTCATACATCAGCCGGTCGTCAGCCTACGGAGCGAGGTTTGCGCCTCTTCGTCGACGGTATGCTCGAGGTGGGCCAGCCTACCCCTGATGAGCGCCGCGTCTTAGAAGAGCAGTCGAGCAATGGGGATCCGCAGGGTGCGCTTGATCATGCGGCGGGCATGCTGTCCGGCCTGACGCGCATGGCCAGCCTGGTCATGGCATCGAAGGGCGACCGCCCGCTCAAGCATCTCGAATTCGTGCGCTTAGACGAAGCGCGCGCCTTGGCCGTCATTGTCGATGAGGCGGGTGACGTCGAGAACCGCTTGATTGATTTGCCGCTGGGTCTGCCCGCGACGGCGCTGATCGAGGCGGCGAATTACCTCAATGCCCAGCTTGCCGGCCGTACCCTGAGAGATGCTCAAGCCTTGATCCTGAAGGAAATCGAGACCCGGCAGACGCAGCTCGATGACCTCACGGCGGAACTCGCGCGACGCGGAATCGTCGAGCTGAGCCAGTTGCCGCAAACCGGTGGGCGCCAACTGATCGTGCGTGGGCAGAGTAATCTGCTCGAAGGCGCGCAAGACGACCTTCAGCGCGTGCAGCAGCTCTTCGACGAGCTCGAACGCAAGGAAGGTCTGCTCGACCTCCTGGAGGCGGCGCGTGATGGCGAGGGTGTCCGTATCTTCATCGGGGCGGAGAACCAGCTGTTCAGCCTATCCGGCAGTTCGGTGGTGGCTGCGCCCTATCGCGATGCTGATCGGAACATCATCGGTGTACTGGGTGTTGTAGGGCCCACGCGCCTCAACTATGGGCGCGTGATCCCGTTGGTTGATTACACGGCGGAGCTGGTCACCCGGATGATGCGCTAGCGCCCTTTTCGACGGCTAAGCCGACCGACGCTTGCGCAACCCGATCAACGATACACCCGTGGCGAACAGCAAAGCGGGCAGCGGAACGGGCACAGGGTCGGGATCCATCACCGGGCCGGCCTGGATGGTGATCGTGTCGCCATTGCCAAGCGTCCAGACATAGGTGCCCATCGTGACGCCCAAAGAGGCGAAGCTCTCGTTGGCAAAGAGGGCCGATGCGGAAATAATCGAACCGGATTGGTAATCAGTGGTCAGCCCAATGTTGCCGAACCGCGGATCGAAGGTGAAGGTGTCACTGCCGACGCCGACAGACCCAAAATTCAGAGTCATACCGGAGCCAATATCATCCGGACCCGTCACGCCGCCGCTGTACAGCACGATGAAGCCGTTCTCGACGCCGATAAGATCATTGGGGTCCATGAACGCGTTGATGCGAAAATCAATGTCACTGACGGCGAACACGCCCGTCATGTCGATAGAGCCGTTGATGTCCATCGTCACGTCGCCCGCACTTTCCTCGAGCGAAATGGTGACAGCTGCATGGGCGGTGCCCAGCGCCAAAGCGGCGCCGAAGAGGCCTGCGATAAACTTCCTCATGATGATCTCCCTCATTCCCAAAACATGGTTAACACCAAGCGACAGAGGAAGCCAGGAAGTTGTCTTCAAGTCTCGGAGAGTATCCTAATCCGTGTAGAGGATGAGCTTGTCTGACGTGGTCTCGCGCTTGGCGAAGCGGTTGAGGCCATTGGTGCCAAACAGGCTTTCGTCGAGCTTGTCGTCCGGCAGGACTGAGATGCGCAAATCCCTGAGCGTGATGGCGCCAATTTTCAGTTCAGGGAGCGTATCCACCGCACCGAGCACTTCACCGTTGGCCGTTGAGAAAGGTACCTTAAAGTCGCTTGGTCCATAGCGCAGCCCGGCTTTACGTGCATCGCTTTCGCGCAGCGTGATCACCGTGGCGCCGGTATCCACCAGCATATTGGTAGGCCGCCCACCGATCATCGCTTCGAGTACAAAGTGACCGCTGCGTTGGGCGCTGATGGTGACGCTTGTCGGGCCGCCGTTCTCCACTTCCACACTCATGGGAGCAGGTTCGCGCAAGGGGTTGAACCGCCCATCGTCGTCGAAACTCCGCAGACCGAAGAATAGCAGCACAAGGGCTAAGGTGCCGACCGCTAGAAATCCGCTATTTT
>JABSRH010000040.1 GCA_013215175.1 Parvularculaceae bacterium | reverse complement strand
GGGTCCACGTTCAAGAACCCTGACCCCGCGCTGTCGGGCGGACGGTCAGCTTGGCAGTCCGTGGACGCCGTGGGCGGACGGGGGCGCGTGGTGGGCGACGCGCAAATGTCCGAGCTGCACGCCAACTTCATGATCAACCGCGGCAACGCCAGTGCGGCGGATCTTGAAAACCTCGGTGAAAGTATTCGGTCCGATGTTCAGTCTCAGCTCGGCTACGCGCTCGAGTGGGAGATCAAGCGGATCGGGAGACCGGCGTGACCAAAAAAATCCTCGTGCTGATGGGCGGCTTTTCTTCGGAGAAGGAGGTGAGCCTTGTCTCTGGGCGCACGGCTGCCGATGCGCTGAGCAAGATCAATAGCTACGAGGTGGAGACCGTCGACGTCACCCGCGAGGTGGATCAGCAGATCCGCGCGAGCTTTGGCGGGCAGGGGCCTGACGTGATCTTCAACGCGCTGCACGGCCCCTACGGCGAGGACGGAACGGTGCAGGGGCTGCTTGAGTTTATGGGCATCCCTTACACCCATTCGGGCGTGCTTTCCTCGGCGCTGTGCATGGACAAGGTCCGCGCGAAGGATGTGTTGAGCGCCGAAGCGCTCACCGTACCGCCAGGACGGGTGGTAACCGCGAAAGACTTGGACGGGCGCCATCCCATGGCGGTGCCGTATGTGCTGAAACCCATTGCCGAGGGCTCGACCTTCGGTGTGGTGATCATCCGCGAAGAGAGTGAACCCGCGCCAGCTGCCGAGCTGCTCAACGATCCGGTCTATGGCGGCAAGGCCATGGTGGAAGCCTATATCCCCGGCCGGGAGCTGACCGTGGCGCTGAAGGGTGACGAGGCACTCGCTGTGACGGAGATCCAGGCCGCCTTCTACGACTACGAAGCGAAGTACTCCGCCAACGCTGCGCCTCACGTGATCCCCGCTGAGCTACCCGACGACGTGACTGCGGAAGCGCTGCGGATGGCCGCCGAAGCAGGACGCGTGATGGGCTGTCGTGGCTTGTCGCGGGTGGATTTTCGCTGGAACGAAGAGGACGGGGTTAACGGCCTGTTTATCCTGGAGGTGAATACCCAACCGGGAATGACACCCACCTCGCTGTCCGCCGAGCAGGCCGCCTATCGCGGCATCAGCTTCAGTGAGTTGGTGCAGTGGATGGTCGAAGACGCGTCGTGCCGAAGGTAACAAAAAAACCTGCTCGTAAAGCCCCCGCTAAGCGGACGACGGCGCGTAGGCCCGCCAAAAAAACAACCCGCAAGATTGCCCGTCGTCCTGCTGGGAAGATGGAGAAGCTCGGGCAACGCCTGGATCAGAGTGCGGGCTTGCTCGCCGCCGGTGCCTTTCAGCTATGCCTGATGGGCGTTGTGGCGGGTGGTCTGTTCATCTTCCTGCTGAGCCTTTTTTCCGGAACCTTGGGCACCATGCCAGAGCGGATTGCGGCTGCGCCTGAGCATGTGGCGCGAGGGTTCGGTGCCAACGTCATGCGTGTGACCATCGCCGGCGGTGATGACCTGTCGACGCGCCAGATCATGGGCGCGCTTAAAGATGACCAGCGCGGCAGTATCATCGGCCGCCCATTATTCCTGATTGACCCTGATAAGATCCGTACTCGCATGAAAGAGCTTGGACCGGTGGCCGACGTGGCAGTGCAAAAGCTCTACCCCGATACGCTCCACCTTTCGGTTTCTAGCCGGAGCCCTCGAGCGCTTTATCAGCGGGCGGATGGTGCCTATTTCGTCATGGACGGTGAAGGCATCTTGATGGCTCGGACAGAGCCCACGGATTATCCTGAGTTTCCCGTGGTATCAGGCACCAACAACCCTGCCGAGGTGGGTGAGTTCTTGACCCTGCTGCGCCGTTATCCTGTGCTCTACACCCGCACGGCGGTGATCAAGGCTGTCGGTGGACGTCGCTATGACCTCCGTTTCCGCAACGGGTTTGAGGCGATGTTGCCCGCAGACGGCACGGCCCAGGCGCTAGAACGCTTGCAGTCGCTTGATGCCGGTATCGGCAGCGTGGGCGATAATCTGAACTATCTTGATCTTCGCGATCCTGACTGGGCTTACTATCAGCCCAAGGCGGAATAGGAGGGCGGCGCCTTGGCGAGCACGCTCTTCCTCTCAGGTCACGTGACAATGCTGGCGGATGGCAACGGCGAGTTTCGCCGGGCGCCGTGCCTGTTGACGCGCAAGGGCACGCTGCGTGCTGATGCCGCCGAACGCTTGGAAGCTCTTGAGCCGCAAGGCGACGTGGTAGCTTGTTTGCCGTTCTGGGCGACGACTTGCCAGACGCTCAACGTATCGGCGCATATTGGCCGACAAGTGAGCCATACGGATCTTTCTGATGCCATCGAAGCCGCGGTGAGCCGCGCTGGCGGTGATGATCTTGCGATGATCAGCGCCGACGCGGCCCGTGTTCAGCTCGACGGCAAAGAGGCTGAAGGCAGCGCCGTGGGCCAGCCTGCGCAAACCCTCGAGGTCGATGTTTGTGCCTTTGTCAGCGCCCTGTCGTTTCTGACGTCCCTTGAACAGACATGCCGCAAGGTGGGGCTTGAGCTGCAAGGCGTGATCTCCCCAGAAGAAGCCGTCGCTGCGGCGCTCGACCTGGAGCCCGAGGATGATCGTCCGCCGTTGATCCTGTTTGATCGCTGGCACACCAAGGTGATGAGTTTTCACGGCAGTCAGCCCGCTGCGTCGGTGAGCGTGGATTTGGGCCCAGGTCATCTGGCTGATGATCTCGCGGTGACGTTCAATCTGTCTGCGGAGAAAGCTGAAGAGACGGCTCGGCGTGTCTTGATGGGGAAGGCCCACCACGAGGAAGCCACTATGGTCCCGGTGGTCACCGCCCGGCTGGCTGAACTCGCCAGCAGCTTGGCTACGGCGCTGAAGGGAAGCCCCGTCAAAGCCGATGGTGCGAGGTTGGTCGGCTTGCCCGTCACAGCAATGGTGACCGAGGCTTTCGAGGCGGAAGGTTTGGCCACGGAACCGGCGGACATGATCTTGACCCGCATGGACCCTGCTATCGCTGCGCTCGCTGAAGCGGCCCGTGGGCTGGCCGACGGTGCTGTGGCGCGGACCCAGGCCACGGCGCTGCAATTGCGGGCGGGGCAGAAGGCCAAAGGGCCTATCGATTGGCTACGCCGGAACTTCTAGCGCGAACGTTGGTCATTCTTTATACGACCGACATGACCTCTTGGACCGAACACCTCCCGACCGCGCCGCATCTTGGCGACGAGATGCCTGCGCCCTCCGTGCAACAATCGACGCTGAACTATCTCGCCACGCGGCGAAGCCTAACGGCAGCGCAGATGCAGGGGCCTGGGCCGAGCGCCGACGAAACCGCGGCGCTGCTGCGGATGGCAGCGCGTGTGCCGGATCATCGCCGCGTGCATCCGTTCCGGTTCATCACCTTTGAGGGTGAGGCGCGTGCTGCCTTTGGTGAGGTGTTGGCCGGTGCCTTCGCGGCGAGCAACGCGGAAGCCGGTGACGACGTGCTCGCGCTGGAGCGGGGCCGTTTTACCCGCGCGCCGCTCGTGGTGGCGGTGATCAGCTCGGTGAACAAGGAGCACAAGACGCCGGAATGGGAGCAGGTGCTGACGGCTGGTGCCGTTGCGCAAAACCTCGTGATTGCCTCAGGGGCTGCAGGCTATGCCGCGCAGTGGCTCACCGAATGGTACGCCTTTGATGCCCAAGTCGCTGAGGCGATGAAGCTGGGCCCCGATGAGCGTGTGGCAGGGTTCGTCTATATCGGTACCGCGGCAGCGCAGCCTAAAGAGCGTGCACGGATGGATGCCAAAGAGCTAACGTCAGCCTGGACGGGTTAAGTCTTCAGTGAACGGTGTCCGTGTCGGTGGGCTCGTCAGCTTCAAAGCTAAAGACTTTGAAGCTGGTGGCTGTGTACGACCAACCGGTGAACACGGTCAGCGCGACGGCGATCCAGAACATCGCGTAGCCCACAAGCGTATCGCCAAAGGTCAGTAGAAAGAGCGCTAGCAATTGTGCGGTTGTTTTCGCCTTGGCGAAGACCGAGACAGGCAGTTCAGCATCGTTGGCGATGAGGCCTTCGCGCAAGCCTGCTACCCAGATCTCCCGCACAGCGATGATCACCACGCCGGCGAGGAGCCATCCGGAGAACGTCTGCACCGCAGTGAGAACGATCAGTGCCGTGATGGTCAGCATCTTGTCGGCGATGGGGTCGAGAACGCGCCCGAGCGGCGTCTCTTCTTGGCGGCGCCTGGCAATGTAGCCGTCGAGCAGGTCTGTGGCGGCGGCGATAGCGAACAGGATGGCTGCGAGGGTCCGTTGTCCGTTCAGCGCCAGCAGCGCATACGGAAAGACCAGACCCGCGCGAAACAGCGTTAGCCTGTTCGCCAGGGTCATCCCTCGCCAGCCTCTTCTTGTTTGGCCAACCACTCACCTAGCCAGTGAATATGATAGTCACCGGTCTTGAAGTCCTCGTCGTCGAGGAGGTCTTCGAACAGAGGAATGGTGGTGTTGATGCCAGCCAACACGGTCTCTTCCAGCGCGCGGCGCAAGCGGGCAATGACGAGCTCGCGGTTGTCACCGAAGACGATCAGCTTGCCGATCATCGAGTCGTAGAAGGGCGGGATGTCGTACCCGTCGTAGACTGCCGAATCGAAACGCACACCAAGGCCGCCAGGGGCGTGGAACTCTTGGATCCTACCCGGCGACGGCACGAAGGTCCGCGGGTCTTCGGCGTTGATCCGGCATTCAATGGCGTGGCCGGTGAAGGTCACATCCTCTTGCGTGAAGGAAAGCGGGTTGCCCGCGGCGATCGAAATTTGTTCGCGGACGAGGTCGATGCCCGTCACTTGTTCCGTAACCGGGTGTTCGACCTGTAGCCGGGTGTTCATCTCGATGAAGAAGAACTCGCCGTTCTCGTAGAGATATTCCACGGTGCCGACGCCGAGATAGCCGAGTCCTTGGATCGCCTTACGCGTGGTCTCGCCGATCTTCGCCCGCTCTTCCGCGGTGAGCACGGGCGAGGGGGCTTCCTCGAGCACTTTTTGGTTGCGACGCTGCAGTGAGCAATCGCGCTCGCCCAGGTGCACGACGTTACCGTGGCTATCCGCAGCGATTTGGATCTCGATGTGGCGAGGCTGTTTCAGGTAGCGCTCAATGTAGACAGAGCCATCGCCGAAGGCGGCCAGGGCTTCTTGCTGAGCGGCCTGGAGTTGTTCTTCGAGCTGGCTCTCTTCTTCCACCAGCTTCATGCCGCGACCACCGCCGCCGGAAGCGGCCTTGATGAGGGCAGGGTAGCCGATTTGAGAGGCCGCTGCCTTCGCTTCTTCGAAATCAGCGAGGGCGCCCGGTGAGCCTGGTACCAGTGGGATGCCGAGGTCCCCTACGGCTTTCTTAGCGGCGATCTTGTCGCCCATGGTGCGGATGTGCTCCGCCGATGGCCCGATGAAGGTGATGCCATGCGCTTTCACGATGTCGGCGAAGCGGGCATTTTCCGACAGGAAGCCATAGCCAGGGTGGATGGCGTCGGCACCGGTGATCTCTGCCGCAGAGACGATCGCGGCGATGTTGAGGTAGCTGTCCTTGGCTTGAGCAGGGCCAATGCAAACGCTCTCGTCGGCAAGGCGGACATGCATGGCTTTGCTGTCAGCGGTGGAGTGAACGGCGACGGTTTGGATGCCCAGTTCACGGCAGGCACGATGAACCCGCATCGCGATCTCGCCGCGATTGGCAATGAGAACCTTCTTGAACATCGGCCTAGTTCCCTAGGACCACGAGAACTTCGTCGAACTCCACGGGTTCGGAGTTACGAGCCAAGATCTCCAAAATCTTACCAGCGCGAGGCGCTTTGATGGCGTTCATGGTCTTCATGGCTTCGACGATCATCAGGGTATCACCCTCTGCCACCGTGTCGCCGACATTAATGAAAGCGTCCGCGCCTGGCGATGGCGACAGGTAAGCCGTGCCGACCATAGGCGACTTGACCGGATCGCCCTTCGGCAGCGGGGCGGCCTCAGCCGTCGCAGCGTCCGGAGTGGCAGCAGCGGCCACGGGTGCTGCCGCCATGGCCACGGGCGCCATAGCGGGCGCAGCTTCCACCAAAGTCTGATTGATTTGCCGAGCGACCCGCAGCTTCATACCACCGCGCTCAAGCTCAATTTCGGTCAGTCCGGTGTCCGCGAGGACATTTGCAAGTTCGCGAACGATGCTGAGATCGTCGTCCAGGCCTTTCGCCATTCGGGGGTCTTCCTTCTTGCCGGCGTTGGCGCTCTCTCGCCAACTCAACGGGCATCTAGGAGAGCGAGGGCCGCGTCAAGAGCATGCAGGTAGCTGTGGGCGCCAAAACCTGCGATTACCCCGGTACAAGCTGGTGCGATCACCGAGTGGTGACGGAAACTTTCGCGCGCTGCGGGGTTCGACAGATGCACTTCAATGACCGGCGATTCGACGGTTTTCAGCGCATCGAGCAGAGCCACAGAGGTATGCGTATAGCCCGCCGCATTGATCAAAACTACTGATGCATCACGACAATTTTGGACCAGCGTCACCAACTCGCCTTCGCCGTTGGTCTGGGCGAATCGCAAGTCGTAATCCGTCTTTGCCAGCTTCGCTGCGCACCGTGTCTCGATATCTTTTAGGGTGTCGTGCCCATAGGTTTCAGGCTCACGCGTGCCCAGCAGATTCAAATTCGGGCCGTTGAGCACCGCGATATAAGGCTTTGCGCTTGAACCGTTCATGCGAGCCTCCTAGCAGGCATTTGGTATGAATACGCAAACGTCATCCGCGCCCGCGGGCCAAAAAGTGTCCTTGGTCCTGAACGGTGAGCCTCGCTCTGTGGCTGTGGGCACCCGTGTCGACGCGCTGCTCAAAACGCTCGGCATCGTCGGTGGCAAGGTGGCGGTGGAACGGAACCGCGCCATTGTCCCGCGCTCTCAGTTCTCTGAGGTTGAGCTGCTCCAGGGCGATGAAATTGAAATCGTTCGGTTTGTCGGGGGCGGCTAATGGCGCAGCTAGAGCAGTGCGGTGGGACCTCTTCGGATAGCTGGGTCGTGGCAGGCCGCACATTCCATTCGCGATTGATCGTCGGCACTGGCAAGTATCGAGACTACCAAGAAAACGCCGATGCGGCTGAGGCTGCCGGCGCGGAGATGGTGACCGTCGCGGTGCGGCGGGTGAACCTGACCGACCCTAACGAGCCGATGCTCGTGGATTATCTCAAGCCCGACCGGTTCACGTTTTTGCCCAACACAGCTGGATGTTTCACCGGTGAGGATGCGGTTCGGACGCTTCGGCTGGCGAGAGAGGCTGGCGACTGGAACCTCGTCAAACTCGAAGTGCTATCCGATCCGGAGACGCTTTACCCCGACATGGTCGAAACCCTGCGCGCGCTCGAGATGCTCGTAGCCGATGGCTTCGACGTGATGGTTTATGCATCCGATGATCCTGTGATGGCGCGGCGGCTCGAAGATGCCGGTGCGGCGGCCATCATGCCGCTCGGTGCTCCGATCGGGTCGGGCCTGGGCCTGCAGAACAAGCTCAACTTGCGGCTGATCGCTGAGCAAGCAGGTGTCCCTGTGCTTGTGGATGCGGGAATCGGTACGCCCTCCGACGCCGCTATCGCGATGGAACTGGGCTGTGATGCGGTGCTCTTGAACACCGCAATTGCCGAGGCGCAGGACCCGATTGGTATGGCGCGCGCGATGAAACTTGCGGTTGAGGCCGGGCGCTTGGCTTATCTCTCCGGGCGAATGCCGACGCGAAAATACGGCTCAGCCAGCTCTCCCGAGCATGGCAAAATCTCCTAAGTTGCTGCAGCGCACCAACTTCGCAACACTCGGTAAACCTTAGGGTTGCGCGCTCGCGACGGAATGCATCCAATTTTAGGTGACATCGTTGTGACAAAAATGCACCGTTTCAAAGAAACGTCCGGTCAACGGAGCCTAAACAGAGGTTAAGACACCTTTCCGCATTGACAGAAACGCCCCTCAGCGATGATCCTGCCAACCAGGGCGTGGTGTAGGCATCATCACCGCGTCGGGGAGGGAGTCGTGTGCACGACTCTCGCTTTTCTTCATCGTGCCGGGCATCGGCACAGGGGTAGGATAGAAAATGGCTGTCGATACAGAACTCGCGCTGTTGCGCGAAACCAAAGTGAAGTTGGCGCTCGCCGCTGGCGCCTCAGCGTTCGCGCTGACCGCCGGAATGGCCTTCGCTCAGGACCCGGCTCCGGCTGAACCTGTCGAAATCATCGAGGAAGACGAAGACGAGGCAGACGATAGCGATACGGTGACCGTCACCGGTTCGCGCATCCGTCGTTCGACATTCACCTCGATCTCGCCGCTGCAACAGATCACCACTGAGCAGTCTCTGGGCGCTGGTCTTTTGGACCCAGCCGCCATTTTGCAAGAATCGACGGCCGCCGCTGGTCAGCAAATCGACGCAACGTTCAACGGCTTCGTTCTGGACAACGGTCCAGGTTCGCAAACACTGAACCTTCGTGGTCTTGGTGCTAGCCGTACGCTGGTTCTGATCAACGGCCGCCGCATGGCGCCGGCTGGTGTGGAAGGCGCTCCGACGCAGCCTTCGATCAACCTGCTTCCTGGCTCGCTCATCGACACTTACGACCTGCTCCTCGACGGTGCATCGTCGATCTATGGTTCGGACGCCGTTGCCGGTGTGGGTAACGCTATCCTCCGCCAAGACTTCGAAGGCTTCGAGTTCTTCGCTTCGGGTGACTACAACGAGTTCGGTGGCGGCAACGACTACACGTTCTCCGGTGCTTGGGGTAAGAACACAGACCGAGGCTTCATCGGTATCGGCGCTGAGTACGACTTCGTTGAAGAAGTTACATTCGGTGACCGTCCTTACCTCTCGGGCTGTGTTGCTAACTACGAAGAGACCCTCGATGGTGAGATCCGCCGGATCGACATCGCCACGGACGCGATCAACCTGGCCGATTCGGGTGGTCTTGTTGGTGCGCCGACTGACGTTGACTGTATCTCCACGGGCTTCAACCAGCGCTTCTTCGAGCAGACGGGCGCTCTTACCTTTGGTTCGGCCTACTACACACCGGGCGAAGGTAACATTCTCGCGGATTACTCAGACACCGGCCTCTTTGGTGTTCCAATCGACCGCAACCAAGACGGCGTTGCCGACGTCTTCTTCCCGAACTTCACGAACACCGAAGACCTGGAAGGGTCGCTGATCCGAGAGCAGAAGAAGTTCTCGATCATGGGCTACGGTGAGTACACCTTCGAAGGCGACATGAACATCACGCCGTTCTTCGAGGCTCTCTATGTTCGCCTTGAATCGAATGGCGACTCCGGTGCGGCTGGCCTGTTCCCAGATGTTCCGGGCAGCAACCCGTTCAACCCTTGTAACCCCAACCAGCCGAACGGCGTGGATTGTGGTCTTGCAGAGGATGACCTGATCAACTCGGACGGCTATCGCGATCCTTTCCGGAACTACTACGCCAACCCGAACGCTGGCGACTTCCGTCAGATCGGCGGTAACGCGAACTGTTTCGGCTTCGGCCCCGCTGCATGTACGCCGGAGCTCTTCGGCCTCTTTGGTGGTCCAGTTGGTCCTCAGCCGGTGTCTGCTGGTGTGTCGGTTGATGGAGACCGGACGATCTCCGAAACGGTTCTCGAGCAAGCTCGTTTCCTCGCCGGCGTTCGTGGCGACCTCCCTCAGCTCAACTTTGGTCAGATGAGCAACTGGAACTGGGAAGCTTCGGCGCTTTACACCCGTTCCAAAGGTACGTCGGATCGCCCAGGTATCCGTGACGACCGGTTGGCTCTCTCACTCGGCTGGGACCCGACGACGGATCTCGACGGTGACGGGGAAATTGATTCTGACACCAACGACGCTATCGGTGCGCTCCTCGAGCTCCCCGGCGGTCCTTGTGATGTCGATGGTCTCTCGAACCCAGGCTTGGCGCAGCCAGACCTTGTTCAAGGCTGTGTGCCGGTCAACTTGTTCACGCCTTCGCTGCTGCAAGACGTTAACGGTCAGTTGACTGACGAGGAGCGGGCCTACCTGTTCTCGACGCGTAGCTTCGACACGATCTACGAACAGACGCTCTTCAACGCCTTTATTTCGGGTGACATCCTTGAGACACCTGCCGGTGCCATCGGCGTTGCTGCGGGTATCGAGTATCGTATCGACTCGATCGACTCCGAGCCAGATGCTGATGCGGCCGAAGGCCTGTTGTTCGGTTTCTTCTCTGACCTCGGTGCTGAGGGTGAGAAGTGGACACGTGAAGCGTTCTTCGAGACGATCATTCCGGTCGCGGCCAATCAACCTCTCTTCCGTGAGCTGAACGTTGAAGCGTCAGCTCGCTGGACGGAAGACGAATTCTATGGCTCGGCTTGGACTTACTCGACGAAAGCTGGCTGGCGTCCGTTTGACCCGCTTCTTCTGAAGGCGTCGTATGGTACGTCGTTCCGTGCACCTAACCTGCGCGAGAACTTCATCAACGGCATTTCAGGCTTCACTCAGGTGTTCGACCCTTGTGCGGTTCCAGAGGCTGCGATTTCGATCCAACCTGGTGGTGGCGTTGTCTACGATCCAAACCTCGACCCACGTCGTCAGGACGAAGACGGTCTGGCTCTGCTTGCCAACTGTACGCGTGAAGGCCGTGACCCAACGACCGTCGGTTTCGACCCGGCTCAAGGTAACACCTTCAACGTCACGGGCATTGAGATCGAGACGGGCGGTACTGAGAACATTGGTCCAGAGACATCGACCTCGTTCACCGCTGGCTTCGCGTTCGAGCAACCTTGGTTCGACAGCTTCGATCTGAACCTCAACGTCAACTATTATGACATTGAGATCGAAGACTCGATCATCGAGCCGAGCGCAGCGTTCCTCGTGGGTGACTGCTTCGGTCGTGGCCCAGGTCAGCCTCGCTCGCTCTCTTGCGATCGTCTGTCGTACAACAACACGCCTAATGGCCGTGGTTTGATTGACTTTGTGGAAGCTGGCTTCCTTAACCAAGACAAGGACACGGTTGCTGGTTTCGACTACAACCTGACGTTCTCGACCGAGTTTGAAGCGTTTGACACGCCTCTGGACTTCGGCGCGAACATCCGGGTCAACAAGCTCGAAGAGCGTGCTCAGCTGTTCATCAATCCCGATACGTTCGAGGAGCAGCGTGAGGACTTCGTCGGTGAGTTTGGCTTCCCAGAGTACACGGGTAACGCTCAGTTCACGTTGGATATCGCTGATGCGCACCGCGTCACTTGGACAACGCGCTACGTTGGTGAAGTCCGTCAGGAAGCTGGTGGTGTCGACCTCTTCGGTTCGGCCCTGGGTACTCCTTACCTGACGATCCGCGAAGACCGCGGCACCGTTGAGGGCTTCCCAGTGTTCACCGGCCTGTTGTCGTTCGACGATGCTGTTGCTCTGGACAACCTGGCTGCAGGCGCTTCGTACGAGCTGACCAGTTCGGACTTCAGCGACACAATCACGCGTGATGCGAACACGGGTGAGCTGCTGAACAGCGCCGGTGCGGTCGTGGCCCGTGAGAACGCGTTCTCGAACACCTGCTTGGGTATCGAAACGACGATCGACGGCGTTGACGGTGGCGACACGCTCTGCCGTGACGTTGGCTTCGCTGAAGAGTACTTCGAGCACACGGTTTCTTACCGCTATCAGGCCGACACATGGCGCCTGATCGTTGGTATCGACAACGTGTTCGACGAAGAGCCACCACTCGTGGATAGCTCTGAAGTGTTCTCCCGGTCGAACGTTCCAATCGGCAACGGCTATGACCTTGATGGACGTCAATACTTCATCAGCTTCCGGAAAGACTTCCAGTAGGTCCTACGGAGTGAATAACAGAGCCCGCAGCTTCCGCTGCGGGCTTTTTTGTAAGTGCACTTAAGAAAAAGTATCGTCGCAGGGCGTTTCTAAGCGTTTCAAACCAGCGTAAGTTGGCTTAGCGTGCGGTAACAAAAGTCCAGGGGTTAAATATGTTCAAATCGATCGTACGGGGCCTTGCCATCGTGGCATCTGCTCTGGGTTCGTCGTTCTACGGCGTAGCCTCAGCTCAAGAGCCGATCCCACTCGAAATTTTTGCTCTTCGCGAAGTGATCCAGCAGGTCAGTTTGTCACCTGACGGCAAACACATGGCGCTGATGAAGATCGATAGCCGCGAAGGTGATCCCATCGTGGAGATCTACGAAACCGACGATTTGGCCAAACGGCCCGTTCGCCTGAGCGCCGACCCGATGGAGTACACGTCGCTCTTTTGGGCCAGTAACGAAGTTCTTGGCTTCACCGTGCGTCAGCGCCTCTATAAGCGCATCCGCGGGTTCAACCGGGGCGTGTTCGCAAACCGGGTTTCGGCCTATAATATTCGTACCAAGAAGTTCCAGGACTTCGGTAATGCCGACTTCGAGCGACAGCTTCCCGATGAGGAAAACATTGTGCTCGTTTCTACCGGCAATGCTATCAGCCGGGATGACCCGTTTGCTGCTTTCCGTCCGCGAGCGTACTACAAGCTCAACCTACAGACTGGTGCGCGGTCGCTGATTCTCAAGGGCAACGATAAAGTAGCAACTGCTGCGTTTGACGCCGCGGGCAACGCTCGTTCCGCTTCCGGCTACGATGCAGCGACCAAAGAATTTATCTTCTACGGTCGGGCGCCCGGCGAGACGCGTTGGAAGGAAGTTCTTCGCCGAGACTCGTTCGACTTCGAAGACTTCTCGCCAGCCGGGTTCATGAAGGATGATCCGTCTAAGGGATATGTCATCACTACGAACGGCAACGATGTTTACGGCCTCTGGGAATTCGATTGGGAGAAGGGTGAGTACGGCGATCTTATCTTCCGTGATGAGGCTGCAGATGTTCGCCGGACCATCAACCATCCAAATTCGTATGACCGCCCTGATGAAGTGATCGGGTTCGATTATTACGGTCCGAAGCCCCAGGTGGTGTTTTTCGATAAGGAAGTTGAAGGTGTGTATGCGCAGCTGGCGCAGGTCGTTCCTAATGCGTACAATCTGTCCATTCGGACAATGTCGAAGGATGGTCTGAAATACATCGTGTTCAACGTCGGGCCTCGCGATCCGGGTACGTACTACCTTGTGAACAACGGCTCAATTTCGAAGATCGGTAGCCATTCACCGCAAATCCAACCGGAGCAGTTAGCCGACGTCGAGTTTGTTGAGTACACCGCTCGTGATGGCCGTACGATCCGGGGTTACATCACAATCCCGAATGTGGGTGAGCCTCCATACCCAACAGTGGCTATGCCTCATGGCGGACCTTTTGTCGGCGAGATGCCTGACTTTGATGAGTGGGCTCAGATGCTCGCGAGCCGCGGCTATATGGTGTTCCAGCCGCAATTCATGGCGTCGCGTGGTTGGGGTCAGAAGCACTACATCGATTTCTTGGGCCAGGGTGGCTTCAAGATGCAGGACGACAAGGACGACGGCATGTTGTATCTCGTCGACCGCGGTCTGGCCGATGCGGATCGCCTAGCGATGTACGGTTGGTCTTACGGTGGTTACGCTTCTGCGGTCGCCGCTACCCGTGAAGATCAGATCTATCAGTGTGTGCTGCCTGGTGCCGCCGTCCTCGATACGCAGCTTCAGAAGAAGTATAACCAAGAGAGCACTCTCGAAGCTTCAGACGAGTTTGCCGAGCGTCGCTACTCCGGTATTAACCCGCTCGACGAAGTCTCGAAGATCAACGTTCCTATGTTGCTCATCCACGGCGACGTGGACCAGCGTGTTCCTTATGAGCACTTCAAGCGGTACATGCGTGCCGTCGAGCAAGCGGGTAAGGACGACATGGTTCAGACACTCGTCCTCAAAGAAGCCGATCACTTCTACAACACGCTTTACTACCGTCATCAGATCAAGCTCTACGAGGGTATCACTCGGTTCCTCGCCGAGGACTGCGGCCCTGGCGGTCTGTAACGCAGTCCCGACATTCGAACTGAAGAATCAGCCCGCCGCATCGTCGGCGGGCTTTTTCGTTACTCGATATGTTGCTGAGAGGATGTCACAGGAAATCTTCGTGTTCGGCGCGAGATTCGTTACACTTACTAGCGGAAAAGTTGCTGTTTCGGTGACAGCTATTCGTGGCGTGTTGCCGTTAACCGGCCATAAATTCAACACATTACCGCGCCATTGCGGTGGTGTGTTGCAGAATGGACATAACTGTTAACTCAAAACCCTTAGACGCCGGTCAGAGAGTTGACCCGAAATGTGACGTTCTCCACTGTCCACGATGACAGTCATGTGACTGCCGCCGTGTGGGGGGGCGGGCATGTGCACTGCGTCTATCCTGTGTCCACCAGTGAGCGAGACAAACATGAAACTGACAAAGAAAAGCAATTGGCTCCTGCAGAGCTCTCTGCTTGCCGCAGTCGCGGCAACGGCCCTGCCAGCAGCCGCTCTTGCGCAAGACGATGAAGACGAAGGCGACGTTATTCGCGTCACCGGCTCGTTGATCCAGCGTGATGGCAACCTGGTTGAAACCAGCCCCGTCACCACGGTCAGCGCTGAGGCCTTCGACATTGAAGGTACGCTTCGGGTCGAAGACCTGATCAACAACCTGCCACAAGCCTTTGCGGCGCAAGGTGCAAACCTCGCCAACGGCTCGACCGGTACGGCGTCGATCAACCTTCGCGGCTTGGGTGCCAGCCGGACGCTGACGCTGATGAACGGTCGCCGTATGCCCTATGGCTCGGTCAACGTTTACGCACCCGACGTGAACTTCATCCCAGCTGCCCTTGTGAAGCAGGTCGACGTCCTGACCGGTGGTGCTTCGGCTACCTACGGTGCTGACGCTGTTGCAGGTGTTGTGAACTTCATCCTTGATGATGAATTCGAAGGCTTCCGCATTGACGCCAACGGTTCGTTCTTCCAGCACAACAACGACAATGATATCCAGAGCCTTCTGGAAGAGTTCGCTGCTGGCAACCCTGACCAGTATGCCGTTCCTAATGGCAGCACTACGGGCGGCGGTGCCTTTGACATCACGGCCATCTGGGGCGGTTCGTTCGACGGCGGTAAAGGTTCGTTCCAAGCGTATGCTGGCTATCAGCACGTCGAAGAGCTGCTGCAAGCTGACTACGACTACTCACAGTGTGCTCTCGGTACCCGCAACGACGGTACGGAGTTCACCTGTGCAGGTTCGTCGACCAACCAGTTCTCGAACCTCCTCGAACTCGACAGCGGTTACGCTTTCCCGAACGGTTCGGTCTGGGCTCGCGTTGATCCGGCTGCCGGTGAGTTTGTTGATCGGAACTTTGTCTCCGATACCTTCAACTTCAACCCATTCAACCACTTCCAGCGTCCGAACGAACGTTACAGCGCTGGTTTCTTCGTGAACTACGAAGTGAACGACAAACTCGAAGTTTACTCCGAGTTCCAGTTCATGGATAACCGCACGAACTCGCAGATCGCTCCTTCGGGCGTGTTCGGCTTGGGTGTTTCGGGTTCGAACGGCGGCATCAACTGCGACAACCCGTTTCTCTCGGCTCAGCAAGTTGACTTCCTCTGCGGCGAGATCGCTGACGGTGCTCTCGACACGGACGATGACGGCAACCCCGTCTTCGACATGATGCCCGACCGTGCTGCTCTTGCAGCCGACGGTGTTGCTCCTGTCCTTATCCTTCGCCGTAACGTTGAAGGCGGTGAGCGGAACCAAGACATCCGTCACACCACGTTCCGTGGTACCATCGGTGCACGTGGTCAGATCGGTGACTCGGCGTTCGATTACGACATCTATGCGATGTACTCGAACACGCACCGTATCGACGTCTATAACAACGACCTGTCGATCCAGAACATTCAGCGTGCTCTCTATGCTGTTGATGACGGCAACGGTGGTGTCGCGTGTCGTGTGAACGTCGATGACGATCCTTCGAACAACGATCCGAACTGTGTTCCTTATGACATCTTCTCGGGTGCTGCTCCTGATCCAGCTGCTGTGAACTACATCGTTAGCCCCCTGAACCGTGACGGCGACACCAAGCAGTGGGTTCTGTCGGCTCTCGTCACAGGTGATTTGACTGAGTACGGCTTCAAGTCGCCTTATTCCACTGACGGCGCCGCAGTCGCTTTCGGTATTGAGTACCGTGAGGACTTCGTGGAATCGAACCCAGACCGCGGTTTCCAAACTGGCGACGGTGCTGGTCAAGGTGGCCCAACGAACCCCATTCAGGGTCGGGTTGATGTGCTCGACGTGTTTGCCGAGCTTAACCTTCCGCTGATGCAAGGTCAGCCTTGGGCTGAGATCCTCGGTGTTGACGCCGCTTACCGTTTCTCGAGCTATGAAAACTTCGAAACGAACTCGTACAAGTTCGGTGCTGACTGGGCGCCAACCACCGACGTTCGCTTCCGTGGTTCGTACCAGCGTGCAGTTCGTGCACCGAACATCTTCGACCTGTTCACGGTCCAAGGTATCGGTCTGTTCGACCTGTCGGTGGGCTCGAACGGCATCTTTGACCCATGCGCTGGCACCACGCCTGCGGCTACCGCTGCTCAGTGTGCGAACACGGGTGTCACGGCTGCTCAGTACGGTAACATCGCCGACAACCCAGCTGGCCAGTTCAACAACCTGACTGGTGGTAACCCCGACCTCGATCCAGAAACGTCGGACACGTTCACCATCGGTGCTGTGATCACCCCGTCGTTCCTGCCAGGTTTGACGGTCTCGCTCGACTATTTCGACATCACGGTTGAGGACTTCATCGACACGGTTCCAGAGGAACTGGCGCTGAACAACTGCCTCAACACCGGTGACGATTTCTTCTGTTCGCTCGTCAACCGTGGTAACGGCGGCACGCTTTGGGCTAACCAGACGGGCTTTATCACTGCAACGAACGTGAACACGGGTGAGCTGGCAACGTCGGGTCTTGACGTGAACGCATCTTACGAAATGGAGCTGGGTGAAGGTCTTGGCGATCTGCGCTTCAACTTCGTTGGTACGTGGCTCGAGAAGCTCGAAATCACCCCACTTCCGGGTGAAGACAGCTTCGATTGTGCCGGCTTCTACGGTGGTCAGTGTACGACGATCGAACGTCCTGCTGCTCCAGAGTGGCGTCACCAGTTCCGCACCACGTGGACGACGCCAATCGACCTGTCGCTCAACGCCACATGGCGCTTTGTTGACGGTGTCGAAGCCTTCGGTGCGAACGTTGCCCCGATCAACTCCGAGCTGGATTCGCAGAACTACCTCGACGTCTCGGCGATCTATCCGGTTAATGACATGATCACGCTGCGTGCTGGTATCAACAACATCCTGGACAACGATCCACCATTGTCGTCCATCGTTGGTACAGCTCCGGGTAACGGCAACACGTTCCCGCAGATCTACGACAGCTTTGGTCGTTTCGTGTTCTTCGGTGCACAGATCGACTTCTAATCGATCTGTACCGAGAGACTTCGAAGGGCTGGCCTCGTGCCAGCCCTTTTTTTGTCTGTGGTCGTGGCAATCCTGGACAGAGAAAAGGCCTGCCAGAGAACCGGCAGGCCTTTTTTCTTTTTGGTAGCGGGATGTGGCAGCGCTCTGCGAGCGTTAGCCTCGAACGGCGCTAAAGGCTTGCTCGATAGAGCCGGCTTGGTAACCCTCGATCAATTGTAGGGCGCCAGTCTCTGTGTTGAAGAGAATAAAGTACGGCGTGCCCTGAACACCGAAATTTTGTCCGTGTGCGCTGGAAGCGGCAAGCCGGTCGTTCAGCAGTTCGGCTTTGTTCTTGCGAACGTCCTTGTACTTTTTCACGCTGATCCCGGCGTTCTTGATGATCCGCTCAATGGCCGCTTCGTCGAGAAGGCCATTGTGGCGCATGAAGGCCAGGTGGGTCTTGCGATACTCATCGTCACCGAGCTCTGCGGCCGCCAGAGCGGCGAGGGCGGCTTCGCGCGATTCCTCGCGCAGCACGGGGAGCTCTTGGAAAACCACGCGCAGTTTCTTCTCATCTCGCAGCAGTCCGAGGACTTCGTCCATCGCGCGCCGGCAGAAACCGCAATGATAGTCAAAGAACTCGACGATCACGACGTTAGCTTTGTCTTCAGTCGCGCCGAACGCCACGCCGCTCTCGCCCGCTATCAGTGATGGCATCGCGGCGCGGACAGCATCCTCGGTAGCGGCTTCGGCTTGGGCTTGGAGCTCTGACCGGTAGGCCTCCACCGCTTCGATGATGAGCTGCGGGTTCCGCATCAAGGCTTCACGCAGGCGACGGTCGAACTCGTCGTCGCTCATTTCCTGCGTAGTACTGGCAGCCATAGCAGGCGCTAACGGTGCCAAGTGGCTGGCCATCAGGGCACTGGCGGCGATCATCAGACGTTTACGGACGGACATGAAAAGATCCTTGTTGGGAAAAGAGGATTTAGCGGCGGCGTTGTTGGCGGGCCTGCTGTGCCCGTTCAGCCGTGGAAACGATGATATCCTGCGCTTGCTGCTGCTCCGGTGTGCCGGTGGTCAGCTTGGTGCGCGCGATGGAAGCGAAGCGGTGGGCGGACGCAGCGTCGCCGTAATGGTAGGCGGCTTCGGCTTGGGCCAGCACTGCCATGGCTTCTTGCCCG
>JABSRH010000004.1 GCA_013215175.1 Parvularculaceae bacterium | reverse complement strand
TGTCAGCGAGGTCGGTTGCTGTTGCGTAACCGCGGTTAGCGTCTTCGGCCATGCGCTCTGCGTTGAAGGTCATCTCCCGGACCATCCCTGCACAGATCGCTAGCGTGGCTTCGAGAGTCTCGAGCGCCTCCATTGTCACCGGCTTGGTCTCTTGCATGTCCTTCGCATAGGCGAGGGGCAGAGCCTTGGTTTGAAGGGTGAGGGCGGTGAAGGTGCCAGCGAGGCGGCCAACTTTCGCACGGATGAGCTCGGCTGCATCGGGATTGCGCTTTTGCGGCATGATGGATGAGCCTGTGGAGAAGCTCTCCGATGGTTTCCAATAGCCGAACGGCGGAGACGCAAAGGTGACGACTTCCTCGGCATAGCGAGACAGCGTGACACTGCAGATCGTCGCGGCGCTGACGGCTTCCAGGCAAAAATCGCGAGCAGACGCTGCGTCCAAACTGTTGCCCATGGGACGATCGAAGCCGAGGGCTGCGGCGGTGCTCTCCCGATCGATGGGGTGAGGCGAGCCGCCAAGCGCCGCGGCGCCGAGGGGGGACTCGTTGAGATGCTGGCGAGCGGCGGCGAGGCGTTTCCGGTCTCGTTCCAGCATCTCGATGTAAGCCAAGCAGTGGTGAGCATAGGTGACCGGCTGCGCGATCTGGAGGTGGGTGAAACCGGGCATCAAAACCCCGTGACCTTGGTCGGCCTGGTGCAGGAAGGCGCGCTGCAACTCCCGCACGGCCTCTTCGCAACGATCGAGAGATGCGCGGACCCAAAGGCGCATGTCCGTGGCGACCTGGTCATTGCGGGAACGCCCGGTGTGGAGCTTGCCCGCCACGTCGCCAACGATCGCTCGTAGACGGGCCTCGATGTTCATATGCACATCTTCAAGGGCTTCCGACCATTCGAAGTCACCAGCTTCAATTTCGCTTGCGACCTGGTCGAGGCCTTTGATCAGCGTATCTGCTTCCGCCTCCGAAATGATTCCTTGCGCTCCCAGCATGCGGGCATGCGCTTGAGAGCCTTGGACATCCTCGCGCCACATTTTGAGGTCAGCATCGAGGGAGTGGCCGAAGGCCTGGAACATTTCGGCGGGACCGCCAGCGAATCGGCCACCCCATAAAGGGTTTTTGGAATCTTTCGTCATAAGTGCCCTCCTAGCGATTTCGCAGTCGCGGGCTAGCCTTCCTTTCACACGGGTGTTGATTCTCGGCATTAACTAAGATGATAACTATTCTTTATCGAAAACCATGGCTGAACACCTCATGGGAACGAGGATAATCGAATGCGAGATCAGGGATTTATCAGCGCAGCACTGGGTTTATTGGCCCTAGCAGCCTGTGCGCAGGACACGGCGGAGAAGCCTGCCGCTGTTGAGAAAGAAGCTCGCCCTGTGATCCCGGAGGCCGCTTTGGCCGCGACCACGGATGACGGCGTCGCCTTTTTCTTCGGAACCACCTCTCAGGGCGCCGACGTTTTGACTGCGCAGGACGAGTACACGCGCGAGCTGCAAGCGCGCGAGATTTCAGTCCGCGCGCAGGATGCTTCGGTCACTTCCTTTGATGGTCTCAAGCCGACTTACGCTGGCGACGTCCTCCCCTGGACGGCGCAGGAGAAAGAAGAGCTGCGGGAAGCCATCTTGGCCGTGATGGACAAGGTGAACCTGATTGACCAGCACTTGCCGCCCACGGTGATGCTGACGAAGACGGGTTCGCTGGTCGAGGGCGGCTTGCCGCATACGCGGTCGAATATGATCGTTTTTGCTGGCGGTGATTTGCCGAAGGGCGGGTCGTTGAAGTCGTTGTTCTTGCACGAGCTTCACCATGTGATGACCCGAGCAAACCCCGATCTTCACGATGAGTACTATAATGTCATCGGGTTTGAGCCCTGTGATTTCGAAGAACCGGAGGCGCTGCGCCGTATCCGGCTGAGCAACCCCGATGCGCCGGCCTACAATCATGTCGCGCCGGTCGAGGTCGGTGTCGCTAACGGCGTCATTCCTTACCTCTACGCGACCAGGGACTATGATGGCTCAGGGTCTCTCGGTGAGTATTTTGGCTTCGGCCTTTTGCCGGTGACCTATGAAGATGGCGTCTGCACAGCGTTGACGGACAACCCCGAGGGTCTTGCGGCGCCGCCGATGGTGCCTGCTTTTGGCCGACTGATTGGTGCGAACACGGGTTACATTATTCACCCCGAAGAGACCTTGGCCGATAATTTTGTCTATTGGGCGATCGAGCGGGAAGACCTGCCCGATCCTGCCATTCCTGCTGCCGTGGGAGAGTTTTGGACGGGCCGCTGAGCGACTGCAGCGCAAGAAAGTTCCAAACGGGCTGAAAGACCTTGGAGAAGGGGGTTTTCAGCGCCGCCCGCTTGGCGCAAGAGCGGCCTCACAAAGGAGGCCCCTCGTGCAACATTTCCTTGGCACTGACGATCTGACGAAGCCGCAAATCCAAGCTCTCTTGGATGATGCTCGCGCACTAAAGGCTGCGCCGCAGAACGACCGTCTCCGAGGAAAGCGATGTGCGTTGCTTTTCTTTAATCCCTCACTTCGTACACGGACGAGTTTCCAGATTGGTATCGCTGATCTAGGGGGCACCAGTGTTGTGCTCGACGCAGCCGGAACCTGGCCGATTGAGGTGACGCCGGGCGCGATCATGGATGGTGAAGCCGAGGAGCATGTCGCCGAGGCAGCGAGGGTGCTTTCCACCTATGTGGATCTCATCGCCATCCGCGCCTTTCCCAAGTTCCAGGATTGGTCCGTCGAGCGTGAAGATGCGATGCTGCATGGTTTCGTGAAGCATGCCACCGTGCCTGTCATCAACATGGAGACCATCGTCCATCCGTGTCAGGAGCTTGCCATGCTGCTAGCGCTGCAAGAGCGCCACGGTAGCCTTGAGGGCAAGAAGCTGTGCCTGACCTGGACGTACCACCCCAAGCCACTGAACACAGCTGTTGCTAATTCGGCGCTTTTGGCGGCGACCAAGATGGGCATGGACGTCACGCTTCTTTGTCCGTCATCTGATTACATTCTCGACGATAAGTTCATGGAAGCAGGCCGCAGGTTCGCCGAGGCTGAAGGTCAAGGCCTCCGGGTCACCCACGACATCGCAGAGGCCTATTCCGGCGCCGATGCTGTCTATGCCAAGAGCTGGGGGCGCCTGGATCAGATTGGCTTGCCCATGGAACAACGCCTAACGCCAGACGAGTTCCGACGATTTAGGGTCGATGAAGAAAAAATGGCGCTGACCAACAGCGCCACCTTTAGCCATTGCTTGCCCATGCGTCGTAACGTGAAAGTCACCGACGCCGTGGCAGACAGCGAACAATCTCTCATCATTCAGGAGGCCGAAAATCGCCTCCACGTTCAAAAGGCAGTGCTCAGTGCACTGATCGGATCATGAAACACTGCGTACTCGCTTTCTCAGGTGGTCTCGACACATCCTATTGCGTCCTAAAACTCCGCGACGAAGGCTATAAGGTCACCACCATTTACGTGCACTCCGGTGCTGCGGACCCAGAGGCAGCCTCTAAGATTGCCGCTCGTGCGGTGGAGGTTGGTGCTGACGCCCACATCACCGAAGATGCTTCGGATGAGCTTTGGTCGGACATTGTGGTGCCGTTCCTCGCTGGCGGTGCTCGTCGGCAGGGGCGTTATCCCATTCTTTGTGCTGATCGTTCGATTATTGCTGCTCGCTCAGTTGCGTTGGCTGAGCGTCTCGGCGCCGACACGATTGGGCATGGTTGCACGGGTATGGGCAACGACCAGGTTCGGTTTGATACGGAAATTCGGGCGCGGACGGATATGCCGATCCTGACGCCGATCCGCGACATCCAAGACAAGGACAATGTGCGCGAGTACGAAGAAGAGTTTTTGCGCGCGCGCGGCATCTCAGTGCCAGAGCGGGCAAGCCTCTTCTCGGTGAACGAGAACCTTCTGGGTGCGACGCTGTCTGGTGGGGCGATTGATCGTTGGGAAGAGCCTTCAAGCGAAGCGCGCGTTTTTACACGGGACCCGGCCGACATTCCCTTCGAGAAAAAGACGTTCACCCTCACTTTCGAGCAAGGTGTGCCTGTGTCACTGAACGGTCAGGCGATGACCGGCGCGGAAATGCTGCGTGAGCTGAACGAGCAGCTTGGCGCGTTTGGCGTTGGGTACAGTATCTACACCGGTGACACGCTTGTGGGCCTGAAAGGTCGGATCGTATTTGAAGCGCCGGGCTTGTTTGGCTTGGAAGAGGCGCACACGGCGCTGTGCGAGGCGGTTTCGAGCCGCCTCCAGAACGGTTTCCGACGCCGGGTTGGTGAGGCCTGGTGCGATCTTGTCTATGATGGCCTGACGGCAGACGCCCTGCGCGATGACTTGGAGGCCTTCTTGAAGACGTCGCAAGTGCGTGTGACGGGTGAGGTGGATCTGTTGGTAACGCCTGGCCAGGTGGCTGCTGTTGCCGTCCGTACAAAGAATATCCCTGAGCGGAAGGGTGCCGTTTACGCCCAGAAAGCGGCTTGGTCAGGGGCCAAGGCAGAAGGGTTCACCGAACTCTTCGGTCAGTCTACCGTGCTCCACGCCAAAGTGGGAGGTTCTGATGACAGCACCTCTTAACGCCATTCTCGACCATCTTCAGCCGATCATCGAAATTGATACGTGTAACCCGCCGCGCAAGATCGAGGCGGAAGGGCCACTTCTCCACGCCGTAACGAAGAGCCTGCCGGGTTTCGACATCAGTGTTCGCGACCTCGGTGACGGTTGCATCATTATCGATGCTGTGCGCGGAACGCCGCGCGTGATGTTCAACGTTCATCTCGACACCGTGCCAGCGGCGCCAAGCTGGACCTATGACCCTTTCAAGCTAACGCGTCTTGATGACCGGGCCATCGGCCTTGGCACCTGTGACACATCGGGCGCCGCGGCCATTTTGATGGCGCTTGCGGCGGAAACCGATGCGCCGATGCGGCTCGTTCTGTCGACGGATGAAGAGGCGGGGCAAAGCCGCTGTATACGGACATTCGTTGAAGAGGAACACGATGTCGATCTCGTCGTGGTGGCAGAACCCACCGATGCGTTAGTCCGCCTTCAGCATCGTGGTCTGTGTTCTGTTCGAACAACGTTTGAAGGTGAGAGCGCTCACGCATCTGAAGCAACACGACCGAGTGCGATCCACCAAGCGGCGCGGTTTATTGCGAGTGCACTCGATTTGCCGATCGCGCCGGACAACCGGCTGAATTTTGGCCGTATCGAGGGCGGTATGAAACCCAACATGGTTGCTGCGCATGCGGAGCTTTTGTTTGGTTTCCGTTCGTTGCCTGGCGTGAGCCATCAGGAGATCCTTGATCAGCTCCAGGTCTTTGCCCCCGAGATCGACCTGACGCCTCGTTTCGTTGGGCCGTCATTCCCCTCGGATCGCGATGGCCCTTCGGCGGCGGCGGTGGCGGCGGCGCGTGCGGCTGCGGAGACGATCGGGCTGCCGATCGGGGACCCTGTGGATTTTTGGACGGAAGCTTCGCTGTTTGCGGCCGCTGGATTGCCCACCATGGTCCTGGGTGCTGGATCCATTCAACAAGCCCACAACGCTGATGAATTTGTCACCTACGAACAATTGACGTCGGTGTACGATCATTATGCTCGCGTGGTGGCACATTATGCCGGATAAGAGATTTAAGCAGCGGGCGCTGATGCTGCTCGCGGGGCTTGAAGAGGGCCGCGAGGTGCGCGCCTATCTTCGCCGGTTCAGCGACGCGGCGGACGGCTGTTTTGCCGTCGTGAAAGTGGGCGGCGCGATCGTTGATCGCGGTTTGGAGCCACTCGCAGAGGCCCTGAGTTTGCTTCAAGCGCTGGGTTTGCCGCCTATTGTCGTGTACGGAGCAGGTCCTCAGCTCAACGAAGAGCTGAGCCAGCACGGTTTCGCTGAAGAGCGGCGAGATGGCCTGCGCGTGACCCCGGAGGCAGCGATGCCTCTCGTGGCGAAGGCTGCGGGTGAGATGGGCAATAAGCTTGCCCTCGCTATGCGGACGTTCGGCGGCGCCAGCGCGCATGTGCACCCGGGTGTTATCGGTGTTGAGGCGATCGAACCTGCGACTTACGGGATGGTCGGTGATGTGAAGGCCATCGATACGGAGGCCCTGAATGGGCTTCTGACTGCGGGCGTTGTGCCGCTTATTAGTTGCGTCCACGTCGACAGCGCCGGCCGACTGCTGAACGTCAATGCCGACAATGTGGCCAATGCCGTGGCAAAGGCGCTCAGTCCCCAGAAGATTGTCTTTGTCACCGGCATGGGCGGTATTCTCGATGGCGCAAACGAGATCATTAGTAGCATCAACCTCGCGATCGAGCGCGAGGAGCTTTACAATGCGCCGTGGTTACAGGGCGGGATGCGCCACAAGTTGCAGGAAATCGATGACCTGCTCGAAGGCTTGCCAAGCTCGTCGTCCGTTTCCATCACTAACACGGCAGGCCTCATTCGGGAGCTCTTTACGCACTCCGGCTCGGGCACCTTGGTCCGTCGTGGAGAGCTGATCGAAGAATTGGTCCGTGTAGAACGCCGTGACATCCAGCCGCTTGTTGAAGAAGCCTTCAAGCGAACCCTCAAAGAAACGTACTGGGACGAGTTCTCGCCCCGCTACTGTCTTTTGTCGGCGAAACGGCGTGCTGGTGCTGTGGTCACGAACCTCGACGGTGTCGATGTCCTCGATAAGTTCGCGGTGCTGAGTGCAGCTCGCGGCGAGGGGTTGGCAAAGAGCCTTTGGACCTCGCTGATCGCTGCATCACCCCAGATTGTTTGGCGCTCACGCCATGCCAATCCTTTCAATGCGTTCTATCATGCGCAGGCGGACGGTAGTGTGCGTCGAGGTGAGTGGACAGTGTTCTGGGTAGGCCGCGAGCTCGAGGCGAGAATGGGTGCGTTGGCCGATACGCTGGCCACGAGGCCAGGCGACTTTGTGGGTGAAACATGATCCGGGTCGGTTTGATTGGTGCTCGCGGCTATGTGGGTCGCGAATTGATCAGTGAACTCGATCAAGACGAGCGTTTCGACCTGGCGTTCGCGAGCAGTCGCGCCATGGAGGGTCGACGCCTGTCTACCTTGCCAGGATTGATGGGGCTAACGCGCTTTGGCGACTACGTGGCCGATCAGGTTTCACCAGAAGAGCTGAGCAGCAAAAGGGCTGATGTGGTCGTGCTTGGCATGCCGAATGGGGCGGCCGAGCCGTTTGTGCAAGCTCTAAACGTCTTGCCCACCCCGCCGGTAGTCATCGATCTTAGTGCAGATTATCGCCACAAAGACGGATGGAGCTATGGTGCCTTTGATATGGCACAAGGCGCGATCGTGAAGGCGCGTTGGATAGCCAATCCTGGTTGCTATGCGACCGCGATGAATGTCGGACTTTGGCCGTTGCGCGATCTGACCGATGGTGTGGTCGCGGCAAGTGGCATTTCAGGATTCTCCGGAGCGGGAACAACGCCCGGGCAGACGAATGACCCCGAGCGCCTGCAAAACAACGTGCTTCCTTATAAGTTTGGCGGCCATGGCCATGAGGCAGAGGTAGAAGGCTTCACTGGTCTATCGGTAGCGTTCACTCCTCATGTGGCAGGCTTCTTCCGAGGGCTGATCGTCACGATGACCGTGCCGTTGAGTCAGTCCATGACTGCGGACGAGGTGCAACAACTCTTCGAAGAGACCTATGCCGGGGCGCCCATGGTGGAAGTGACGGCTCCATTGCCGGAGGTCTCGGCGGTGGCCGGACGCGATGTATGTCAGGTCGGCGGCTTCGCGTTGAGTAAGCAGGGCAGGGTGCTCACCTTCTCGTCGGCGCTCGACAACTTACGCAAAGGCGCCGCGACCCAAGCCCTCGATAACATCAAGCTTGCGATGGGTTTGGCGGCGCCCTGAGCCGTTAAGCAAACCGCGTATTTCCAGTAGACAGGGCCAATCTAGGACGCTATGGCCCCCGCTCTGGCCCAGGTAGCTCAGTTGGTAGAGCAGCGGATTGAAAATCCGCGTGTCGGTGGTTCGATTCCGCCCCTGGGCACCATCTCCCCTCGATCGTTATTTCCAGCCGCGACTTCCGCGTATTTTGTGCGACAATAACTTCTGTCATTGATTGAAGTCACCCGTTGGGCGGCGTCGATGCTGAGGTTGGTTGCCTCCCCAATCTAACTGCGGCAAGAACTGTAGTACAAAAGTGGGAGAGAACGACGTTGCGGATGGAACCAGCAAAGCTGCTGCCCTTTAGTCCCTTCACAGCGCCGAACTTTTCGAGCGACCTGGGTTCGCTCGTTGCCGCTTGGCATGCGGAGCATGGCGGTGGTGTCTTCGCCCACCCGGTCGAGCCAGCCTTGGTGGTCACGCGGCATGCCCTTCTGAGTAAGCTCTCCCGGCACCCCAACCTACAGGCGCAGAGTAACGACGACCGGGCAACGGGCCCCTCCGCAGACGGAGCGCTGGCGCGAGTCTTCTCTCACCATCCGCTGTTTCATAATCAACCCCAACATAAGACAGCTCACCGAGCGGCTCTCGCTATCGCCAGCGGTCTGGGTCCGGCGGTTTTGAAGGACATGGCTGAGCAGATTTGCGGTCGGCAATTGAACCAGCTCGGCGATAAGCCGATCATCGATCTGGTTCATGACTACGCTGTCCCTGTCGCGGCTCTCATGTGGGCGCAGATGGTGGGCGTAGGTGATGAGTATGCAGCAGACTTGGGCAAATGGGCCAATGCTATCCGTATACCACTTTGGTTTCAGTCGGCGGATGAACAGCTGGGTCAAGCGGACGAAGGCGCAGCCAACATCGAGGCTTTGATTGCTGAGAAGTCTGCTAGCCTGCGTGCGGCGACGGACACCAATGTCGTTCAGCTGGCTGATCAATCACTGCAGTCACCTGGCAGTGAACCCTTAGACAGTACGGGATCGGAGATTGTCGCCTCGATGACGTTTGATGCCATTGATGGTTCTGCAGGCATGCTTGCCAACATGTTCAGTCACCTTCTGCAGGAAGAAGGCGCATGGGACCGCCTTCGCGAAGACCCTAACCTTGCCGATGCCGCCTGGATGGAAACCGCGCGGTTGTCGCCGCCCATCTTGGGCCTTTTTCGGTCGCCGACGGAAGATACTGAAGTAGATGGCCACGTCTTTCCTGCGGGTACGAACGTTTTGATGTTCAATGCCGCGGCGAACCGTGACCCTCTCGCGTTTGCAGAGCCTGACCGCTTTGATCTCGACCGAAAGGGACCAGTACTTGCCACCTTCGGCTACGGCCCGCGGGCCTGTGTGGGACGAGCGCTGGCCCGGACCGTTGGCGTTGTGGCGCTGCGTGCATTTCTTGGGCGCTACAGCGCAGCCGAGCTCTTGGTCGACGAAGTGGATTGGGGGCCTTGCGGCCTTGTCAGAGCGGTGCAGAATCTGCCTGTGCGTGTGACGGCAGTTTAAAAATCAGGCCTGACACCCGCTGATTAGCCCGGAAGTTCGCAGGCGTTGCTATCATTGGCCGGGGCGATTTCGCCGTAGACGGTGAGATTGGCATCCTCTGCGATAAAACGGGCTGTCACGCCGTTGGTCCAGCCGAAACCGTCTTGGTTCGGATATTCGCCGCCACCACCTTCGTCGTTTTCGATGACGTTGTATTTCTCGGTGAGTTTGCCGCTCTCGCAGAAACCTCGGGAGACCGTGCGCACCCATCGCGTTGCAATCTCGGCGGCGAACTCGTCTTGGTTGAAGTTTCGTGCTGCGGAGGTCGCAATCCACTGGTGCGGCGCCCAACCGTTCGGCGCATCCCACTGTTCGCCGGAACGGTTGAGGGTCGGGAGGATGCCGCCGGGGGCCAACAATTGGCTCTCGGCCGCCGCTAGGGTGGCGGCTGCGCGCTCAGGCTCCGCCGCTCGAAGGAAGAGAGGGTACAAGCTTGCCGCTGTCAGATGATCGATCGGTGCGTTCGAGCCTAGGCTATAGTCCGTGTAGTACTGCTCGTTCCAAAGGTAGGTGTTGATGGCCGCTTTTCGAGTGCTCGCGAGGCCAGTAAAACGTTCCGCACACGCTGTGTCACCAGTGAACTGGCATCCAGCAGCAATAGCGCGTTCGAGGCCGTAGAGTAGGGCGTTCAAATCCACAGGCACCATCGCTGTGGTCTGAATAGTCTCGAGGCCACCTTCGCCCACGAACCAGCGAGAAGAATAGTCCCATCCGCTTTCCGCGCCAGCGCGCAAGTCGCGGTAGACTTCGGCGTGATCGCGGTTTGATTGTTCCGCAGTCTCGACATCGTAGCGATAGCTCTCGTCGCGCGGCACGTCACGGTCGTCGTAATAGCGTTGTAGGATGCTGCCATCGGGCATCGCCACGCTGCGTCCTTTCGCGTTGTCTGGCTGGAGGTCTGCCGCGTCAGCTGTCCAAAACGCGTGCTCGATCATTAGGCTGCCCAAATAGTCCGCATAGGCCTGTTCGGGCTGCTCTTCGTTGAGCAAACCCACCATGAGGTGGAAGAAGGGTGGTTGGGACCGGCTGAGATAGTAGCTGCGGTTGCCGTTGGGAATGCGCCCATAGCGCTCAAGCAGAGTGGCGAAGTTGTCCACGATATCTTGTTTGAGCTCGGCGTGCTCTTCGCCGAGACCGAGCATCGTGAAGTAGGTATCCCAGTAATAGACCTCGCGGAACCGGCCACCGGGCACGATATAAGGGTTGGGTAGCGGTAACAGCGATCCGGCGTTCTGATTGGTTTGGGCGGAGCGGGTCAGTAGGGGCCACAACGCCTCTATGTGCTCGGTAAGTGTGCGGTCGTTCGGTAGGCTGAATTCGCGAGCGGCGTATTCCGCTGGCGTGAAGTTGGCGGCTACGAAGGCGGCAAGCTCGTCCTCAGCTAGGGGGGATTGATTGAGGTAATCCGCTTCGATCTGCGCCACGGGGCGCATGGGCGTCATGTCCACCCAGTCCTTCGGCTCATAGAGTTCGGACTTGGCCACGCGATGGAAGAGTTCAGGATAGGCGAGAGAGGGTGGCAGGGGGTCGCTGCTGGCGGTTGGCGGGGGCGCCTCTGATCCACATGCGCAAAGGATCAGTACAGCGAGCAACGAACGATACATGGCAACCATCTCTATCAGACCAGAAAGTGCTGGGGCGGATCGTCTCCGCCCCAGCAGGTTCTTAGAAGTTCACGCCGACCGTGAAGTTCACGGAGCGACCGAAGATCGGACGGCCGTTCGGTGCGGCCGGGTTGCGAGGATCACCTTCGGTGATGCCGTCGCTGTCGGTGAGGTTGTCGGCGAAGACTTGAACGAAGGCGCCGCTTTCATGCTGGAAGATCACGCCAGCGTCGACCTTCTCGTAGCCTTCAAGTTCGACTGTGTTGTCGAGGTCCCCGAAGCGATCGCCCACGAACGTCGCTGCACCGTATACGATTGTTTCCACTGGGCCAGTTCCGAAGGTGTAAGAAGGCTCGATACGGAACTGCGATTCCGGCTGGCGTTGAACGCGATTGCCAACCTGTGACGCCGTCGTTGATGCGGTGATCTCGGCATCTTGGAACGTGGCGTTGAAGCGCATTTGGAAGGCATCAAGCTTGACCGTACCGTCAATTTCGATACCGAGAGCTTCGGTTTCGAACGCTGCGTTGGCCACCGTGGAGCCGACGTTCGACGCGAACGCATCGTTGGTGTTGTAGAAGGCTGTGGCGTACAGATTCAGGAACTCGCCTGAATATTTGATGCCGCCTTCCATCTGTTTGACGTCGTCAACACTGAAGGCGCCTTCACGGATCTCATCAAAGTGAGGGAACAGGAAGCCGTTCGAGTAACGTGCGAATGCGGACCATTCCGGTGTGAAGGTGTAGTTGCCAGCCAGCGTCCACGCCCATTCTTCGCCATCGACGCTGGTGTCGAGGTCAACCGTGCCGTCGGCATAGCCAGGGCCGGTATCGAGCACATAGTCGAGATCGAACCACTCACGGCGGATACCGCCGTCGATGCGAAGGGCTTCGGTGACTTGCCAGGAATCGGCTGCATAGAGAGCAAAATTCTGGGCGTCGCCTTCAGAAGCTAGGCCAAACGAGAAGCCAGCATCACCGCCAGCTGCCGCGATGTCGGCTGGCGTGATCGCTGCGTCGAGCAAGTCGCCATTGGCGGTGTTGTGGACGGGGATGGGGTTGCCAAGGAACCATGTGTCGTCAGAGCTGAAGTCTTGGACATAGGCGCCGACAGTGATGTCGTGCCCGCCGAGCGAGAGATTGCCGCTGAAATCGTTGGTGAGCGCATCGATTTCTTTCTGCACGACCCAGTGCCCATAGGTTTGGACAAAGTCGCCCGCACCCAGAACTTCGCCGCCTGCTGTGGCCACGGGTCCACCGATCTGAGCGGACAGATCCGATACCGGGATGGCGGCTCCGGATGGGACAAAGCCAAACGTGTCGGCATCGCCGTTCGTGTAGGTGAGCACGTTCCGAACGGTGAACGTGTCGGTCAGCTCATAAGAGAAGCGGCTGCCGGCGACCACGCCGTCCCAGCCCCGACCGTTGGCGAAGTCGAACTCTTGCGTTTCGCCATTCGGACCCACTTGGATCGTCCGTCTACGTGTGGCGTCTCCGAGCTGAGCGAAGGTGCCAGCGTCGTTGCCGGTGTTGAGGGCTTGCGGCAGGACCCATTGGCCGTGGTCATCGGTGGCCCGGATGTAGCCAGACAGCTCACCCCGCCCCAGATCCTTCACCAGGTGGCCAGTGATCTGGTAGCCTTCTTCGGACTGGAACTCGGTATCGCGCAGGCCATCGGAGCCGCGGATGTAGCCGCCGACCATGTAGGTCAAAGAGTCAGTGATCGGACCACTGACAACACCGTCTACGCGGTGGCCGCCAAAGTCGGAGTAGGTGTACCTGGCCGTACCCTCTGTGGTGTCGCCACCTTCTTTGAGGTTGAAGTTGACCGTCAGGCCGGGCTGACCCGCGCCGAAGACGGAGCTTGGACCACCGCGAAGACCTTCCACCTGCTCAATGGTGAAGTCGGTACGGAAGATCGACGACTGCTCGAAGAAGGACAGGGTGGAGGCGCCGTAAATCGGCCCACCATTGATCGCCAGCGTCACGAACGGAGCGTCACCGCCGGAGGGCAGACCACGGACGAAAATATTCGCACCGGCTACACCACCAGAGCTCTCGACCCAAACACCTGGAATTTGGCGGAAAAGGTCCGCCGTGGACTGGGGTTGGAACCGCTCAATTGAGTCCGTTGGAATGGTGGTCACCGCGAAACTGGCGTCTTGGCGATCTGTTCCCGCCGCGCCGGCTGTACCGATGACAACAATGACGTCTTCGTCGCCATAGTCCCCGTTGTCATCTTGCGCCGTCGCCGTGGTGCCGATCAGCAGCGCCATCAATGATGCGCCGCCGGTAAGGCTTGCTTTCTTCATGTTCATCTCGTCCGTCTCCCTGTCGGCCGTTTTCGTCTCTGTAATGACGATGACACCGCTTTCAGTGATCCGACCTTCCAAGCCGGTATCATCCAAAAGCGCGATCAGCGCCTCTTCAGCCGAAAAGGTACCTTGCAGGCCGGAGCTATTGGCTCCGCGCACGAGTCCACTCGAGACCAGAAGTCGAAGATCAGCCTGTCGGGAAAGATCGATGAGGGCGTCCGAAAGCGTACCCGGAGGGACATCAAAGCGAGTCTCTCCTTGTACGATGAACGCCGTCGCAGCGACCGCCATCCCTCCTAAAACTAACAAACGTTTCCGACCTTGAATTTTTTCTTTTCGGCCAGATGATACGCGACGCAGCGCGCCCATCCAACTCTAATAAGCGCGGCGGATCGGAAACCCTCCACGCGCATTCGAAAAAAATTAAGGCTAGTTGCTGTTGGCGTCTGAACGCAGCTCGAGCTGGCCGTTCGGGGCCGAGGAGGCCTGGATGTCGAAGCCGAGCGACAGGGCCTCGATGAGGGCGTCGACGTCACCCACCGGGAAGTATCCGTCGATGGGCACATCGCGAAGCGTGGCGTCGGCGATGATGATCTGGCGCTCGGTATAGCGGCTGACTTCCGCCACGACTTCTTCGAGCGGTGTCTCCGAGAAGACCAGAGAACCGCCGCGCCAACTCAACTCACGCGCCAGCTCGGCATCATTCAAGGCATCGATGGCCAAGTCCTCGTCGATGATCCGAACCCGTTGCTTTGGCGAGAGGAGTATGGGCGCAACATCCTCCGCCATCGTGCTGGCGGCCTCGACGCGGACCAAGCCTTCCTCAACGAGTACCTCGAAGGCGCCCTCGTCAGCTCTGACCGAGAACGTCGTGCCCAGGACGCGCACGCGGCGATCGCCCACCGAGACGATGAAGGGTCGGGAGGGGTCGTGGGCCACGTCGAACAAGGCTTCGCCGCCGGTCATGGTGACCAAGCGCTCCTCGTCTTGAAGGTCGAACGTTAGGTCGGTGCCGGTGTTGACGATTACGACTGATCCATCAGCCAGCTGTTGCTCAAGTTGCTGGCCCACGGCGGTGCGGATAACCTCAGGTCCCGTAGGGGTGAGCGGGTTCAGTGCCCCGATGCTCAGGGCAAAGACGGCCGCTACGGTAGCGGCCAAACCGGAAACGGCGGCGGGGCGACGCTTGGCCAAGAGCCAGGTTGCGCCTGACACGGAGAGTGTCTGCGGAGCCGTACTCCTGTCGACGTCTTGGCGCAAACCCTTGTGGAGCGCGGCCATCTCACGAAAGCGCTCGCGGTGCTGGGGGCTGCGCTCTAGCCAGGCCTTGAGCTCTGCCTGCTCGTCAGCAGACAAAGCGCGGCCATCGGCACGAGCCACCCAAAGGGCTGCCTCTTCGTCGATCGCCGAGGATCCTGTGAACGGGGTGAGGGTCATCGTTCGGCACGCTCTTCTAATGGTTCGGCATCGGCTTCCAATCGCCGACGTTCTTGGCTGCACAAAAGGGTCGCCTTCGCCAGATGCTTCTCTACCGTGCTTGGCGAAAGGCCGAGGCGCGCAGCGATCTGCTTGTGGCTTAGTCCCTCAATGTGCCGCATAATGAACACCTCTTTCGGTCGCGCTGGCATCTTGGCCGCGAACGCCAGGAGCTTTCCAAGCATTTCACGGTCTTCCACGACTTCTGTGCCGCCGGGCCTATCCGTCATAAGCGCGTCGACGTCGATATCCTCCATGGTCCGAGCGAGGAAATCGACATGACGATTGTTGCTTTTGTAACAGACAGTGCGCGCCACACGGTAAAGATAGGCTGTCGGCTGATCGAGATCTTCGTCGCCCTTGGCTCTGTGGGCGTTCAGGAAGGTCTCCTGCAATAGGTCCTCAACCTCGTCCTTCGAGAAGGCGAGGCGCGTGATGAAGCGGGCCAACCGCGGACGGATCGACAAGAACGTATCTGCGATGTTCCTGCTGTCTTTCTTGACCACGACCTGCGCCTCTAGGTGAAGGGGGATGAAGCGCGCTCAGCGCTGGGCCGTCAAGTCGGGCAGGGATTTCTTGCAGCAGCGCAGACGCCATCAAGATTATTCCCGGTCGATAATGTCGCCGGGGTGACAGTCCAGAACCTCACAAATGGCGTCAAGCGTCGAGAACCGGACACCCTTGACCTTTCCCTGTCTGAGATTGGACAAGTTCTGTTCAGCGATACCAATCCGCGCAGCTAAGGCCTTTGACGTCATTTTTCGCTGCGCGAGCATGACGTCGAGCCGTACAATGATGGTCACTAGACGAACTCGGCGTTCTCAGACCGCGCTTCATCAGCTAATTTCAGCGCACGTGCCATAACCGCGATAACTGCTGCCATGAGGATTGGCAGTAAGGACACTTGAGACTTTTGCAAAACGAGGCTGACCCACTCCCAGCCGCCAAACAATCCATTCTGACTCAGGCCTACATAAAGGGGAGCATAGAACAGAGAGGTTCCCAACCTGGCAAGACCAGTCCCGAGCAGCCCAAGGCTTAGCCATCCAAGTCGATGGCTTACGGCACCTGACATGAGTCCAACCTTCCGGACAGAGAACAAAACGGACAGTCCCATAACGCAACAGAGCACCAAGAATGCTCGCTCCGTCGCTGATGTGAGAACTTTGCCCCACCACTCGATTGGTGTGGTCCGCGCCCAGGAATCTGGCTCTCGAACCATCATCAACTGTCCGAGGTAGGCGATGGAGACCAAGGCTGCGATCAACGCCAGCACGACGGTCAAGTTCAAGTATCCGCGACTCAACAAGTGCATCTCCTGCATTTAGAAATTCATGTAAAACATGAATTCAACGTGAAGGCAGGTTCGCGTTGAAGGCCACTAACTGCAGCGCCTTGCGACAATGCAAATTGTGCGAAGAGAGTTTTGTGCGCGGTGGTGCTCAGGGCCTAACGCACCACTTTCTCCGTCATCGGCCGAACAACCGCCCGAAGAAGCCCTGCTTTGGCGTCTCGGGGTGAGCGGCTAGGAGTGGCCAGTTCCAGTCTTTGGGGTCTTTGTAGTTGTCCTCGAAGGCTGGGATCCGTTGGCGGAGGAATTTTTCGAGCATGCGATCGCTGAGCGCGTTGATATGGTAATTTTCGATGACTTGTTCGTCTACGTACATTATTTTGCCATCATCCACCACGACGAGGTCTGTGAGGACTTCCTGGCTAGCCTCGCCGTTCTCGAAGATGTGTGCGATGAGCCGGTCATGGTATTTTCGCTCGTCAATGGTCTCGTTCTGTTGGTGGATGGCGGCCATTTCGACGATTTGGCCCTGGTTCGCGATGGCGGCTGCGTCCATGGCTTCGTCATTGCTCAAGCACGTGAAGCATGGGGCGTTCGCAGCTTCGCTCAGTAACGCCGCGCCGTACGCTAAGTCGGCGAGCAGCTCGCTCATTTCCCTGTCCAGGTCTGGCAGCTCGTTGACCGGTGGCAGTTTCTCCGCGGTCAGGAAGGCGGCGGCGTCCCAAAAGGCGGGCCCAGGCTCCTTGGCGCTGTAAGAGAAGTCCATCAGCCAAGCCGATTGGTCTGGAGCGGCGAAGACTCGCCACTGTCCCTTGATGCCCGCATTTCTCAGCCCCTCGATATCAGGTTGCTGTGAGAATGCCGTGAGCTGAAGATTGAACCCCATGTGTGAGCTCTTGAGTTGCTAAACGGCGAGCCTAGCGAGCTGGCGCTGCGGGTTGCAATGCTCTGACGCTGGACCCACGGACCTTCTCGTGGTGGGTTGCTAGGCGGTTGAGGCTTTCTGTTTCTGGATTGTCTCAAGGGTCAGCGTTGCGTGAGAGGTGGGCCTATGGTGTTGCGTCGTTTTACTGGCGTTCTGTTGTTTTCAATCATGGCCATCGCCGGGTGCCAAACGAGTGTGGCGCCTCTGGTAGACGACCGGGAACAAGTGCTGCGCATTCTGGCCGATCTGGATAACCAATCCCTGACGCCAGAGGAGCACCTTGAGAACTATACGGTTGATGCTGTTATTCTGCCTCCGGATGTTGTTGAGGTGCGAGGGCATGAAGCCATTCGCCAACACCTGGCGGAGGCTAGCCAAGGCGTGCAGCTCGACATGAAGCACGAGATCGTTGAGCTTACGTCGTTCACGGATGTTGTGGTGGTGCAGGGCCGTGTTGTTGGGACCGCTCAGCCCGATGGCGACCCCAACGCCTACCCCTTTGAGACGAAGAACGTTCTTACCTTTCAGCGCCAGGCGGATGGTGGCCTGAAGTTGTGGAAAGTCATCTTCAACGGTGCACCCTTAAGCGGTGAGTAGCTAAGACGCCAACTCACCTTGGCGGAGCATCGGTAGGATCACTGAAAAATCCTTGTCCGGATGGTTGGCGAGAGCCGCCTCGTAGATGGCTTTGGCGTGATCGCCTAAGGGGATGGTGGCGCCAACGCCTGTGGCGGCATCGGCGGCAAGGCCCAGGTCTTTGAGCATCATCGGGACGGCGAAACCTGGGGCGTAGTCGCGGTTCGATGGGGCGGTCTCCACCGGGCCGGGGGCTGGGCAATAGCTGGTCATGGACCAGCACTGGCCGGATGCTTTGGACGAAATGTCGAAGAAGGTTTGGGCGTCGAGGCCGAGTTTTTCGGCCAGGTTGAACGCTTCGCAAGTGCCGATCATCGAGATCGCGAGCAGCATGTTGTTGGCGATCTTTGCGACTTGACCGTTGCCGTGCCCGCCGGCGTGGAAGATGTTTTTGCCCATCGCTCGCAGGACAGGCTTCGCACGCTCAAAGTGTTCCGCTTCGCCCCCCACCATAAACGTCAGTGTACCAGCTTGAGCTGCTGCAACGCCGCCTGACACCGGCGCATCGACAGCGGGATAGCCGCGCTCCGTGGCGCCCTCGCCTAGGTTGCGAGCCGTCTCCACGTCGATCGTGGAGCAATCGATCATCAGCGTGCCTTTGGGCAGCGACTGTGGCGAGTCTTTCATGTAGACGTTGGCCACGTGCTCGCCCTTCGGCAGCATGGTGATCATCACGTCCACGGAGGATGCATCGAGCTCTGGGAGGGAGGAAACGGCGGTGGCGCCCTGCTCGACCAGCGCATCGACAGCCTCAGGGTTAAGGTCGCAAGCCAAAACGCGAAAGCCCGCCTTCAAAAGGTTGGCGGCCATGCCTGAGCCCATGTTGCCGAGGCCTACGAAGAGAACAGTCTGTGCCATGATCTTACCTCCGGTTGTCGTTCAGCAGCTTGCGCGAGACGATGACGCGCATGATCTCGTTGGTACCTTCGAGGATTTGATGGACCCGAAGATCGCGGACGATTCGTTCCACTTCGTACTCGGAGAGATAGCCGTAGCCGCCGTGGATCTGGAGGGCATCGTTTGCCACCTTTGATCCTGTGTCGGTGACAAATCGCTTGGCCATGGCGCAAGCCGACGATGCGCTCGGATCAGCGGAGTCAAGCTTGGTCGCTGCGCTGTAGAGCAGTTGTCTTGCGGCTTCGAGCTCGATGGCCATGTCGGCGAGTTTGAACTGTGTGGCCTGGAAGTCTGCGATCCGTGTGCCGAATTGTGTGCGCTCTTGGGCGTAGTCCAAGGCTCGGTCCAAGGCTTCACTGGCGCCGCCAAGCGATGCCGCCGCAATGTTCAGGCGCCCGCCGTCGAGGCCCTTCATGGCGAAGGTGAACCCCTCACCTTCCTCACCCAGACGATGGGTGGCTGGGATGCGGCAATCGTCGAACATCACCATGCGCGTGGGCTGAGCGCTCCAGCCCATCTTGTGCTCGTTCTTGCCAAAGCTGAGGCCGGGCGCGTCTTTTTCTACCAGGAAACAGCTGACGCCCTTGGGGCCGGCATCGCCGGTGCGCGCCATGACGATGTACACGTCCGAAAAGCCGGCACCGGAGATGAAAATCTTCGAGCCGTTCAGTACGTAGCTGTCGCCGTCGCGCTTTGCCGTGGTCTTCAGGCTCGCCGCGTCGGATCCCGCCCCCGGTTCTGTCAGGCAGTAGCTGCCGATCAGCGAGCAAGCCGTCATCTTTGGCGCGAACGCCTGGCGCAATTTATCTGAGGCGAAGGTGTCCACCATCCAGGTGACCATGTTGTGGATCGACAAGAACGTGGCGTGGCTCACGCAACCCTTGGACAGCTGTTCGAAAATCAGCACCGCGTCGAGGCGCGACAGCGATGATCCGCCCACGTCTTCTCCAGCGTAGATGCCGCCGAAGCCGAGCTCGCCAAGCTCTTCGAAGACCTCGCGTGACATTTGCTTTTCTTGCTCCCAGCGCGATGCGTTGGGGCGGAGTTTGTCATCGGTGTAGCCCTTGGCGGTCTCGATGATGAGGTTCTGTTCGTCAGTCAGTACGGTCATCGCTCAGTCCTACTGCATGGTCGGAATGATAAAGCTCTGATCACTGACGCTGCCTGATGGCCAACGTTGCGTCACCGTCTTCACCTTGGTCCAGAAGCGAACGCCCTCGGGGCCATGCTGGTTGATGTCGCCAAACGCTGAGCGCTTCCAGCCGCCAAAGGTGTGGTAAGAGACGGGTACCGGAATCGGAACATTGATGCCCACCATGCCAACATTGACGTTGCGGGCGAACTCACGCGCGGCGTTGCCGTCACGGGTGAAGATCGCCACACCATTGCCGTACTGATGGTTCGAAGGCAGAGCGATAGCTTCTTCTGCTGTCTCGGCCCGGACCACCTGAAGAACAGGGCCGAAGATTTCATCGCGATAGCTTTGCATATCCGGCTTCACATTGTCGAAGAGCGAGGGGCCGATGAAGAAGCCCTCTTCGTGGCCTTGCAGGGTCATGCCTCGGCCATCGATGAGAAGCGAGGCGCCCTCTTCCACGCCCATGGCAATGTACTGCTCAATACGCTGGCGATGCGCAGCGGAAACGACGGGCCCGTAGTGAGCGTCGGGATCGGTTGACACACCAATATTCAGTTTACCTACTTCCTCCGTCATCATCTCCACGAAGGTGTCAGCGGTCTTCTTCCCAACAGGAACAGCCACGGGCAGCGCCATGCACCGCTCGCCGGCGGAGCCGTAAGCGGCGCCGACCATATCTTTGACGGTCTGCTCCATGTCGGCGTCGGGCAGGATGATGCCGTGGTTCTTCGCGCCGCCCATGGCCTGCACGCGCTTACCATTGGCGGTGCCGGTGGCGTAGACATATTGGGCGATGTCGGAGGATCCCACAAAGCTGACGGCTGAAATGTCAGGGTGGTGAAGGATCGCGTCAACGACCTCCTTATCGCCGTGCACAACATTCAAAACGCCTGCCGGTGCGCCTGCTTCCATCATGAGCTCAGCGAGCCTCACGGGCACGGATGGATCTTTCTCTGACGGCTTGAGGATGAACGTGTTGCCACACGCGATGGCGACGCCGAACATCCACATCGGGATCATGGCGGGGAAGTTGAACGGCGTGATGCCGGCGCAGACCCCTAGCGGTTGCCGCATGGAATAGACGTCGATGCCGCCGCCTGCATTCTCCGTGTACTCGCCCTTGAGAAGATGAGGGATGCCGCAAGCGAATTCGATGACCTCTAGGCCGCGCTGCACGTCGCCACGACTATCGGCCACCACTTTGCCGTGCTCGGAGGATAAGAGTTCGGCCAACTCGTCCATGTTGTCTTCAAGCAGCTGCTTGAAGTTGAATAGGACCCGTGCTCGCTTCTGGGGGTTCGTTGCGGCCCAACCGGGTTGAGCGGCGCGCGCCGCCGCAACCGCGGTGCCAAGGTCATCCGCTGTACCCAGAGCAGCTTGCGCCTGAACTTGGCCGGTGTTGGGGTTGAAGATGTCGCTCCGACGTTGGCCGGTGAGTGCAACGCGTTCGCCATTCACGAAGTGCAAAATTTCGCGCATGGATCCTCCCTTGGATCGAAAAATCACGGCTTGAGCACCGTTTCCTGGGGCGTTGATAAGCCATGAAACCCGCATGCGCCAAGGCGTTTTGCCATCGTGCGCATCTGCCCACTGGCGCAGAAGGATCGGCGATGCCATATCGGCGGCATGGCCGAAGTGACTATTTTTTTCGATGGTTCGTGTCCGCTCTGCGTGCGTGAGATTTCGCTGTTGCGAAGGCTCGATCGACGTGACCGGCTGGCGTTTGAAAATGTAGCCGACCCTGACGCACCTATCTCGTGTCCGATTGATCGTGAGGTCTTGATGGCGCGGTTTCACGCTCGCCTGCCGTCAGGAGAGGTGGTGGACGGAGCAAGGGCGTTCACCGAGGCCTATGCTCGGGTGCCAGGCCTCGGCTTTATGGCGGCTCTAGGGCGTTTCGGTCCGAGCCATGCCTTTCTCAACTGGGGTTATGGGCTCTTCCTCAAAGTCCGCCCTCGCCTCCAATGGTTGGCGCGCCGCGCGAATCTTTGAGACGCCGAGCAGGTGGAGCGCACCGTTTCGCATGGCTCTCAGCGACGGATAGACCGTTTGCAGAAGTTTTTCGTTGGCCAACAACGGAAGTCCCGTCCAGCCCGGTGACAGGTTCGCGTGGATGAAGGCCATCGCGGCGCCGTGGCTTAGGATCGTCCCGCCGGTGTCGACGATGAAGCTCTCATCGATGTCGTGGCCCTTGGCAGCATAGGCCTCCACCAGCTCTGTGGCCTCGCGCGCATCGATCAACTCGACCTCACCAAGCCGTTGGCGAAGGCGGTTGAAGCGGACATAGCCTGCACAAAAGGGGCATTCGCCATCGTAAAGAATGCGGATCATCCGTGACCTCCTGCTCAGAATATGGGACACCTGCAGGCATAGAAAAAGAGCGTCACCGCCGCACAGTCTAGGAGGATCCCATGGTTCAAGCCATTCTCGCCATCGATCAGGGCACCACATCATCGCGTGCCATTGTCTTCACCGCCGACGGCACGAGCCTCGCGGTGGCGCAGGAAGAGTTTCCCCAGCTCTATCCCGCCGAAGACCGCGTCGAGCACGACCCCGAGGCGATTTGGCAGACGGTGCAGGCCACGAGCCGCGAGGCCTATCAAGCCGCCAAGGCAGCAGGTCACGAAATCATTGGTGTAGGGATTACCAACCAACGTGAGACGATTGTCTTGTGGGATCGCGAAACGGGTAAGCCGCTCTATAACGCCATCGTCTGGCAAGATCGCCGGACAGCGCAATATTGCCGCGAGCTGACGGATGCTGGTCATGCCGAGCTGGTGCGTGAGCGGACGGGTCTTTTGATCGATCCCTATTTCTCAGCTTCGAAGCTGGCTTGGCTTCTCGATAATGTGGACGGTGCTCGGCCGTTGGCCGAAGCTGGCAAGCTTGCAGCGGGCACTATCGATACCTTCTTACTCTGGCGCCTTACGGACGGTGTGAGCCATGCCACGGATGCTACCAATGCTTGCCGAACGGGCCTCTTCAATCTGGCTGCGCAGGATTGGGATGACGAGCTTTTGGCGTTGTACGGTGTGCCGCGTAGCCTGTTGCCGGAGGTACTGGATTCGGCTGCTGACTTTGGGATGTGTACGGCTGAGTTCGTTGGCGATGCGATCCCTGTCCTCTCGATGGTGGGTGATCAACAAGGCGCGACCGTCGGCCAAGCTTGCTTCAAGCCGGGCGACATAAAGGCGACCTATGGCACGGGCTGCTTCGTGCTTGTCAACACAGGCGATGAGATCAAGCGTTCCGACCACCGATTGCTTTCAACAGTCGCCTATCGTGTGAACGGCAAGCCCACTTACGCTGTGGAGGGATCAATTTTCATCGCTGGTGCCGCTGTGCAGTGGTTGCGCGATGAGCTTCGGATTTTGAAGAACGCTGCGGAGACAGCAGAGCGCGCCGCCCGGGCTCAGGCCGATGCGGATGTGATGATGGTGCCTGCCTTCACCGGCATGGGCGCGCCACACTGGTCGGCGGATGCGCGCGCGGCCGTCTTCGGCATGACGCGTTCAACCGGGCCGGATGAGCTAGCGCGCGCGGCGCTTGAAGGTGTGGTCTATCAGACGGGTGATCTGCTGACGGCGATGAGAGCCGATGGCTTGGACGTGGCTGGCCTTAGTGTTGATGGCGGCATGGTGGCCAATGATTGGTTCGTGCAGCGACTTTCAGATATTGTCGACCTGCCCGTGAACCGGCCACAGGTCCTGGAGACGACGGCGCTAGGGGCCGCGTACCTTGCGTTCTTGCAAGCTGGCGTGTTCTCGTCGCTGGAGGCGATCTCAGACGGGTTGGCGATGGATCGTTCGTTCGCACCCGAGATGGCCGACGATGAGCGCGCGCGCCGTCTTAAGCGTTGGCGGGCATGTGTGAAGGCTGTGCTGGCTGTCGCCGAGGTTGATTAGCGGACGTCCGGATACTGATCGCCTAGACGTTTGCGCAGACCCAGGCCCCACCGGATGCCGACTTGGAGATAGATCCAGTTGGCCTTGAGTTCACCCCAGGCCGCCACACGGCGGTCTGAGGTCTCAACGATTCTGTTGATCAAGCGAACGCGACCTTGCGAGACGATCTTCACACAGAGGTCAGCTTCTTCCATCACCATCATCTCGGGATCACAGCCGCCCACGGCTTGAAACTGTTCTTTGCGAAAGAACATCGCATGGTCGCCGAAGAGTAATCGGCAGCCCTTGAAAAAGAGATGGGGGCGGAACAAAAGCGGCGCGTACCAAGTCTTCGCCCAATTATGCAAGGATGTGACCCAACGGGTGGTCTTGTCGCCGGCTAAGATGGCGGTGAAGCCGGCGAGCGCGGTCTTTTGGTCCAGCATGGTCGCCTGGATGACGCTCACGGCATCGTCGGGTAGCCATGTATCGGCATGCAGCACACAGATGAGGTTGCTGACGGCTTCTTCGACGCCTCGATTGATCTGACGAGCGCGTCCTGCAGGGGTCTGTTCGATGACCTTGAGGCCTAGCGATTGTGCTAGGCTGACCGTATCGTCGTCGCTGCCGCCATCCACGACGATGACCTCGTTAGGCTGCGGCTCGAGGCTTGCCAAATTGCGCGCAAGGCGCGGCAGCGTGCTGGCTTCGTTGAGCACGGGAATGACAATGGTCAGTGTGCTCATGGCTTCAGTTCAGGCCAACGCTCGAGGTCTTCTGGACGATCGAGATCAGATAAGGTCGGCAGGATGACCGGTTGCCAACCGAGAGCGTCGATGCGTTTGCGCGTGGTTTCGTAGACGGTCTCTGTACCCCATGGCATGTCGGAGAAGAGGCTCGGTGCTGGCTTGCCAATGGCGAGGGTCCAGTAGCCGCCGTCCTCTGCCGGGCCGATGGCGCAGGGCGCGGCGACCAGCCCATCAGCGGCCTGGTGCAAGAGGCCAGGCGAAAGGTCGGGCGCGTCTGTGCCTAAGAACATGACGGGCTCTGGCGCTGACGCGGCCAGCAGTCGCTCGCCGAGATCCCCTTCCGCCTGCTGACGGAACGTGACCGGACCTAACCAATCTTGAAACGCTGCCTCATCGGCGCCGGTGCCCCAGAGTTCGAGTGCTAAGCCGGATGCCTTCACTGTTTCGATGGTCATTTCGGCGAGGCGTTTGTGAAGGTCCGCAGCGCCCTCCGGCCCGAGGGCGGGAATCATCCGGGTCTTGCAGCGTCCTGGCTCAGGCCAGCGAGCGAGAACAACAACGCGCATGTTAGGCCTTCTTTTTCTCACGTGGGCGGATGAAGCCCGCCTCAATGCAATAGTTCACGATGCGTTGCCACCAGTCAATATCCGTGGGCGGACAGCCAGAACCGTAAAAAGCGCGAAAGCCCTGATCGTCGAAGCGCAGATCGCGTCCGAAATAACTGGCATAAACTTCAGCGCCGCGTTGGAAAAACCGCCGCTCAGCCGGGCGCAAGGACGCTAGATCAAAATCGGCAGGGTCGACCCAGGTGGGAAAGCTCAAGCCCTCGAATCGCGACAGCGTATCGGGAAACGCGGTGAGTGGTGTCGGTTCTTCGGCACACAGATGGAAGCATCGGCCCCGAGCGTCGTCAAAATGCTGGGCAATGTGCATGATGCCGTCGCAGACATAGTCAATGGGCACGAGGTGCAGGGTGGCGTCTGGTTTGGCAGGCATAACCTTGACCCAACCTTCGGCGAACACCTTCAAGATCGGGTAGATCGTATCGAAGCTGCGTGTGCGGCCTTCTTTGTGGTCGCCAAGAATGATGGCTGGACGAGCGATGGCCCAATCGACCGTGCTCTCGCGCACGAGCGCTTCAGCTTGTGCCTTGGTGGACTCATAGCCGTTGGTGAAGGGCGTCGTCAGGTCGAGATCGTCTTCGCGATGGGTGCCGCCACGTTCTCCGCAGACATAGGCGGTGGAGATGTGGAGCAGTTTCGCGCCTAAGCTCTCGCAGAGCGCAAGGACATTCCGTGTGCCCTCGACATTAACGGCTCTGTGTTGGTCGTTCTCGGCCGTGAAATCGGTGACAGCAGCGCAGTGGATCACGAGGTCGACGTCCGGCGCATCATCGAGCGCCAGGCCTGGCTGGGTGACATCGCCAGCAAGGCAGGTCACCTCACCCACCAGTTCGCCGGAATTTCGGCGAATCTCAGGATTGCGATTGATCAGCCCAAAGACCGTATGCCCCGCATCCACGAGGCGGCCGCAGAGCTCGCCGCCGAGGAGGCCAGCGGCGCCTGTGACCAGTACGCGTTGCCCCATGATTAGCAGCAGGCGCCAGAAGCGGCCTCGGTCCCGTCTTCACCATAGGGCGAGACGACGCCGCAGCCGGGGAAAATGCCAAAGTGCTGGGAGAAGTCGCCGAAGAAGTCGAAATGCTCCGCGAAGCGCGTTTCTTTCAGCATCAGGTAGGTATTGCCACAAACTGGGAACATGCGGCCCTTGTCCATCAGATGATGGTTGTCGAGCGCGAACGCATTCGCCTCGCCTGGCAGTGTGCCGCGATAACGGACGGCTTGGCCATAATCCTCACACTGAGGTTCCAGGCCTTCGAGCTTGAACAGGCGATAGGTCGCCGAGGTGAAGCTGTAGCCTTCCACTTTCGCTAATTGTTGAGGGTCGCCGATCTCAAGTGGGCGATCATGGACCAGACGCGGATCAGTGAAGCCGCATTCCTTAGCGAGGCGATCGAAATCGCCCCAATAGAGTGCGCCCGAGATGCATTCGCCGTGCAGCACGGGATCTTCTTGCAGCGCCTGCGGGATGCGGCGATCGGCGTACACGTCGGAGAAATACATCTCCCCGCCAGCGCGTAATAGGCGGTGGGCTTGGCGGAAGACAGCTGCTTTATCGGCGACAAGGTTGATGACGCAGTTTGAGACGATCACATCGAAGCTGCCGGGCTCAAGATCGAGTTCGTCTAGCTTTTCGATATCGCCTTCAAGGAACTCCACGTTGGCATAGCCGAAGCGCTCAGCATGCCAATCTTTGTGCGCATTCGCGACGGCTAGCTGTTCCGGCGTAGCGTCCACCCCGACGACGCGGCCTTTGGGCCCCACAAGCTGTGCCAAGACATAGGCGTCCTGGCCGCTACCCGACCCGAGATCGAGGATCGAGAGACCTTGCAACGCCTCAGGCGCCACGAGGCCGCAACCGTAATAGCGGCTCGTCACTTCATCGTGGACGTTGGCGAGGGCCTGGCGGATATGCGGCGGTGGTGCCTCCGCCGTACAACAAGCGTCCGTCTTGAGGTCGGTGGAGCCTTGCAGGACCTGACCGTAATAGCGCTGAGAATTTTCGAGATTCATGGATGCCCTCTATGCCGCCAACCCAGGTGGCGATGGATGCGGCCGCGAAAAATCGACCAGGTGTTGTCTCTTCCTTTGACAGGTTCGTTGGCCTCACGTCAAAGTTACGCGCAGTGAAACTTTCCCAGAGCCGCTCGCGAAAGGGCTGATATGGTTCAAATCATGGATGCCGCCCAGTCCCCTTTCCGCCGAACCGGTGAGGCCTTGGCCACCGATAAGTTTGCTGATCCGCGCCTCACCCGCGATGGCGACCGGCGTGCGTTTGTGCCGTTGGCGGGGCTTGATACGCTTTGGTTCAACACCGGCACGCTTTGCAATTTGGCTTGCGCGAACTGCTATATCGAAAGCTCGCCCACCAACGACGCCCTGGTCTACATCACGACGGCGGAGGTGGTGGCGTATCTCGATGAGATCGAGCGCGACCGCTTGCCCACAAAGGTGATCGCTTTCACCGGCGGCGAGCCTTTCATGAACCGAGACATGTTGCCCATCCTGCGAGCCTGCCTGGAGCGTGGGTTCGAGGTGCTGGTGCTGACCAACGCCATGCGCCCCATGCGCCGCTTTGATGGCGAGCTCGCACTGCTCATTGCGCAGTACCGAGACAAGCTGACCATGCGCGTCAGCCTCGATCACTATACCCAAGCCCACCACGAGGCGGAGCGGGGCGACGATACGTGGGACAAGGCGCTCGATGGCATCCGCTGGCTCCGCGACCAAGGTGCGCAGGTGGCCATTGCAGGCCGTCAGTTGGCGGATGAGAGCATGGACGACGCCAAAGCGGGCTACACAGCTTTGCTGGCGGACCTTCAGCTCGAGCTAGACGTCGACAATCCTGAGCATCTGGTGCTCTTCCCGGAGATGGACGCTAGCCTGGATACACCGGAAATCAGCGAGAATTGTTGGAACATCCTCAACCTGACGAAACAATCGGTGATGTGCTCGAGCAGCCGTATGGTGATTAAGCGCAAGGGTGAAGCCACGCCTCGCGTTGCGGCGTGTACGTTGCTTCCCTATGATGAAGAATTCGACCTTGGCGAAACGTTGGAAGAAGCTTCGAAGGCCGTGGTGCTGAACCATCCTCACTGCTCGCGCTTTTGCGTTTTGGGCGGCGCGAGTTGCTCAGCCTGACGCGTTAGCGTCGGCCACCGCGGGGTGGCTCATCGTCACCGAAGGGTTGGCAGCGAACAGCCTTCAGGTCGATCGTCACGTCGTCACTACGCCGGTCGAGGTAGCATCCATCAGGACCAATCACGATATCGTAGACCGTCGGTGTGCCGAGGTTTCGGCCCTCTTTCGGGCCAGCGGGTGCTGGCAGCAGAACGAGGAACGGCGCATCGGTACCGTCGGGCCGGCCGAATTCCACTGGATTGCCTTCGACCTCACGGATGGCCGCGCGCACGGCGGCCAAGTCGCCGTCGGTTAAGAGGGCGGGACGTGGGCGCGGTGGGCCTTCAGGCCTTGGCGCGGCACAGCTGGCCACGACGATGGCGGCCAGCATGAGAGTGGATCGAAGCATCATTGGTCGTTGGGTAGCCGCATATCGCGGTTGGTGCCAGCGATATCCGCCGGAAGTCGCAGCGCTAGACTTTCGTCCTCAACCCGTTTGGAGACTTGCGTGGTGGTTGTGGCCACGCTCTGGAACGGCACGGGACACGCGCCGGTGGCCCGGTAGGTCAGTGCGGTGGACAGCAAGGCCTCGGCAGGGTCACCCAGTTCGTTGTCGAAATCATCTTCGACCTGACAGCCTGGCAGCTTCACGCCAAATTCGAAGTTGGAATCGAGCGGAACGAAGCCATCGGCATAGTCACCGAAGCCCTTGTCGTTCGTGCCCTGAAATTGGATCGTGTAGTAAGTGATGCCGCAATTGTCCTGCGGATAGAAGCCAAACGGTTTGCCGCACGTGGTGTCGCCGATCAGGATAACCTCGAAATCAACGCCGCGTAGGCCGTTGATGACGGCTTCACTCGCCGAGCAGGTTCCTTCCGTTGACAGAATAAACACCCGCTGCACATCAGGAAGCGTCGGCAGAGCCACGCCGCTCGTGGCGGTGAAGCCAAGCGCCGTGTTGTAGAACGGGATAGGATCGTTCCGCTCGCCGGTCACCGGGTTGAAGTTCCCCGCATCGGCGTTGAAGCGAAGCTGTTCAAACGTCCGCCCCGAGGTGAAGGATGGACCTGCGATCATGTAGCTGAGCTGTGACGCTACGGCCAGCAAACCACCGCCATTGTAGCGGAGATCGAGCACGAGGTCCGTGACATTGGCATTGGACAGCTGCTCAACGGCTTCGATGATCTCAATTTCCGAGGCAAACGGACTAAACGTGTTGAAGAGCACATAGCCGACTGGCCCGGTTGGCGTGTCGATCACTTCCACACGGTTCACCGGATCGCGGCTGAGATCGGCCGAGGTCAAGGTCACCAACCGCTCTTCGCCATCTGGATCGCGCATAAGGAAGGTGTGAACCTCGCCGGCGGTGGCCGGGAACAGTGCGTCGTTTAGTGCATCGACGTCGTTGCCGTTGATGAAGTCGACATTGTCCACTTCGATAATCCGTGAGCCCCGTAAGAAGTTCGGCTTACCGCTGACCACCACTTCAGACGCTGGCGTGTCGGGGTCGGCGTAACGCACGCGGAAATCGCGTGGCGGCGACGATGAGAAATTGACGAAGCTGACGCCGTAGCTTGCCGTCGGGGCCGAGTTGCGTTGCTCGAGAAACTCTTCGGTGGATTGCGAGAAGTGGAAGTCGTCCTTGTCCTCGCCCGAGGCTGTCACGGCGGTGGTGCGGAGGAGATTGAAGTACTCAATCCGGTCATTGAAATCGCGCGGATCGCGATCGGTGACCTCGTCGTTCCAGAGGTAGGTCTCCTCGGTCCACGAACGTAGCCAAAAGTTCTCAAAGGCGGTGGAGCCTGAACGGTCAGGAAAAGCGTTGCCCTCAATGTCGACGCCGGTGCGAGGCACAGCACAGCGGTCTTTGAACGTGCTCGCCGCTGCGAAAACCCCTGGTGTGTAGTTCGGATCAGTCGAGCCCGTGCCGCCTCCGCCCCCTGTGGGTGGGTTGAACGTTCCCCCGCCACCAGAGCCACCGCCGCCCGAACAGGCCGCTAAAGCGATTGTTGCAGCCGCCAACACAAGCGAGCGCCCAAAGGAAAAACCTATCATGGCCCAAATCTTCCCACACAAGTGATACCCGGGGCCCGTGGTAAACCTTTTAAGAACAAAGGACAAATACTTCTGTGACGAGATATCGAACTCTTCAGAAATCGTGTGTCGGGATGCCGCAGCTTGCGGTGAGGCCTAAATGACGCTGAAGGCGCTATTGTATCAGGGTTCCCGACACCTAGCTGTCTCGGCGGGAAGCGAGAGTTCACGCGTTAGCTAAAGGAGTCGTAGGTGGCCGGTTCACCCGCACAAAAGGTATCTGCACGGCATATTGTCGGCTTGATGCTGTCGATCCTCAAGAACGAGCGGAACTTTTTCTGGCTCGCCGTGATCTACGGCATTGGCATCAGTTTGATGTCGCTGGCGACGCCGATTGCGGTTCAAGTGTTGATCAACACGGTGGGTTATACCGGCCTGACGGTGCCACTCGTGGTGTTGTCGCTGACGCTGTTCGCGCTGTTGCTGGCGTCGGGTATGATGAACGCTTTGCGCGTCCACCTGATGGAGATCTTTGGACGCCGCTTCTATGCCCGCATGACGTCGGAGATCGCGTTGCGCGCGCTCTATGCGAAGAATCCCTTCTTCGTCGATGACGGCCGCGGCCCTCTCTTCAATCGCTACTTCGATATCATGCTGGTGCAGAAATCCGCGCCCGTTTTGATGGTCGGCGGCTTCACTATCATCTTGCAAGCAGGCGTCGGCTTCATCCTGACGAGCTTCTACCACCCCTATTTCTTGGGCTTCAATTTGCTGCTCATGGCACTGCTCGGTGCCATTTGGTTCATCTGGGGCCCACCCGCCATTCGCAGCGCTGTGGACCTTAGCCAGTCCAAACACCGCGCGGCGGCTTGGTTGGAGGGGCTCGGTGCGTCCAACGGCTACTTCAAGTCTGATGCTCACATCGCTTTTGCTCTGAAGCGTACGGACGAAGCGGCTGGTGATTACATCAATGAGCACCGGAAGCACTTCCGCCGCCATTTCAGCCAGACGCTGAGCTTCCTCGTCCTCTACGCCGCCGCCAGCGCCGCGCTGCTGGGTCTCGGTGGCTGGCTCGTCATTCAGGGACAGCTGACCCTCGGCCAATTGGTTGCGGCGGAGCTCGTCCTATCGGTCGCCTTTGTGGGGGTTAGCCAGCTCGGGACGTACCTCAATTATTTCTATGATCTGTGTGCGGCGTGCGAAGAGCTCAGCATGTTCCGAGCCGTGGACCTTGAAGAACCATCCGGCGTGGAACAGCCCAGCCTCACCGACGCCTCGCTCACGTTTGAAGGCGTGCGGGGCAAGGCCCGTGGTCGCGATGCTGTGCTCGATCTGGTGATCCCCTCGGGCTCGCGTATTCAGGCGCAAGCCGCGACCCATGGTACACAGCGTCTCTTTACCAACCTCATCAAGCGCTTTGAGCTACCAGCAGGCGGCCTGATCACGCTGGGCGGGGATGATATTCTGTCCAAGGATGTTCAAAGTCTTCGCCGCGAGGTGATTTCGCTCGATCGTCCCACCATGGTTGAGATGACCATGCGCGAGTATCTCACCTTGGCGAACAAAGATGCACCGAGCTCAGAAATGCTTCGTATTTTGCGGGCCCTGGGTTTGGTTGATGTCGTCGAGGACCTCGAAGATGGTCTCGATACAGCACTTTCGACCACCGGCTGGCCGCTGTCGATCGGCGAGGCTATGCGCCTCAAGTTGGCAGCGGCCATCCTGTCCCAGCCTTCGGTGCTTGTGCTGAATCAGCTTTACGATACTCTGCCTACGGACATGCTTCGTGCGGCGTTGGATCTGGTGAAAACGGATGGGGGCACGCCGTCTACTGTTATCGTCTTTACAGGTCGTAATGATGATATGAAGCTTGGCAGCTACCTCTGGCTGGAACCTGAGAACCAACAGATGCTCTCCGACTATCATCAGTTCAAAAGCATCGTGGATCGAGCGAACCGCTACGACCCTGCCGCCCATCTCAAACCTGTTGTGACCGAGGGATAAGATGCCTTTCCGCGACCAGCATATTGTCCATCTGTCGACGCTCGACTCGATCAAGACGCCGCACTTGGTGCGCGTTGTTGCGGTAATGCTCGTCACCGCGTTCTTTGCGGTAGCTGCTTTTTTGTTCTTTGTGCCCTGGGTTCAAACAACGTCTGGGCCTGGTGTTGTAACAGCGCTTGACCCTAATGATCGTGTGCAGAACATCAACGCACTCGTGCCTGGTCGGATTGACCGTTGGTACGTGCAAGACGGCTCTCGCGTGAAAGCAGGAGACCCCATCCTTCGCCTGGCGGACAACGACCCCCTTCTCCTACAACGTCTTGATGCTGAGCAACAACAGATTATCCGCCAGCGTGATGCGGCAGCTGCGGCTTTGGCGACTGCAAAGATTGACCTGCGCCGTACGGAGGAGCTCTTCAATCAGGGGCTCGCTGCCCGCAGGGATTTCGAGCTGGCTACCATCAAGGTGGAAGACATGCGCGCCAACCTGGCGTCGGCGGAAGCATCTCTGACCCGCCAGTCGGTGACAGCATCGCGCCAAAGCCAGCAGCTCATTAGAGCCCCTCGTGATGGAGCCATACTGCGCGTTGATGGTGGCGACACCGCGACATTCGTCAGCGCTGGTCAGGCGATCGCGACGTTCCAACCCGATGGTGCGGAGCGAGCCGTGGAGATCTTCGTGGATGGGCGTGACGTGGCGCTTGTTAATCCGGGGGCTGATGTTCGGATTCTCTTTGAAGGTTGGCCAGCGGTCCAGTTCTCAGGATGGCCCTCCCTTGCTGTGGGCACATTCGAAGGCGTCGTGATTGGCGTCGATCCCACAGCGCAGCCAGATGGCCGTTTTCGCGTTCTGGTGACCGAAGCGCCAGACGCTGAACATCCTTGGCCTGATGAGCGGTTTGTCCGTTTCGGCGCGACGACACGCGGATGGGTCTTGCTCAATCGCGTCCCTCTTTGGCGTGAGGTGTGGCGCCAGCTGAACAATTTCCCGCCAGAATACACTGTCGAAGTGGCGGCCACGGCGAGTTCGCAGCCTCAATGATCCGTCGAACCCTCCTCCTTCTGTCAGCTGGCGTTGCTGCGTCCTTCAACGTAGCAGCGGCTGACATCTTGCCCGAACAAGTAGCGCGGTCGGCCCAGCGTCATTATCCCGATGTGCTGGCAGCGTTGGCCGGTGAAGACCTTGCTGCCGCTAAGCGACTGTCGGCTTCCGGTGCCTTCGATACCGTGTTTCGATCCGAAGCCAACACGCGACTGACGGGTTTCTATTCGGGCGATATTCTGACCACAGAGGTTGAGCGTCCTTTGGGTACGCTGGGATCAAAGGTTTACGGCGGCTATAGGGTCTCTGACGGTGATTTTCCGATTTATGACGACTACAATTTCACCAACCGTTTGGGCGAAGCGAAAATTGGCGTTCTCTTTTCTCTCCTGAGGAACCGATCGATCGACGAGATCCGCCTCGATGTGCGCCAGGCCGACCTTGCGATCCAGGAGGCCGAAATCAATGTCTTCCTGACGCGGTTGGGCATCCAGCAAAAAGCCCTTGTTGCCTATTGGCGCTGGGTAGCGGCGGGTCGTGAGCTTAAGGCGTATAGAGATCTTTTACGCCTCGCCGAAGATCGAGATTCGGCTCTCCGCCGAGAGGTGGCTTCGGGCGCGCGCGCCGAGATCTTCTTGACGGAGAACGCTCAGAACCTGACGCGCCGCCGCGAATTTGTTCGGCAGGCTGAGCGAGCACTGGCCCTCGCGGCCAACAGCCTCGCGCTCTATCTGCGTGATGATGGCGGTAATACGATCACGCCCACCAGCGATGATCTGCCTAGCGCTGTACCCATCCCGCAAGGGTCAGCCGAGTTCGACGAAGCAACGATGTTAGATCGTCAGCCTGCGGTTCGGTTGCTCGAGATCAGTGAGGCCAAGCTCAAGAACACACGGGCCTTGGCAGAAAACGATCTCAAGCCTGAGTTCAACATCAAGCTCGAGGCGAGCAACGACTTCGGCGCTATTGGTGCTGGCGGTGTCAGTCGTGATCCGGGTGAAGTGGCGGCTATTGCAACGTTCACGGTACCGATAGGCCGCCGCGATGCCCGCGGTCGTGTGCGCGCTGCCGAAGCCGAACTGTCGGCCTTGAGGCAGCGCCAACGTCTGACCCGTGATCAGATCATGCGCCAACTGAACGACATCATTGCCAACCTGACGGCGGCCCGGGACATTTTGCGCCTTACGAAGCAAGAAGTGTCCCTCGCTGACACCATGCGTCAGGCGGAAGCGCAGCGTTTTCGCGGCGGCGCGTCGGACTTCTTCCTGGTGAACCTTCGCGAAGAGGCCTTCGCCGACGCACGGGTTAAGCTGGCCAGGGCCGAATACAGCCTGGCCGCTGCACAGATCACGTTCAATGCAGCGGTGATCGATACCGATTCCCTGGGGCTAGCGCCGAGGTAAGGTCAGTGCACGCCGTTAGCTGGCGTTCACTTGGTTCCAGATAGACGAGATGACCACCGAGCCTTCACCCACGCCGGAGGCTACTCGTTTGACAGAACCCGACCGGACATCGCCGACGGCATAGACGCCTGGGCAGGATGTGGCGAAGGCGGAGCTGTCATGGTCCATGTTGCCCGTGATGATGAAGCCCTTCTCGTCCAGCATCACGAGATCACCCATCCATTCGGTTTTTGGTGCTGCACCCACCATGATGAACAAGGCAGGCGTGGTAATCTGCTGTTCCTCACCACTCTCTTTATTCCGGATCATGATATTCTGTAGGCGGTCACAACCATCGAGCGCACGGCACTCTGTCTGGAAATGAACGGTGATCTTGGGATCGCTTTCCAACCTGTTGGACAGATACGACGACATGGATTGTGCCAATTCCTTGCCGCGCACGAGCACATGAACGTGCTTTGCGGTACGGCTTAGATACATGGCGGCCTGGCCAGCCGAATTCCCCCCCCCGATCACCACCGCTTCGGAGTTAGCACAGTGGCGGGCTTCAAGATCGGTGGCGGCGTAGAACACCCCCTGCCCTTCGAATTCTTCCAAGCGATCCATCGGTAGGCGACGGTATTGAACGCCTGTTGCAATGAGCACCGACTTTGACTTCACACATTCGCCGTCGTTCAGCTCAATGAAGAATGTTCCGTCGGCTTTCTTGATGCCGACCGCGCGGCGAGGCATCACGAAGCGTGTGCCAAGGCGCATGGCCTGGATCTCTCCTCGGAAACAGAGGTCTGCACCGGAGATCCCAGTAGGGAAGCCCATATAATTCTCGATACGGCTAGAGCTTCCTGCCTGGCCGCCGATAACGGAGTCCTCTATGACGAGTGCCTTGAGGCCTTCCGCACCCGCATAAACCGCCGCGGCTATACCTGCAGGCCCAGCACCGATGATGACAAGATCGAACACGCCCTCATTGCTTAGCGGCATGTCGAGCCCGACTAAGCGGGCAAGCCCACGAGGACACGGGTTCTTGATCACCGTATCACGGCCGAAGATGACCGAAGGCTGGTTGAGCGGCACACCAGCTCGCTCCAGGACTCGGTCGGCATCCTCGCTGCCCACATCAAAACGACGCACCGGGATCTTATTCCGCGAGGCAAAGCTCGCTACTGAGCCTAGTGTCGGATCCCTCTCAGCCCCGACAATCGTGACGGCGCTCACTTGATCCTCAAAGGTCCGTCGGCGCCGCGCTGCAAAAACGGAGACAATGATATCGCTCATTTCGGGCACGCGCGACATGAGGTCGAGCATGGCCTCTCGCGGAACCTCCGTACACTGGGTTTTCACGAAGGTACGCATCGGCAAATGCCAGGACCCGCCGTTCAGGAAACCGATATCGCCGAGATATTGATTGGGCCCGATGGTAGAATCAACGGCACGCTCGCCAGTGACCAGATCGACCACTTCGATCTCGCCCTCCTCGCAGAGGATGAAGCGGTCCATGGCGCCACTCGGTTCGACGATCATCTCGCCGGCATCGTACCAACGCGTCTCACCGATCTCGCGGATCATCTCCACATGTTCATCGGGCAAGGGAATGCGCGGCATTTGGCGCAGATCAAAGGCAAGGGATTCCATGGGCGCGGTTCCTGATCACTCACACGTTGAGTTAGCGCGCAAGCACGCTAACTCCAACCCGGCGCAGCCTGTTGCGGCTAGAGCTGACCCATAGCACGCAGCAGGCTGTACTCAGCGACCGCAAGGTCCCGGCGTGCAGCGATCAGAGCGACATCGGCATTCGTCCTCTCTCGATCCGCATCAAGAACATCCAAACGTGTGCGGCGACCGGAGCGGAACTCAGCTGAGACGCCCTCAGCAGCGCTTGCGGCGGCTACAGCCTGTGCTTCGCGTGCTCGTACGGCGGAGCGTGAAGCGAGCATGTTGGTCCAAGCACCGATGGTCTGCTCACGAACCAGCCGTCGGGCTTGCTCAAGCCCTGAGGTCGCAGCATCGCGACGCCGCTTTGCCGCTCGGGTGCGGGCGAAGGACGAGCCACCATCAAACAGAGCCCAGCTGCCTTGTACACTGAGCGTATATTGCTCAGCTTGACCAAGATCGATACCGAAGCGTTCGTTGTCGATATACCCGGCGGAAGCATTCAGGCTAACTTGCGGCAGGTAGGCACCGCGTGCCTGCTTAACGCCCTGCCGCGCTGCCTCGGCTTGTTGTTCACTAACCCCGAGGTCAGGGTTATTGGCCAGAGCCTGATCGAGGGCAACCTGGAGGTTGTCTGGCATGGCGGCGGGGCTGGTAGGCAGCAGCAGGTCATCCGTTGGCCTCTTATCAAAGAGACGTAGAAAGGCTGCCTCAGATCGCAAGAGCGCGCCTTGGGCAGCAATCCGCTCCGCCTCGGCTTGGGCTAAGCGTGCCTCCGACTGCTGAACATCGGTGTTCGTGGCAAGACCCGCCTTACGTCGTGCCACGCTCTCGGCCAGCCGCGATCCGACGGTTTCTTCGTTACGCCGGCGTTCAGCGAGGACGGATCGGTCACGAACGACGTCCGCAATGGCCGCTGCACCTTGAACCAGAAGATCTTGCCGCGCCTGATCCACGGAGAGCTTTGCTCCGCGCGCCTGGGCACGCGCCACACCGACGGAACCGCCAATGCGGCCGGAGGTGAAGAGGGCCTGCTCCACAACGGCGGTCGCGCCGAGCGGTTCGCGCGTTCCTGTTAGTGATCCGGGCACCCCGTTCACGCGAAGTGTCTCCTCAAGCGTGCTTGCTGACCCTTCGATCCGTAGCTGGGGCAACCTGCTGCCGCGAGCCGCCCAAAGATCGGCCTGAGCCGCTTCGGCTTCGCGGTTCGAGGCGGCAAGAGCCGGGTTTTCCTGAACCAATTCACGAAGCAACGTGCTGGTATCCGTGGCGTGAGCCGTGCCGAGAGTACCAAGCAGCGCTACAATCGCGGTGAAGTTACGCAAGCGCATAGTCACCTCCTTGAGGCGTTTCAGCAGCCTCGAAGACATTCACCGGTCTGCGTCTCGTCAGCAGTAAGAACAGTTGTGGTACAAAGAAGAAAGAGACCACCGTGGATAGAACCACACCGCCAGCAATCGCCGTGGCAAATGGTGGCCAGAAGGCACCCGATGCCAGGATAAGCGGCAAGAAACCAGCAAAGGTCGTGATTGTTGTCGAGGTGATGTGCCGCGATGTCTCTAAGACCCCATCCCGCACAGCATGCCGATCACCCGCCACCGCTTCGGGTATGTTCTTCAGCGTCGAGAGAATGATGATAGCGGCGTTGATTGCCACGCCCATCAGTCCCATCAATGCAATGATCGGCTGGAAGCCAAAAGGGTAGCCGCTGATCACGAGGCTCAGCATGCCAAGACCGATCGAGAGCAGCGCAACAGCGAGAACAACCGCACCGAGCCGGAAACTGCCGAAAGTGAGAACCACGACGGCAATGATGGCCGTGACGATCAGGCCAACCGACGCCAACAATCCGCCTACGGCATCGGAGCGAGCCTCAGCATCACCGCCCAAGGCGAAGCTGTAACCAGGGGGCATCTCAAACTCACCATTGGCCACGGCCTCTTCGAACTGCGCCACCACCGTTGACGGAAGTGCGCCCGATCGGATGAAGGCGAGCACGGTGTTGACACGTTGCCCTTGATAGCGCGTGATCTTCGCAGCGCTCGGTTCGAGCGCGACTTCACCGAGGCTTAGCAAGGGTGCGCCGATACCATCCGTACCGCGAACACTGATCACGGACGAAGCTAACGCCTCCACCGATCCCCTAGCAGCGTCGTCCAACCTTACCACAACCGGTAGGTCGTTCTCGCCTTCGAGAACCGAGCCAGCAGGTGCGCCTTGATACTTCGCCGCCAAGCCATTGGCCACGTCCCGCAGGCTGAGACCCGCTGAACGCGCCGCCTCTTCGTCGGCATCGAACCAGAGCTTTGGCTCTCCACCAGCTAGGCTCGCCGTCGACACCGTGACTTCTGGGATGGTGGATAGGATCAACCGCGCCTGCTCACCCAGCGTACGGAGCGTTTGAATGTCTCTGCCTTGAATGCGCAGTTCGAACGGCGCTGGCGTTGGTGGTCCTTGAACGAGCTCTTTCACGTTCACGTAGACATTGGGTAAGGCCACGGAAAGCTCGTCTTGGATCTCATTCAGTAGCGCTGAGATCCCTTCAAACGTCTTGGTCTTGACCATGGCACCGGCATAGTTGGACGAACCGTCGCGACCACCCACCAAATTGTAGTAGAACGCGGGCGCTGAATTGCCGATGAACCAATCCGCATACTCAATATCGGGATGGCTCTCGAGATATTCATCGGCTCGCTCTGCAGCCAGTTGAGTCTCTGCAATGCTGGCCTGCGGCGGCAATTCAAGCTCAAGATAGAACTGGTCGCGATCTGCTGCGGGAAAAAACTGCGTCGGCAACGTGCCCACACCGATGAATCCGAGCACTGGCAACACCAGGGCTGCTGCGATCGACAGCCGTGGCGCTGCCAAACTGAGATCGAGCAACGCCTTAAACGCTGGGCCCACGCCAGGCACCTCAATGCCGCCCGACGAGGTCTTCGCATCGTTGATGGCCGGCTTGAGGAAACGGCCCGCAAGCGCCGCAATGATCGTCAGGGCAATGATGAGCGACGCGATCAGTGCAATGATCACACTGTCGGCAATGGGGCCAACGAACTCACCGGCCCCGCCTTGCAGCAACGTGATAGGCATGAACGCCAAGACCGTGGTCACTGTCGAGCTGAGCAGCGGCAGCCAAAGGCGGCTTACGCTCTCGCTCACAGCGTCTCGCGGTGACATTCCGCGGCGCAAGGCCCGACCTGTCGCATCGACCGTCACGATCGCGGCGTCCACCAAGAGGCCAAGCGCCACGATGAGACCTGTGATGGACATCTGGTGGATCGGCACGCCGAAACCATTCATCAGCGCAAGGCTCAAAAACGTCGTCAGCGGAATGGCGAGGGTCACCAGCAAGGCGGCTCGTGGGCCTAACGTGAAGAACAGGATGACGACCACAAGCGTAACGCCAAGGGCCAGGTTCTGCAGCAGGGTGCCGAAGCGCTCGTTGGCATAGGTGGACTGATTAAAAATGACCTTCTGCTCGATCCCATCAGAGCGGTATTCGTCGAACGCGTCTAGCTATTGA
>JABSRH010000039.1 GCA_013215175.1 Parvularculaceae bacterium | reverse complement strand
CGAGCAACGGTGGTGACGCCAAATTTGCCGGAACTTGAGGCGCTTGTGCCGGATGGGTCAGCCGACCCCTTGTCCAAGGCGCGAGCGTTGTTAGGGGCCGGGGCGGGAGCCGTGCTGGTCAAGGGTGGTCATGGCGAAGGTGAGGTGCTTACGGATTATCTGGTGAGTGACGATCAAACCGTCAAGTTCGATAATCCTCGCCTAGAGACCGTTCACACGCACGGTACCGGCTGTACACTGGCAAGCGCACTAGCGGCTGGTTTGGCACAAGGCATGGCATTGAGCGACGCTACAGCTCGTGCCATTCAATACGTGCACGAAGCGATCAAGGCGGCGCCTGACTTTGGCGCGGGACATGGTCCGCTTAACCATCTCGTAGGGTGGCGCGAGGACCGTTGACCTGTTCCCTTCAAACCGCTCAGGTTTGGGTATGCTGATCTCGTTGCTTCTTTCGACTCACCCGCTTGTGGACGCTGTTCGGTCTGCGCCTGACGTGGCCCCTGCAACTTGCCCGTTTCGCGTGGAAATGATGACCCGCAACGGCGAGGAGCTGGAAACCGCCTGGCTGTTGGTCGATCCCCAAACGAAAGAGGTGACGCGTCTGGATGCCGATGGAGAGCCCTTGGCTAATGAAGATGCCGAAGCCTTGGATAGCGGGGAAGATGCTTCCGAAGACGAGGGACAGTCGGTGAATGTGGGTGCGTTTGATTACGCGATGGCGTTATCGCGCTTGGACTTACCTCTGCAGGAGCAGTCGTTCGAAGGCGGCAAGCTCGTGTTGTGGACGGATGACCTGCCGAAGGGCACCGTGGACATGAACGGCAAGGATATGTCCAAGAAGTCTTCCGTCACGATTGTGCTGCAGGATGGTGACGCTGGTCCTCATCTTTCGGAATACTGGGAGCGTCTAGAAAAGCCAGTTCGTATGAAGATGGTGGCGCGCGTCAAAACCTACGAACGCAAGGTCAAGTTCAGTCGCGTCGGTGATACGATCTTGCCGACGGCAGATGATATGAGCGTGTCGCTATCGGCTATGGGCAACAATATGAGCTTTGGCTTTGCCATGGCCTACACGTACCTGCCTTGCAAGGCTGAGGCGGAAGGCTAAGCAATATCCTCAGCGCACTTGGCGATGACGGCGTCGAACATCTCTTCGGTCAGCCGTTTGGTGGATGTGTTGTAGCGGCTACAATGATAGCTGGACCGCAAGCGCAAGTCGTGCCCCTCCCATTGAAGCTCGTAGTCTGTGTCATGACCGAAAGGCGAAGACGCAACGCGCAGGCCCATGCTCCGTAGGGTGGCGTCGTGAGAGATCTTCCCCAGGCATAACAGTGTACGGACGTTTGGTAGTGAGCGGATGCGTTCGGTTAGAAAGCTGCGGCACTGGGTGACCTCGGCGCCAACAGGCTTGTTCTCGGGCGGCACGCAGCGAACGGCGTTGGTGATCATGGTGCCGTTGAGTGTCACGCCGTCATCGGCATGTTTAGCGTAGGTCCCATCGGATAGGCCATTGCGCGCGAGCGATCCATAAAGGAGGTCACCTGCCCAGTCTCCGGTGAAGGGGCGGCCTGTCCGGTTGGCGCCCCCTCTGCCAGGGGCAAGGCCAATGATCAGCAGTCGGACATCCTTATCGCCGCCAGGTGGTCCAAAACTAGGTACCGCGCCATTGAACCAATCAGGCTCTGCGGCGGCGTTAGCCTCGCGATAGGCCACGAGGCGTGGGCAAAGTTGGCAATCGGCGGGTGCTTCAGCCGCTAGGGCTGTCATTCGTCGTCGTCCGCACCGCGACGTGGCGAGCCGCCGGCCTTGCGGGAGATAACGTCCTCAAGCTCGACAAGATCGACGAATTGATCCGCCTGCCGCCGAATATCATCCGATGCCATCGGTGGCTGTGTGTCCACGGTCGACACACAGATCACACGGCAGCCCATTTCCTGGGCACGCATGATCGGGTGCTTAAAATCGCCATTACCGGTGAACAGCACAATACAATCAAGCTTCGGCGCGAGCAGCACCATGTCCACCGCGAGTTCGATGTCCGTGGAGCCGCGATAGCGCTTGCGGCCCTCTTTGTCGGTGAACTCGCGCGCCGCCTTCGTCTTCATGGTGAAGCCGTTATAGTCCAGCCAGTCCACGAGAGGCCGAAGCGGAGAGTAGTCCGCGTCCTTATCTTCCTGGATCGAGGTATAATAGTGAGCCCGCAGGAGACGAGTTTCCTGCTTCATTCTCGCTAACAATGCCTTGTAATCGATGTCAAAACCTAGGGTCTTGGCTGTCTTGTAAAGATTGGCGCCATCGACGAAAACAGCGGTTCTATCGTCGGGATCGAGCCCCATCCAGTCAGTCATTATCGCCCCGAAATCAAAAAGTGGTGCTGTAGAATCAGTATCGGATACGAAACTAGCAAGAGGAGGCATCGCTGACAAACGTCGCCCGTACAGTTTTGATTGGCTTAGGGTCTAACAAATCCTGGCTCGGCAAGACGCCCCGAGAAGTCATCGGGTCGGCGTCCGACGCTCTGCGTGCGCTTGGTCAAGATTTGGTTCTGTCGCCTCTCTATTTCAGTCCCGCTTGGCCTGATCCTAAGCAGCCAGCCTACACCAACGCTGTGGCTCGCATGACGTCGGCGTGGGCGCCCGAGGCGTTGCTCGAGGCACTGCTGGCAGTTGAGGCGGCCTATGGCCGTTTGCGGTTCGATGACCCAGCTCGCCGCTATGCGCCCCGCACCTTGGATCTGGATCTCTTGGCGGTCGATGGCGAGCGCCGAGACACGGACAGGTTACGCTTGCCGCACCCGGCTGTGGGTGAGCGAGACTTTGTTCTTTTGCCCTTGCAAAACGTTTCCCCGGCGTGGACGCATCCGGTTTCTGGCAAGGGTCTGCCTGAGCTGTTGGGGCAGCTACCCGAGGTTTCAGCGCAGCGTCTCTAACGCCCAACAAAGCGGTTGCTCCTGGCGGCGGCGGCCCTATGTTGCAGCGCCTTTTGAGGAGAGCCCTATGCACGATATTCGCGCGATCAAAGACGACCCCGCCGCGTTCGACGCTGCCATGAAACGTCGTGGTGCGGACATCTCCTCGTCAGACATCCTCGCCATCGACGACGAGCGTGTTGCTACCGTCAAGGCCATGAATGATGCGCAGGCGGAACAAAAAGCAACCTCGAAGAAGATTGGTGCGGCTAAGGCTTCGGGTGACGAGGCCGCGGCGCAAGCTGTGATGGCTGAAGTTGGTGCCTTGAAGGACAAGGTGAAGGCGCTTGAAGAGCAAGAGCGCGTGTTGGCCGCCAAGCTGCATGAGGCGCTGTTGCCGATCCCCAACGTGCTTGATCCCGATGTTCCCGACGGCGAAAGCGAAGACGATAATGTCGAGATCCGCCGGTGGGGCGAGCCACGCCAAATCGCCGACGCTAAGGACCACGTGGACCTGGGCGAAGCGCTTGGCATGATGGATTTTGAAGCGGCAGCCAAGCTGTCGGGCTCGCGGTTCGTCGTGCTGAAGAGGGATCTTGCGAAGCTAGAACGAGCGATCGCCACTTATATGCTCACTCTCCATACAGAAGAGTTTGGATATGAAGAGGTGATCCCGCCGGTCATCGTCAACAGTGATCCTTTGGTGGGAACCAATCAGCTGCCAAAGTTTGAGGACGACCTCTTCAAAACGACGAATGGCCAGTACGCGACGCCGACGGCTGAGGTGACGCTGACCAATCTCGTGCGCGAGGACATTCTGTTGGAAGAAGAATTGCCCAAGCGGATGACCGCCTGGACACAGTGCTTTCGCGCCGAGGCCGGTTCCGCCGGCCGCGATACGCGTGGTTTGATCCGTATGCACCAGTTCTCCAAGGTTGAGCTGGTGTCAATCACGACCCCTGAAGCTTCGGCTGAAGAACACGAGCGCATGACCGCGTGTGCCGAAGAGGTGCTCAAGCGTCTCGACTTGGCCTATCGAGCGGTTGTGCTTTGCACGGGAGATATTGGTTTTGGTGCCGCCAAGACCTACGATCTTGAAGTCTGGTTGCCAGGCCAGGACCAGTTCCGTGAGATCAGCTCCTGCTCGAACTGTTGGGCTTTCCAGGCTCGCCGGATGAATGCCCGCTATCGCAAAGAGGGTGAAAAGAAGCCGAGTTTTGTCCATACGCTCAACGGGTCTGGCCTAGCGGTGGGGCGGACCATGGTGGCGATCATTGAGAACTATCAGCAAGCTGATGGGTCGATTGCCGTTCCGGATGTCCTCAAGCCTTTCATGGGCAAGGACGTTATTGCCACCGGCTAATGCTTGCTGCCGAATGGCGATGGGGTTAATCGGGAGGCCCTAACGAAAGGCTTCCCGATGCGCATTCTCTGTTCCAACGACGACAGTATCAACGCCGGTGGCCTCACCGCTCTTGAAGAGATCGCTCGCGAGTTGTCCGACGATGTTTGGACTGTCGCGCCTGAGGTGGATCAGTCGGGTATGGCTCGGTCGATCACGCTGACGAGGCCGCTGCGTATCCGCAAAGTCGGCCATCAGCGCTACGCTGTTGACGGGACGCCTACGGATTGTGTCCAGCTTGGCGTTGAGCATCTTCTCAAGGATAAGAAGCCTGACCTCATTCTTTCGGGCATCAACAATGGTCAGAACGTGGCCGAAGATGTCACCATGTCTGGCACCATCGCCGCTGCATTCCAAGGGATGACAATTGGCATTCCTTCCATCGCGTTGAGCCAGGTGCGGCTGGATCGGAACAAGCCGCCCTACGATGTGGCAACGACGCATGCGCCAAAGATCATTCGTACACTGTTGGAAAGAGGGTGGCCGAAGAATGTGGTCTTTAACCTCAACTTCCCTCTTTGTGCGCCTGATGAAGTCGCGGGCATTGAGCTGACGCAGCAAGGCAGTCGCGACAATCTCGAACTGTTCGTAGAAGAGCGGATGGATATGCGGCAACGCCGCTATTATTGGTTCGGCTTCTCCGGGAAACCGCAGCAGCCCGCCACGGGCACCGACATTCACGCCCTGATGAATAACAAGGTTTCGGTCACCCCGCTGCATCTGCAATTAACAGATGAACCGACGCGGGAAATGTTCAAGGATGCCTTCTGATCGTTTCAGGAGGCTACCATGGAACCCTTACGCTTCGAGGATGTGAGTGAGCGCCATTTTGTCGGTGTGCGCCGCACCATTAATATGCAGACCATGGGCGAGAGCATCAAACAGATCTGGATGGATCTCGGCAAGGTCAATCCTGGCGCGGGGGTGAAGGCGAAATTCGCCTACGGATTGATGCCGAAGAACGAACCCGGCAGCGGCACCTTTGACTACATGGCCGCCCTTGAGGTGGAGGCGCTGGGAGCGGATCATGCGGCGTATGACATGCTGACCATCGGTGCGGCGCGGTATGCGGTGTTTCGTCATGATGGCGCCGCTGCTGACGCGCGGTCGACATGGGATCCGATCTTCAATCAGTGGATGCCCGCCTCAGGTTGGGACCACGATGTCCAGCCGTTCCAGGAAGTCTATGACGAGAGCTTTGATCCCAGTACTGGCGAAGGCGGTTTTGAAATCTGGATCCCGGTGAAGGCGAAGGCCTAAGCCACGAATGCTTGGCGGCCTTACGGTGCTGGCAGGCATACCCGACCAAGCTTGAGCCCACCGTCTTGACGCACTTATTCTCAGCTTGATATATAGCGAGCTATATAAGGGACTGGAAGATGAAAAATGATATGCTCGATGAGATGGGTAGCCTGCTTTTAGGAAGTCGCCTCAAGCGGTTGGCTGAGCGCCTGCAGGCCGATGCCGCGACGATCCATCGTGACGTTGGCGAGACTATGCAGCCGGGCCTCTGCGGCCTCTTCGCCGCGCTGGACCGACGGGGTCCGCTCACCGTGAACCAGGCCGCCCATGCCCTCGGCGTTCGCCAACCATCCGTGACGAGAGCCGCGAATGACCTCGTGAAAATGGGGGTCGTGGAGGCCGAGCCCGATGGGCAGGACAAGCGTCAGCGGAACCTTCGGCTTACGGATCAAGGAACCATGTTGTTACGCGAGTTAGAAGACGGTGTTTGGCACCGTACTCGCGAGGCCATGGATGAGGTGCTCGATGGCCTGTCGGGGAGCTTCCTCGATCAGATCAGCGCTATCGAAGCCCGACTGGATGAACGCTCGCTGCTCGAACGCGCTCGTGCTCGAGCGCTGGAAATTGTTCCCTACACACCTGACCTTGCGGAGGTCTTTGGCAGGATCAACCGTGAGTGGATCGAGGCCATGTTTGTGCTGGAAGATCATGACCGCGAGGTTCTAGCTGATCCTCAGAGGCACATCATCGATAAGGGCGGAGAGATATTGTTCGTCCGGTCTCCGGGGTTGGGCATTGTTGGTGCCTGCGCGCTCTGTCCGGCTGGTGATGGCTACACGGAGCTTACGAAAATGGGGGTGACGAAGTCAGCACGCGGTCAAAAGGCTGGCGAATTTCTGCTCCGTGCTGTCATCGATCATGCGGTGCAATCAGGCGCGAGCGATAAGCTCTTTCTCGTCACCAACTCGAAATGCGCTGCCGCCATCCATCTCTATGAAAAGCTCGGATTCCGCCACGATGACAGTATCCGAGAACTCTTCGGCCACTGCTACGACCGCTGCAATGTGGCGATGCGGTTTGAGGCGGCGGACTACTCCGCTGCCTGACCAACGCTCTCCTGTGCCGCCAGGAACTTCTCAGCTTCGAGCGCGGCCATACAGCCCATTCCGGCTGCGGTGACAGCTTGGCGGTAGGTTTCGTCGGTGACATCGCCTGCTGCATAAACACCAGGAATGTCCGTCGCGGTGGAGTCGGGCGCGGTTTGGATGTAGCCGCCGTCGTTCATGTCGAGCTGACCCTTGAACAACTCCGTGGCCGGAGCGTGGCCGATGGCGACGAAGAAACCGTGCGTTGCGATGTCGATCGTCTCTTCACCCACCGTGGACTTGAGCCGCAGGCCCGTCACGCCCTTGGGATTCTCGTCGCCAAGGACTTCTTCGACTTCGCGGTTCCAAAGCACCTCCACCTTCTCGTGGTTGATCAAGCGCTCTTGCAGGATTTTCTCCGCACGCAGACTGTCGCGACGGTGGATGAGCACCACTTTCTCAGCGAAGTTGGTGAGGAACAGAGCTTCCTCGACGGCGGTGTTACCGCCGCCCACCACGGCGACCGTCTTGCCGCGGTAGAAGAAGCCGTCGCAGGTAGCGCAAGCCGAGACGCCGAAGCCTTGGAAGTGCTGCTCTGACGGCAGGCCCAGCCACTTGGCTTGGGCGCCCGTGGCGATGACCACGGCGTCGGCCGTGTAGGTGTCACCGCTGTCGCCTTCGAAGCGGAAGGGACGCTGGGTGAGGTCGGCCTTGGTGATGATGTCGGAGATCATCTCGGTGCCCACATGCTCAGCTTGCTTTTGCATCTGCTCCATCAGCCAAGGGCCTTGGATGACGTCGGCAAAGCCCGGATAGTTCTCCACGTCCGTGGTGATGGTCAGCTGACCGCCTGGCTGGAGGCCGTGCACGATGGTCGGCTGAAGCATGGCACGCGCGGCATAGATGGCGGCGGTGTAGCCAGCAGGGCCGGAGCCGATGATCAGAAGCTTGCGGTGTTTCGTTTCAGCCATGGTACGCCTCGAATTCGTTAAGACGGGCTATGTGACGCCGCGGATCGATTCCTTCAAGGGACTCTCGCGCACCATGAATAAAGGGCCCCTAGGGGCCCTCTCATCCGTCCTCGTGAGACGAGGTCTTAGGTGTAGCTATCGACGACGCCGCGCAACGTCAGGCGCTTGACGATCTCGTCGGCAACCCGGTCGGTCTCCCGCAGCGGGGCGTAGGTCCAGTTGTCCCGGAAGCTGGCGCCAGGGCGGATCACGCCGGATTTGGCCAGTTCCTCGTGGAAGCGCTTCCACTTGCCGCCACCGCCAGCCATTTTGAGGAGGTGCACCGGCTTACCCGTGTAGGCTGCCTCGGTGATCATGTTGGCGCTTTCCTCGGTGACCAAGACACGGTCCGCGAGGCCCAGCATGCCGAAATAGGGATTGTCGATGGGGCCCACCGGCTCGCCATCCCACAGCCACAGGCGCTTCTTGCGGAAGGCCATGTCGAGGCGCTGCATGAATTCGTACGGCGTCCGGCGCGACAGCGTCGCCAGAACGTGGTGGCCCGCATCGATGGCGGACGCGATGGACGAGATGATCCCGTCTTCCACCTGCTGGTTCCAGCGGTAGGACTTGCTTGGCCCACCGATCAGCGCGACGGCGTAAGCGTTTGCCAGGCGGACATCGCCGGGCAGCGACATCTTGAGGAGCTGGCCCTCAATGCGCAGGCGTTCTTTCGTCAGGCGGTTCGGGCTGCCGTGGATGGGCACGACGCGATCGCCTTTGACCCGGTCATGGATGGGCGGGACTACCATGGCGAAATCATCGGCTTTGGCGCGCGGGTCCTGCGTCTGCACGGTATAGCAGTGCTGCTTGAGCGCTTTGGCGAAGGGCACCACGCGGCGACCGCAACCGATGAAGAGGTCCGGCCAGGGCGGTTCCATCTTGTCGCTGGTCTTGGCCAGGCGGTTGAAGGGGTTGCCCCACAGCATGGTGGGGAGCGCATCAAAGGTTTTATCCACGCCAATGCGTTTGACGACGATTGAGGCTGGAATGCGGCGCTGGACCGCTTCTGCCAGGCCGAGAACTTGGTTCTCCATCCCGGCGCGTCCGTCGCTGACAGCCCAGATCACAATGCGGCGCATTTCAGTCACAGAGACATCTCGAGTTCGCGGTCTTGCTCCGCCCATGCGCCCCAGTCGCAAAGAGTGTGCCGATTTCATCATGCCCTGTCTCCCGTTGGAGATCGCCTTTCTTGTGGCGTCGATCGTCTTTGGTAGGCAAAAAAGGAAGAGATAACGTTAACCTTGATGCGGATTTACCGTGACCGAAGTGTTTTTTTACCATTTGGAGCGTTCCCGACCCGAGCAGGTGCTCCCGACTTTGCTCGAGAAAACGCTGCAACGGGGCTGGAAAGCCCTTGTGAAGTTAGCTGATTCGGAAGCCGTCACGGCGATGGATGAGGCGCTTTGGACCTATCGTGACGAGAGCTTCCTGCCTCACGGCGTCGACGGCGCCGAGCATCCGGTGATGCTGAGCCAGGGCGACGAGCCGCTGAATCGCGCTGAGGCTGTCTTTTTAGGGCCCGGCACCATGATGGTTCCGGAGGCCATGCGTGCCTTTCAGCGCTGTGTCTTGCTTTTCTTGCCGGAGGGTGCCGAGGCGGCGCGGGCGCAATGGCGGATCCTCAAAGACGAGGGTTTTGAGGTCACCTATTGGAAGCAGACACTGGAGGGTCGTTGGGAAAAAGCGGGGCGGTGATCGTCTCGCCTTCGTCCGCCAACGACTGGGCTCGCAGCATCGCCAGTGGCGGCGAGCCAATCTGCTCTTCCGACAAAAGCGGCGGGCCCGCCTGGTCCGCAGTGCCGAAGAGCAACGGGGTCGGAACATTTTGCCCAATAGCGGCGAAGGAAGCTGGGCTGCCGCGGGTGATATCTTCCGTTAGCTGAGCACCAAGCGGCAAGTTGTCGAGTTGCGAGCGATAAACCTGCACGTTCTCAAGGACGCGCATGACGTAGTTGCGGGTCTCATTGAAGGGGATCAGCTCCACCCAGTCCACGGGATCGACGCTGGGGTCTCTAGGGTCGCCATATTCTTCCACCCAGCGCTTCACGCGATGCGGGCCGGCGTTATAGGCGGCCAGCACCATGACGTAAGAGCCACTGAAGCGATCGAGCAGGTGGCTGAGATGCGCAGCGCCCAGGGTCATGTTGTAGTCCGGGTCCGCAAGCAGCATCGATGGTTTGTAGGGCAAGCCTTCCTTACGCGCCGTAATCTTCGCCGTCCCGTCGAGGAGCTGCATCATCCCCTTGGCCTTGGCGGAGGAGTAGGCGTTGACCTTGAACTCCGATTCTTGGCGCGACAGGCCAAGGATAAGCGGTGCTTCCACGAATTCTTTGGCTTCAGAAGGCACAGGATAGAGCGGATAGATCACTTCGGGCACGGTGGCGCCCTGGGCTCGTGAAGCCTTCCCGCCACGGACGATGAGATCGAAATGGCCAGCATCGCGAACAAGCTCTGCATAGGCACGAACTTCGCCAGGCTCGGCGAGCTGATCGTCAAGCGCGTAAGCAAAGCGGCGGAAGTGGAGGTCTTCGTCGACGTCATCGAGTATCTCAAGGGCCCGAGCGAGCTCGCGCTCATGCAGCCGAACACGGTCGGCCTCGGTGGCGACTGTCGGCTCGGGGAAGTCGAACTTCGGAGCGCCGTTGCCCAAGGACTCGATGGCGAGCTGACCATAATATGTGTAGGGATATTCCGCTGCGACACGGTAGTGCGACTTGGCTTTGGCTAGCTCACCGGCTTGCATCCAGGCGCGGGCTTGCCAGTAATTGCCCCGGGCGAGGCTGATGGGGGAGCTCACCTTTGAGGTCATGAAGTCGAAGTGGGCGGCGGCACGTTCGGGCTCGCCTAAGAACCGCAGGGCAATCCAACCGGCCAAGAATTCCGCCTCAGCGAACTGAGAACCGTCCGTGAGGGCGGAATAGGCTGTGAGGCGGTAAGCGTCCTCGAACCGTCCATTTTTGAGGGCCCAGCGCGCCAGCAAGCGCCGCTCGTAATACCACGACTCCGGATTGCGGAGCGTGTAGGGCGACAGCGGGGCGTGGGCGGCAATGGCAATCGCTTCCTCTTCGCGCTCCTTGCGCCTGAGGTAGCGAACCATTGCTAGCAAGACGCCGGCGTCCTGCTGTTCTTCCTTGGACAAGCGATTGAAGGCTGTTCGTCCAGACGTCCGCCCACGGAGTAGGCCGCGACGAGCATTGACCTGGCGTTGGTGCTCAGCCGAGAGCAGGCCGTCAACATCCTCCGTGCCCGCGGTGGTGCGGCGGAACAGGGCTCGGTCGGCCTTGGCAAAGTGGTCCTTCTCGCGCAGCACCTTGCTATGGCGCCTGACAATGTCCTTGCTATCGGCGCTGTTGAAATTGTGCTCGATCCAAGCTTTCCGGATATACTCAGCACCCTGCTCTTCGTCTCCGAGAGCCAGTAAGGCGCGCCCTAGGTGCAGCTTGGCGAAGCCCGATAGGGGCTCACGCGTGTCAAAGAATTCGAGGATGGTCTGGAGCGACGTGTCCTCGTCGATCAGCTTTTCCGCCTTACGCTGAAGCGTTCGTTGGCTGGGCCATGTGGGGTGGCTGTCCAAGAAGGCGTCGTAGTCACCGACCGTGTTGGTAGGCGACGACGAGAACAAGATGGCCCACTGGGAAATGTCGCGCGCGAGCGGGTCGGTCAGGTCATCGGCAAACGCGGTGGCTGCCGCATACTGGCGATCCTCAATGGCAGAGAAAACGAGCTGCAGCGCGTAGGCTTGGTCCTGCTCAATCCAAGGAGAGGGAGGCGCAGGTGGCTTGAGCCGAGGTGCCGGGGCAGCGGCCCAAGCCGCACCAGAAAGGCACACCAGCGATAACGCCAAAGCTAAAATTCGCATCCCCAACATCCTGAACGAAATCTTTCTCCGTTGCATCAACTTCTTCGCGACTTTCTCGTCACGCCCGTTGCGACCCTGCGCCCCTCGGGCTAGCTGGGCCCGCTGAGGCGCTGCCTTGAAAGGACCCATCGTATGACCAGCCCCTCTTGGTTGAACGGCTCAATGACCGCCCTCGTCACGCCATTTCAGGACGGTGCCGTGGACGATGCGGCCTTTGTGCGCCTGGTGGAGAGGCAAATAGCGGGCCGCACGCGTGCGATTGTTGTCGCCGGGACCACGGGCGAGGCCGCTAGCCTGACCGATGACGAGCATATCGGCGTGATTGCGCGAGCCGTGGAGGTAGCTGACGGTCGCGCAGCGATCATTGGCGGTGTCGGTGCCAACGTGACGCGCGATGCGGTGAATTTGGCGCGTATGTGCGAAGAAGTTGGCGCCGACGGCGTGATGGCGACCACCGGCTACTACAACAAACCGAACCGCGAGGGCCTGCTGACCCACTACCGGGTCTTAGGCAACGCAACCGCTTTGCCGATCATCCTTTATAACGTGCCAAGCCGAACGGTGACGGACCTCGACGAGGACTTGGTGGCTGAGCTCGTCAAGCTACCTAACGCTGCTGCCCTTAAGGACGCGTCGGGGGATTTGGCGCGTATGGCTCGCCATCGTTTGTCCGCCCCCGAAGACTTTGTCTTCCTGTCCGGCGAGGACATCACCGCCGTGGGCTTTAACGCCATGGGCGGGCAAGGCTGCATCTCGGTGACGGCGAATGTCGCGCCGGAGCAGTGCGCTGCGATGCAAGAGGCCTGTGCCGCTGGCGACTGGGTGAAGGCTCGCGAGATGCAGGACAAGCTGGTGCCCTTGCATGACGCTTTGTTCGCGGATTCATCGCCTGGTCCGACCAAGTATGCCCTTTCGAAGCTCGGTCTGATCGAAGAAGAACTGCGGCTGCCAATGATGCCCGCGGGCGAAAAAGCGCGGGCCCTGGTTGACGAAGCGCTGGCGGGCCTCAATCTAGCCTAAGCTATGGCCAAGTCGAAAAAAGAAGAACCTAGCCGCAAGCAGATTGCGGACAACAAGCGCGCTCGCTTTGAGTACAAACTCGGCGAGGTGCTGGAGGCTGGCATCATTCTGACGGGTACGGAGGTGAAAGCCCTCCGTGAAGGCAAAGCCAACATCGCTGAGAGCTACTGCTCGGTGGAGCCCGGGCCCAAGGGCACCGAGGTCTGGCTGATCAACGCCAACATCCCTGAATATTCAGGCGGCAATCGCGAGAACCATCAGCCTAAGCGTCCGCGTAAGCTGCTGTTGCATCGCCGCCAGGTCGATCAGCTCACCGGCGCGGTAGAGCGTAAGGGCCAGACCATCATCCCTCTCAAGATGGTTTTCGACAAACGCGGGCTGGTGAAGCTCGACATTGCTTTGGCCGAGGGCAAGAAGCTCGTGGACAAACGCGAGACCATGAAAGAGCGCGACTGGGGCCGCCAAAAGCAGCGCCTGATGAAGGACTTTGGCTAGCCCCGTGGACGCCCAGGCGATCATCGATAAGCTCGGCCTGAAGCCTCATCCCGAAGGCGGCCACTATGTCGAGACTTATCGCGACGAAAAGACTGTAGACGGACGCTCCGTAGGCACGGCAATTTACTTCTTGCTGCAAAAGGGCGAGCGCTCTCGGTCTCATCGCGTCGATGCGGCCGAGGTTTGGCACTATTATGCAGGCGCACCGCTGAAATTGACGATTGGTGGAGAGCTTATGGTGCTGGGCCCCGATCTTCCTGGTGGAGAACGTCCGCAAGCGGTGGTGCCCGCTGGAGTTTGGCAAGCGGCAGAGAGCGTCGGCGCCTGGACACTCGTCGGATGCACCGTGGCGCCGGGCTTTGAGTTCAGTGGTTTCGAGATGGCGGATGACGCCTAGATCTGCCTACGGACGGAAGCGAATCCGGTAGTAGACGCCATCGCGGCTTTGTAGGGCGATGCTGGCGCGGCGGCCTTTGATGAAGCTGATGCGTGGAGAGCCGATCTCATCGCAAGGTGACTGGCCGAGGCGACAGACGGTCATATCGACCGTGACCTTGTTGCCGTTCACGTCCACGTCACCGATCAGAAGTGGCGCATCGCTAAGGTCATCATCTTCGAGCGCGAAGGATCCCTCGCTGAGGTCGAACTCATCCCGCACCTTCACCGTGCGCGTGCGCAGCCCGTTTTTCTCTTGGTACAGAATTTCAACGCGATACTCGAGATCACTATCGAGCATCGCTGTTGTGGCCAGCGTGGCCAATCCGATCATCAACATGGTGGGTTCTCCCTAAGCCCGAACATTAGGACCGTTTAGACGAGCCGCCTAGAGCCCACTGACAGTGACGGTCTTGCGGTTGACGAACGCCATCAAGCCATCCTTGGCTAACTCCCTGCCGTAACCGGATGTTTTGGCGCCGCCGAAGGGCAAGCGAGGGTCAGAAGCGACGATGCGATTAACCGCGGTGGAGCCCGCATCGAGCCGACGAACGGCGTGAAGCACCTCGCCTTTGTCTTGCGTGAAGATGGCTGAGCCGAGACCGAATTCGGAATCGTTGGCGAGCTCAATGGCCGCTTCGAGGTTGGGCACGCGGAACATCAGCGCGACGGGCGCGAAGATTTCATCGCGAAACGCAGGCGCATCCTCTGGAATATCTTCCAGCATGCCGGGCGAGAACCAATGCCCCCCTTCGAAGCCTTCGACGGTGACCCTCTGGGCACCGACGGTTTGACGGGCGCCCGCTTTCACAGAGGCTTCGACTTGGGCTTCCACCTCGTCGACGGCTGAAGCGTTGGCGAGCGGTCCAATGTCGGTGTCCTCAGCCATCGGATCACCGACTTTCAGGGCTTCGAGCTTGGCCGCGAACCTGTCTCGGAACGCATCGTAGACGTCGTCGTGAACCAAGAAGCGCTTGGCAGCGATGCAGCTCTGACCGTTGTTCATGGTGCGCCCGACGACCGCCGCAGCAGCGGCGGCATCGAGGTCAGCGGAGGGCATCACGATGAAGGCATCACTGCCGCCCAATTCGAGCACGGACGGTTTGATCACGTCTGAGGCGACGCTGCCTACGGCTGCCCCTGCCGGACCCGAGCCCGTGAGGGTCACACCCTTTACCCGAGGGTCGCGGATGATCGCTTCCACTTGGCCCGAACCAATCAGCAGGGTTTGGAAAGCACCTTTGGGGAAGCCTGCTTCGAGCACCACGCGCTCAATCGCTAGCGCACAGCGCGGTACGTTGGAGGCATGCTTCAGCAAGCCGGGGTTACCCGCAATCAGCGAGGGCGCCACGAACCGCATCACCTGCCAGAACGGGAAGTTCCAAGGCATCACGGCGAGGATCGGTCCCATGGGAAGGTGAGCGACATAGGCGTGGCCGTCGTCGATCATCACCGGCTCGTCCGCCAGCATCTGTGGGCCGTGCTCAGCGTAATAGCGGCAGACCCCGGCGCACTTCGCCACTTCGGCTTTCGCCGCGACGAATGTCTTGCCCATTTCCTCAGTGGCCATGCGCGCGAGCGCGTCCGTCTGGGCATCGAGCACATCAGCCAGCCGCAACAGCCCAGCGGCGCGGTCCTTGACGCTCATCAAGCGCAAGCTGTCCGCAGCCTCGGTAGAGAGCGCGAGCGCGGCTTCGACGGCTTCGGTCGTTAACGGTTCGAAGGTTTCGTAGACTTCTAGGGTGGCTGGGTTGCGACTCTCGATGGGCATCTCGTAATCTTCCGATGTAATTCGTGGTACAAATCGCGCATTTGGTGCAGGAAGCCAAGCATGACACTGTGGGAACGCATCGCCGCCATCTTGGAATCCGCCCGCGACCGCACTTTGGGCGCGGTCATGGATGCCATGGAAGAGCGCAAGAAACGCCGCGATGCTGCGGTGTTTTCCATTGCGCTTATCGCTCTGTCGGCGAAGATGGCGAAGGCTGACGGCATCGCCACGGACGATGAGTTCCAAGCCTTTCGCGACTTTTTCGATGTGCCGCCGAGTGAAGAGAGCCGTGTCCGGACGATCTATGATCTTGCGAAATCGGACGTCGCGGGGTTCGAGAGCTACGCCCGCCAGGTCAAGCGGCTCTTTGGCCACGAAGTCACGATCCTCGAGGATGTGCTCGACTGTTTGTTCTACGTCGCGATGGCGGATCAGGTGCTCCACCCAGGTGAGCTTGAGCTTCTCAACCAAGCCAAGGATGCTTTTGAGCTGAGTGATGCTTGCTTCCGCCGCGTGAAGGCCTCGCATATGGGTCTCGAGGCCGATGATCCGTATGCTGTCCTGGGCGTTGATTTCGAAATCAGTACCGAGGACCTCAAGCTGACGTACCGCCAGCTTGCTAAGGAGCACCATCCTGACGCCTTGGTGGCGCGTGGTGTGCCTGCGGAGCTAGTCTCCATCTCTGAGCACCGCATGGCTGCGATCAACGAGGCCTATGAAAAGGTGATGGCTGAACGAGACGTGGCATGACAGAATATCCGTACACTGTCGTTGATGCATTCACAGACAAACCATTCGCGGGCAACCCTGCTGCGGTGATGGTGGTTGATGAGTTTTTCTCCGACGAGATGCTCCTCAAAATCGCGATCGAGCACAATCTGTCGGAGACGGCGTTTCTGGTGAGGCTGGCCGAAGACCATTACCGGCTTCGCTGGTTCACCCCGGGCGCCGAGGTTCCTCTGTGTGGTCACGCCACGCTGGCATCGGGCGCTGCTCTCTTTGAAGAATATGGGGTGCAAGCGGATGAGATCCGCTTCGAGACGCTGTCGGGTACACTGACGGTAGCGAAGACTGCGGATGGCTACCGGCTCGACCTTCCGGCGAACATGCCTGCACCCATCGCTGAGCCGCCCAGCCTTGTCGATGCCATCGGCATGGAGGCTGATTCCGTCTGGGATGGGCAATTCTGGCTCGCCCTATTGCCGTCAGAAGAAGCTGTCCGGTCAGTGGTTCCTAACTTTGCCGCCATCGAAGCGTTGCCCGTTCCTGAGCTCGGCATCACGGCAAAGGGTGCTTACACGGACTTTGTCAGCCGCCTCTTCGCCCCGAAAATCGGCATCCCCGAGGACCCTTTCACCGGATCGCTCCACGCCATGCTGGTCCCATTCTGGGCGGAACGGTTGGGCAAGACGCGGCTGTCAGCGCATCAGGCGTCGGACCGCGGCGGTGACGCGCTTTGCGAGCTGTCCGGCGACCGCGTCCTCCTGTTCGGAAACGCCGTCGTGACAATGCGCGGCAAGATGGCTTTCTGAATACGGACAAAGGCGTTTTGCGTGAGGGCGACGCCGCTGAAGATGATCAGCAGGCCAATGACTTGATTGATCAACAATGGCTCTGAAAAGAACAGGATGCCCAGCGCGACGGAGATCACCGGCGAAGCATAGGCGCTGGTGGCCAGGAAGCCTGCGCCTGCGCGGCGCACCACGGTGACGATGATGATCGCGGTGAAACCAGTAGGGCCCAGGCCCAGGTAGAGGATCGAAATCCATCCGCCGGTTGTGACCTCGCCAAACCCTTCGATAAGCGCAAACGGCGTTGCCATGATCGCAGCAGCGATCATCATTGTGGCTGCGAAGCTCCGCGCAGGGAACTCGGGTGCCCGGCGCATGACCACGCCCATAGCTGCGTAACCAAAGACAGCACACAACAAGAGGATGATGCCGGTGATGGTTCCGTCGGCACCCGTGAGTACGGCTGGACCGATCAGCACCAGGACGCCTGCCGTGCCGATCATCACCCCCACGAAACCTCGTTTGCTGAGCGGTTCGCCGGCAAAGAGGGCAGCCAGCAGAACACTCATCACGGGCAGGAACGACATGACGATACCCGCCATGATCGAACTGACCTCCATCTGGGCCAAGGGAAACAGGGTGAACGGCATCGCGTAGCCGAAGAACCCAGCACCAAATCCATAAAGCCAAACACGGCGACCGAGGTCTGTCGTCGGTGGGATCAGCTTGCGACCGGTGGAGTAGCAATAGGTGACGAGCAGTGCCGTCGCTAACCAAGTCCGCACCCCCGCAATCACGGAGGGCGGTGCGCCGGCGATTGCGATGTTGATCGCAGCTGGGGCTGAGCCGCCGAGAACGGCGACGCTGATCCAGCCGAGCCAATCGCCGCGCGTTGGTTCGCTAGGGGGGGTAATCGATGAAGCCATAACCCCGGCTAGGCTCGATGCTGCGCCGCCGCAAGCGGCTTTCCGTCACGTGGGTCAAGGGGTGTCGCAATGGTCACACCACGCGATTGTGCGTTGCAGAACGTGGATTCTGGCGGGTCGTCATGTTATGCTACAGCAAGAATTTGAGGGGATTAGCGCGACATGTTTCGCAAGTTCTTCGCCGCAGCGCTCGCAAGCGCCGTGGCTCTGATAACGATTGGCAAAGTGCCAGCACTGGCCCAATACGGCTCGATGGCGCCCGAAGGCTCCTCAATCGAAGAGCGCTTGTCGTATGACGTGAAGGTGCTGGCGGACGATCTTCTGGAGGGTCGGGAGACGGGCCAGCGTGGTCACGACTTCGCTGCTCAGTTTGTCGCGGAGCGCTTCCGCGCTCTTGAGCTGGAGCCGATCGACGAAGAGCTTGGATATCTCCAATTGATCCCGATGCAGATGTTTCGGCAGAAATATCGCGGCGGTATGAGGTTCTTCATCGAAGGCCAGTCCTTCGAACCGGTGACTGAGTTGGTCGGGCGAACTCAGGCTCCCGATGTCCGTTTGGCTCATGCGCCGATCGTCTTTGTTGGCTGGGGTTTTGTTTCAGGCGTCTACGGACGGGATGATTATGAAGGGCTCGACGTTACCGGCGCCATCGTTGTGGCGCTGCGCGGTGCACCTGCCTTTCTGCCCGCCGATGAGCGCGCGCACTTCACCCGGCAACAGGCTAGGACCGCTGCTGAGCGTGGCGCCGCTGCCTTCGTGTCGATTGTGACGGCGGAAGAAGAGAAGACCGGTCAAACCTTCGACAGGCTGGCGGACGATTACCTCAGCGTGCCGATCATGCGCTGGCTCGATCCGGAAGGCCGTGTGTCCAACGATGTGCCAGGATTGTTAGCCCAAGGGCTCATGAGCGAGGCCGCAGCCCAGCGTCTCTTCGGCATGGCGCAAAAGCCCTGGAGCAATGTCACCGCTCAAGCCCGCAAAGCCAAAGGTCAAGTCTTAGGCTATCCGCTCGATATTGTTGGTTCGCTCCAGCTTGGCGCGAAGAGTTCGAGCGCGTCGAGTGCAAACGTCATTGGTATTGTTCCGGGTACTGACGAAAAATTGGCTGGCGAAGCGATCGTTGTCACCGCCCA
>JABSRH010000038.1 GCA_013215175.1 Parvularculaceae bacterium | reverse complement strand
GCTTCGCGCTGGCTCTTGGTCAGTGGTTTGTCGTCGCGTGGCCAAGACTGTGTCAGCACATTATCTGCGCCCTTGATCCGCTCACTGAGTAGCGCCACACCAAGCGCATAAGACGTCGCGTTGTTGTACCGCTTGATGACATCAAAGTTCTTGAACGTCAGAAACTTCGGGCCGTTGGCACCGGCGGGTAAGAGCAGCTTGGCAGGCGCATCGAGGTCCACCTGGTCTGCCAGAATATCGCTGGCGCCGCGCACGCCTGTCCGGATCCAATCGACCACCTTCAGGCGGCGACCATCCGCCAACGCATAGTCGAAATCCTCGGGCAGGGTCACTTCCACACCCCATGGACGATCTTGCTGCCAGCCAGCCTCATCGAGGTAGTTCGCCGTCGAAGCGAAGACATCTTCAAGGTCCGCCCACAGATCACGTCGGCCATCATTGTTCGCATCCACCGCGTAGGCGAGATACGTGCTCGGGATGAACTGCGTCTGACCCATGGCACCGGCCCAGCTGCCTTTCAGCTGCTCGCGAGATGCGTAGCCTTCTTGCAGGATCATCAGCGCAGCGATCAGTTCCTTGCGCCCAAACGCTTGCCGCCGTCCTTCATAACCCAGGGTCGCCAAGGCTGAGAGAATATCGTTATCGCCCAGAATTCGTCCGTAGGCCGACTCAAGCCCCCAAATGGCAGCGATGATGGCTGGGTCCACGCCGTACGTGGTGCCGGCCATGGTCAGGTCGCTACGCTCTTTCGCGAAGTTGGACCGACCGTTGGTAACGCGGCTGTCGGACATCGCGCTATCAAGGTAGTCCCAGATGGCACGCACAAACTCGGGCTGGTTAGCGTCGCGCTCCAACACTTTGGGTCGCGGCTCAACGCTTGCCATCTCGTGATCGTAGATCTCAGGGTGGATGCCAGCGGCCAGCGCCTCGTCGCGGAACTCAGTCTTGAAGGCCTCGAACTCAGCATTCGCGGCCAACATCAATCCCAACAAACAACCCGACAACATCACGACGCGTCCCCTTATGAGCTGAAATCACCCATCTTGTTCCGGGCAGATTCTACCACCGCGAAGCATTCACCGACATTAAAGGCGGGTCAGAGCGCAGCGTATAGCGTTTCGATCAGCCGGACGGCGCGAGGGTCTGCGACCAAATGAGACGATTGTTGGTTCGGCACATAGGCGAAACTCACGCCGCGCGCGGGATCAGCCAGCACGCAAGAGCCGCCAAAGCCGTAATGTCCAATCGCCGTGGGCGGCGCGCCGAAGAGGCCGCCATTCTCGCGAAAGACGCCTGCGCCCCAAGAAAGGTTGAAGGGCAGCACCAGGTCGTCGCCTGCAATGCGTTCCGCCCAGGCTTGTTCCCGCGCGTGATCGCTAGCGCCCAGCTTGCCCGCCCAGGTGCCGCTGGCGAAAAGCTGCATGGCTTGCGCCAGGCCGTGGGCGCTGGCGTGCATGTTGGAGGCGGGCAATTCAGCACCTGCCCAAGCTTGTTTCGACACGCCGGCCGGTGCAGACCATTTTTCTAAGAAAGCCGCGCGTTTGATCGGTGTGATAGGCCCAAGGTCAGGCGGCCGCTTCGGCTTGACCAGGGGTGCCACCCGGGTGGCTTCCGAGAGCGACAGGCCGCATACCACGTCGCGGGTCAATCCGCGCAGGGCCGCACCGATCGTCTTGCCCATCGCGCGGCGATAGACTTCGCCAACCAAAAAGCCAAAAGTTTGAGGCCCATACGCGCTCGCTGTACCCGGCGGGAAGATCGGCTCCATAGCCGCGAGGTCTGACGCCGTGCGGTCCCAATCAATCCACAGAGCGGGGTCTCGCTCTTCGAGGAAGGCCGACAGGCCCGATTGGTGCGAGAGAACCTGGGCCAGCGTCAGGTCTTCTTTCCCGCCCCCGACAAATTCAGGCCAAATCTCGGAGACCTTCTGTTCGTAATCGAGCTTGCCCTCGGAGACGGCGGCGAGGATCAGCGCCGCACAAACCGCTTTGCCGGACGAGTAGACGCAGGTCAGCGTATCCGTAGCGTAGGGCAGGGTTTTGGCCCGGTCCTGAAAGCCATCGGCAAGGTCGATGACGTTCTCGCCATCGATGAAGGCAGCGACTTGCGCGCCAAGGTCTTCGCCGGAGGCAACGCTCGCGCGGAGGGCTTCACCAACGGCGTGAAAGCGGGGGTCAACAGTGCCGATCATGAGGCTGACTTATTGAAGGGCGCAGGAAAAAGCTGAGGCGGTCACAGCGCCGGAGATCCGGTTGTCGTCGATGCGGCGCAGGCTACGGACCGCTTCGAGAGGTCCTGAAGCACGGTCGAGGTCCACGGTGAACCGAGCGAACTTGGCCAGCTGCTCGTCGTTCAGGCGGTCATCAAGCTCCGCCGACATGCATTCCGCCCGATCGCGGGACAGGCCAAGGTTTTCGAGGCGATCCTCAATGGTCATCTTCGAAACCGTGGCGCATGCCGCAAGCGAGATCAGGCCAAGACCAAGAACTAAAGAACGAACAACCATGGCGGTCTCCCTCGAGGCAAAATGATAGGCCGGTCAAAGCGATCGCCCAACCGGCCGAAAGAAAGCTTAGCGGCTCTCGCTGTCTTTCAGGCGGAAGGTCACAGCAAATAGAACCTGACCGTCGAAGAGGTCTTTCGGTGCGTCGTGGCCTTCGATCATCTGGAAATTGCGCGGCGTGATCGAGCCTTCCATGACATAACCCTTTTGGGCCATCTTACCGCGGTGAAATTCCAGTGCAGCGGCACTGAATTCGTGGGCGAGGATGGTGATACGTTCGGGTTGGTCGGACATGGGGATTCCCTTTGAAACGTTGAAATTGGTCCTGCCTTGAGGCGTGCAGGTCCCTTCCTCAATCGCAGGTTCCGCGCAAGGGTTCAACACGCCAATGTCACGCATGATATAGGTCGGCGATGCAGAAAGTGCTTATTCTTTTCGGATTGCTGGTGCTCGTGATCGGGCTTTTATGGCCATGGCTATCGCAAATTCCTCTGGGCCGCTTGCCAGGTGACCTCAGCTTCAAGCGCGGTGGCACGTCCGTGCACATTCCTTTGATGACGTGCCTACTGCTCAGCGCTGCGTTGACGGTCTTGCTGAAATTGTTCGACGGCCGTTAGCCTCCGATCATAAAAACCCCGGAGGAAACCATGAAACTCATCCTAGCCTTGATCGGTATTGTCGCCTTCATCGGCGGCGTCACGCTGCCGGAGCTTTTCGACATGCAGCTCTTCCCCGAAATGGTTCAGGTTGCTGACTACTCCATCGACAGCGGCATCTTGAGCGCGGGCGTTGGCCTCGTGGCGCTGCTGCTGATCGCCTTCACATCCCTTGGGCGGGACTAAGCAAGCCCTTATCCCGAAGCCAGCCGATGATTGCCGATGAGGCGTCATCGGGGGCTTCCCACATCATCCAATGGCCGCTGTCCACATGGACGCGGCTAAGGTCCGTGCACCGCTCTTCCATGCCCTCAGAGGCTTCTTTGGGCAGCATCATGTCGCGTTCAGCGGTGATCATCAGCGCAGGGATCTCGATCACGGGATCGAAGGCCTGACGCTCGTGCCAGTGATTGTCGATGTTGCGATAGACCATCGTCGGCGTCTTGTGGCCAGATGCTCCGTAGGCCTCCACGTAGACCGGCAGCGCAGCCTCCGGAACCACGACGTCCGGATACGTGTCGGGCGCTTGGGCAAACCGCTCAGCCAACGCGAGGGCGCCGGGCATGAGGGAGGCCCAGCGCTCACGAGGCGGCCCGGGACGGAAGATGAAGTTGAAGAACTTCGCCTCCTGACCACCAAAGACCCGATCCGGCAGGTCCTCGTCCTGGAACTGCGTAATGTAGAAGGCTTCCCCCATCTTCCGGCGATAGATGGCCAAAGGCGGCGCAGGCGCCAGCGCCGGGTGCGGCGTACACAGAGCAGCCACGCCGAGGGCGCGGTCGGCATGGCGCTGCGCCAGCGGCCAGATGATCGCGCCGCCCCAATCGTGGCCAATCAGTACCACCTTGTCATAGCCCAGGGCGTCCAAAAGCTTGGGATAGTCGCCCGTCATCGCCGTCATGGTGTAGGCGTCAGGGTCCTCGGGCTTTGACGATCGGCCAAAGCCCTTAAGGTCCGGCATGATCAACCGACAACCGGCTTGGGTCAGCGCCTGCACCATGGGCGCCCAGCTAAATGCCAGTTCGGGCCAACCATGAAGCAACAGCAGCGGCAGGCCATCCTCTGGCCCTGCTTCGTGCACGGAGAAAGTGACATCACCGGCTTGAACGAGGCGCGGTTCCGGAAATTCCAAAGGCCAACTCACGACAGGCACTTGACCACAAAGCTCGCCGCGCGCTCGTGATGCTGCGCAGCAATCGGCAGGCCAGGGATCATATCAAAGGCATGGATGCCGCCGGGATAGATTTCGAGCTCCGTCTCATTGCCAGCGGCCAACCAACGCGGCGCCATGAACAGCGTATCGTCCATGATCGGGTCCAGCGTCCCCACCGAGAACAGCGCCGGACAGAGACCCGTCAAATCTGCATACAGAGGAGAGATCGCCGGGTCCTTGCGGTCGACCTTCTTCGCCTCGTCCGACGAGCGAAGCTGCTCGGCGAACCACCGCACAATCGGGGTGTTAAGGATCAAGTTCCGATCCCCCCAGTTCCGCAGGCTCGGCGTTTCGGAGCAATCGAACACCCCATAGACCAAGTTAGCGCCGGCAAACGCGAGCTGATGGTTATCTCGTAGGCGGAGCACCGTGACGGCAGAAAGGTGGCCACCAGCGCTCTCACCGCCCACCACAATCTTGTCTGTGCCGAAGAGGTCCTTGGCGTTTTCAAACAACCACACTGCTGCCGCTTCGCAATCATCCGCGGGCAGGGGCCAAGGGTTCTCCGGTGCCAGCCGATATTCTACGCTCACCACGCCGACGGCCGCTCGCTGCGCCAGTTCGGCCAGCGTCTGGTCTTGACTATCAGCCGTGCCGATCGTGTGGCCGCCGCCATGGATGTGCAGGTAGACCCCCCGCAGATCGCCAGCGGGCTTAAAGACCCGAACGGGTACCTCGAGGCCCAGCGCCTTCGCCGTCTCCCAACGCGCCATCTCATGCTCAGGCTGCTTGGCCAGCAGGCCTTCACCCTTCGCCCGCAGCTCCCGCACCAGGACGGGCCCCAGGTCCATGATCGACGGAGCGCTCTGCAAGAACGTCTCAATCTTCTCGTTCACAGCGAGGGTTTCAGGAGCAATGGCTTCGGGGCGGAAAAGCGCAGGATCAATAGTGAGCATCGTGAGACCTTGCCCCGTCTTGTGCCCGACGAAAAGGCCGCAACGCGCACCGATAGCGGTAGCGCGCATCTGAGCTAAGTGAAGCCCATGCGCTTGTTCATCGCCTTATGCTTTTTCTTCGGAGCCTCTGCCATGGCCCAGACCTGCACCTCGTTCGAACGCTTTGCGGTGGGCGCCGCCGTCGACTGGTACGTGGTCAACGACGGCGTCATGGGTGGACGCTCGCTCGGCGGCTTTGAGCTGCAAGAGGATGGCCTGACGTTCGAAGGCAGCATCAACACCAATGGCGGCGGCTTCTCATCGATCCGTCGCGAGGTGCCTCGCGGCGCTCTCGAGGGTGTCACGTCGATGAAGCTCCGCGGCATTGGCGATGGTCGAGCCTACAAGCTCACCTTCCGCACATCGGCGCGCCGGTTTGGCCGCCCCATTTCGTACCAAGCCACTGTGCCCCCGATCGACGGCGAAGGGGTGGTCGAGGTGCCGCTAGCGGGCATGCGCACCTCCATCTTCGGACGTGAGGTGCAGGCGCCAGCCTTCGACCCGTCTGACGTGCGTGAGATGGGCATCATCCTGGCGGATGGAAAAGACGGCCCGTTCCGACTGGTCATTCAAGAAATTGAGGCTTGCCGATAGGCGCCAACACGCTTCAGTTCGGCCCCATGGTGGCTGCGCAACACGAGATCGAAACCGACGACCCGCAGAGGGCTCTTCAGCACTTTTTCGGCTTCGACGATTTCCGCGACGGGCAGCGTCCCGTGGTCGATGCGCTGCTGGCCGGTGATGACGTCATGGCCGTGATGCCCACCGGCGCGGGCAAGTCGCTTTGCTTCCAACTCCCCGCCTTGATGCGTCCCGGATTTGCCGTGGTCGTCAGTCCACTGATCGCTCTCATGCAGAACCAGGTGGCTTTGCTGCAGAGCTTTGGCGCGCCTGCAGGCATGATCCATTCAGGCCGCGATCGCGCCGACAATGTGGCCGACTGGAAGGCCGCCCTCGCGGGTGATCTTAAGCTCCTCTACATGAGCCCCGAACGGCTCGCGACAGAGCGCATGCAGGCCGCGCTGGCGCAGGCTGAAGTCTCCTACTTCATCATCGATGAGGCCCACTGCATCAGCCAGTGGGGTCATGATTTCCGGCCCGAATACCTGGCCCTCGGCAACCTCAAATCGCTCCGTCCGGGCACGCCGGTGGCGGCCTTCACTGCGACGGCGGACGAAGAGACTCGCATCGACATGCGTGAGCGGCTGTTCGGCGGGGAGGTGCAGACCTTCGTCACCGGCTTCGACCGGCCCAACCTCACCATGTCCGTGGAGGAGAAGACCAAGCCCGATGACCGCATCGTGGCGCTCCTCGATGAGCGGCGCGGGCAGCAGGGCATCGTCTATTGCGGCAGCCGCAAGAACACGGAGATCGTCGCCGAGAAACTGCGCGACGCTGGCCACAATGCCGTGGCTTACCATGCTGGCTTTCCCGACGAAGAACGCTCGGCGCTGCTCGACCGGTTTCTCTCGGAACCCGACCTCGTCGTTTGCGCGACCATCGCGTTCGGCATGGGTATTGATAAACCGGACATTCGGTTTGTCATCCATCGCGACATGCCGTCCTCGCCCGAGGCGTATTACCAAGAGATCGGTCGCGCGGGCCGCGACGGTCGTCCTGCTGAGGCCATCATGCTGCACGGGGTGGCTGACGTCATGTTCCGCCGTCGGATGATTGATGAGTCCGGTGCGCCAGAAGAGGTAAAGCGCCATGAGAAGCGCAAGCTCGACACCTTGGCCGCCTTTTGTGACGCGCTGACCTGCCGCCGCAATCAGCTTCTGGCCCACTTTGGCGAGATCCGAAAAGAGCCTTGCGGCGCCTGTGATGTCTGCCTCGATCCACCAAAAACCGAGGACGCCACGGGCGATGCCAAGCTGTTCCTTGAGGCGGCCATGGAAACAGGTGAGGTCTATGGCCAGGCTCATCTCATCGACGTGTTGCGCGGCTCTGAAAACGAGAAGGTCCTGAAAGCTAAGCACGACGACCTGGCCGTCTTCGCCAGAGGGAACGGTCGTTCGGCTAAATCTTGGCGCGGTCTCGCGCACCAGATGATCACGCAGGGCTTCGCTGCCGTGGAGGGCGAGTATCGCTCCATCGTTGTCACGCCGGCAGGACGCGGTTGGCTGACTCACGGCTCAGGCTTCCGCCTCCGCCAGGAGCGCAAACGTGAAACCACCAAAGCGCTGCGGCAAAAGCAGATCGAAGTGCCCGCCGATTTCGATGATGCGCTGCTTGGCCGGTTGAAAGCGAAACGCTTAGAGCTCGCGAAAGCCAAAGGCGCACCAGCCTTCACGATCTTTTCCGACCGCAGCCTCATCGACATGGCCGTTCGTCAGCCTGCGAACCAAGCGGAACTGCTCGCAGTCTATGGCGTGGGCATGAGAAAAGCCGAGGTCTACGGCGAGGTCTTCCTGGAGATCATCAACGGCTAGCGTTTGCCGATGCTGAGCAGCTTGAGCACGAGCCAAATCGGCACCACGATAATCGCGCCGGTCACCAGCAGGGTGATGAAGAGATTGATCCCCTCAAGCCCCGTGCCGAGCAGGTCGACGAGACCGTAGCGGATCTTGTTGAATGTGCCTTGCCAGAACGCGACGGGGTCGATCCCCAGGATCGCGAGCAGCACGCCCACCACCACGCAGATGACCAGCAATCGGATAAGAGAGCCCGCAACATTGCTGGCAGATGAAAGACCCATGCGGTCGCGGAGGGGCGTTGGCTCGTCACTCATGATCAAAAGGTAGGGGCGATCACCGCCGGAGAGAAGCCCTTAGCGCACAAACGTACCCACTTGACCCCGATGGCGCAGCGCGTGATCGGCCAGCACGAGGGCCATCATGGCCTCCACCACCGGAACACCGCGGATCGCCACGCATGGATCATGGCGCCCCTTGGTCACGATATCGACCTCTTCGCCCTGAGCCGTCACCGACCTTCGAGGCGTCAAGATCGACGAGGTCGGCTTGATGGCGACCCGAGCCACCACCGGCTGGCCCGTTGAAATTCCGCCCAAAATTCCGCCAGCATGGTTGGATTGGTAGACGATCTTGTCGCCGTCCATGCGCATTTCATCGGCATTGCTCGTGCCGCTCAGCCGGGCAGCCTGCATTCCGTCGCCGATCTCTACGGCCTTCGCCGCGTTGATGGACATCAGTGCTGACGAAATGTCCTGGTCGAGTTTGCTGTAGACCGGCGCTCCGAGACCGGCGGGCACACCCGTGCACTCAACCTCAATGATTCCGCCCAGGCTGTCGCCGCTCTTGCGAGCGTCATCAAGCACGGCCTCCCAAGCCTTGGCAGCCGTCGCATCGGGGCAGAGCAGTGGGTTCTGACGCGCCACGTCCCAGTCGCGAGCTTCCGCATCATGCGGACCCATCGACACCAAACCAGCACGGATCGCAACATTACCGAACAATTGGTCTAGAACCATCTGCGCCACGGCACCCGCGGCGACCCTTGCTGCGGTCTCGCGCGCTGACGAACGGCCTCCACCGCGATAATCCCGGATGCTGTATTTTTGGTCGTAGGTGACGTCCGCATGACCCGGCCGATAGCGGTCGCGGATCTCCGAATAGTCCTTCGAGCGCTGATCCGTGTTGCGGATCATGAGACTGATTGGCGTGCCTGTTGTTTTTAGACCGTCCGTTCGGTCGTCTTCAAAAACACCTGAAAGAACTTCCACTTGGTCAGGCTCACGGCGTTGAGTCACAAAGCGCGATTGACCAGGCCGGCGACGATCCAAGGCCTCCTGCACCAGCGTCAGATCAAACGGCACACCGGGAGGACAACCATCGATCACACAACCCAGTGCGGGCCCGTGGCTCTCACCCCAGGTGGTCACGCGGAACAGATGGCCAAAGGAATTGTGCGACATGGAACTCTTTTTCTAGCGCAAGCGGCTCAAGGAAAGGTAGCTAGAGACTGAAGTTGCGCATAGTTGACGACCATGACCGAAGAAACCCCCAACGAGCCCGGCGAGGAGCTTATTCCGGCCACCCCCTCCGCCGAGGACTATGAGCGCGAGGCCGCCGCGCAAGACGCCTTCTCAGCCGAAGCTGATCAAGGTGACGTCTTCGGCGAGATCGCGGACCCCATGGCGCTGTTTGCCGAGTGGCTCAAACTTGCGGGCGAGCACGAGGTCAACGACCCCAATGCCATGACCGTCTCAAGCATCGACGCCGACGGTTTTCCCGACTCCCGCGTGGTGCTCCTCAAAGAGCTGGACGAAGGCCTTAGCTTCTACACCAACATGGAGAGCGCCAAGGGTCAGCAGCTGGTGAAGCGCCCGCAATGCTCGATCCTGTTCCACTGGAAGTCGATCCGCCGGCAGGTCCGCTTCCAGGGATTGGCCACCCCGTTATCGGACCAGAAAGCAGACGCTTATTTCGCCAAGCGTGACCGCGGTAGCCGCATTGGCGCATGGGCTTCGCAACAGTCACGTGCGATGACAGAGCCCGACATCCTCAAGACGAGGATCGCCGATTACGAGTCGCTCTTCGAGGGCCGAGATGTCCCGCGACCTGACTTCTGGCGAGGCTTCCACATCGCACCGCAGCGGGTCGAATTCTGGGTCAACAGGCCGTTCCGGCTGCACGAGCGCCGTGTCTTCACCAAGCAAGACCTCGGCTGGACCGTGGAGCACCTCTACCCCTGAATTCATCATGACGGGATCAGCCTCTTTTCCTGGCTTAGCGATTTGTTTACAATGTCAGGGGGGTAGGCCTGCATCCTACCGACAAGACTTTGGGGTCATTATGAAAAAGCTTATCGCCTTAGCTGCTGGCTCGATCGTAGCTCTTTCGGCTGCTCAGGCAGCACCGACGGTTTGGGCCGACAACGGCCACGCTTACGAGTTCATTTCAGGGCCCGTGGACTATGCCACCGCCTCTGCGACGGCTGCGGCCTCTACCTACATGGGCAGCACCGGTCACATCGTGACGATCACCAGCGCAGAAGAGCTGGACTTCGTCAACAACACCATTGTTGGCAGCGCCATTCGTTTTTGGCTCGGCATGAGTGATACGGAAACGGAAGGCACATTCCGTTGGATAGAGGGTCCCGAAGCTGGCCTCGAAGTTGATTCTATCTTTGAAGCTTGGGCTCCCGGCGAACCCAACGACTTCAGCATCGGCGAAGACTTCGCCATCGGCTGGTGGAATGGTTCGGGCCAATGGAACGATATCCGCGGTACGTCATCTTATGCTTATGTGGTTGAGTATTCAAATATCTCCCAGGCTGTGCCTGTGCCAGGTGCCGCAATCTTCATGGCGTCGGGCTTTGGCTTGGCAGCTTTCCGAAAGCTGCGCCGCTCAAAGTAATCGTCAGCATACCGTCTACAGACTAACAGAAGGGCCGCTGAGGAAATCCTCAGCGGCCCTTTTTTGTTGCGCCGAACCGCAGCGCTAGAAATAGCTGCGATAGAGCTTGAAGCTCGTGAAGCCCACAACGGCGAGGAACACGCCCATCGGGGCGGCCAACGCGAGGGTGCCGCCAACACCGAGGCCGACTAGCAAATCCATGGCCGGAATGACGAAGCCCTGCGAGATATAGATCACGAAGGTCAGTCCACCGAACACCACCAACACCTGGATCGGGATGACTAGCAGACCAGGCACTTTGTTGAGGTGACCAAACAGCCAAACAAGGGCACCCAGGCAAAACGTTGCAAAGCTGATATACATCGTGACGCCCAGCCCGGTGTCGATCAGCTGGAGTTCGCGCGCCATCGAGAAAGCATCGATGCCGCGAATTTGGAACATCGTTCCCGCGCACAACAAAATGCCCGTGAGGCCGCCCAAAACGAACACTTCAACAGCTCTTTGATGTGAGCTCATGTTGATCAGCATGAGGCCAATCGCGATACCGCTGAGGGTGATCGCTGACATTTTGAAGACGTTGTAGCCACCCACCATCATCAGGCGGGGCAGCTCGAGGGGGCTGGCCATGGGAGGACCTTGGAAGAGGGCCTCAGCGACCACACCAAGAGTGTAGAAACACGCCACGATCAGCAAGATGCCCATCACGTTGTTCTTCATCCGTGCAATGAGCGGCATCCACACGGGCGAGGAAGCCATCGCCAGGCCAAAGAACAACAAGACGTTGTACAGATAGACGGTGATGTTGGATTTTGGCGCGATATCGGCGTTGAACGTTGCCGCGGCAAACTTGACCGCTGCCAACGCTGTCAAGCCTCCCAAGATCAGCGCAGAATTCCGCCGTATACGCTGGAGATACACCTGCTTGCGTTCATCAAAGTCGACAATCATGTAGGCAAGACCAAAGCCAAATGCCGTGGCAAAACCCTCCGTACCCATCCTGTAAAAGACGCTGAGCACATATTCTTCGAGACTGGTGAGCCCCAGGCGCGCAAACAGCCCGGGCCCCCAATGGGAGACCAGCACCATGGAAATCATGAAGCCGCGGACAGCACTGACCGACCATTGCTCCACCGTGACCTTCGGCAAGGCGAGTTCTGACGCAGCTTTGGCCTCGTCGCCTCCATCGGCGATGAGCGAGATCTCTTCGATGGTGCGGCCTTGAAGGGTGGCTTGCACAGCGTCTTTCGAAAAGCCCATCGTCTCCATGGTCATGGCAACCTGGACGGAAGTCAGGGAGTCCGCACCGAGACTATAGAGACTGTCCTCAGGCGTCATCACCGCGTCGCGCTGCACCTTGCCCCACGCCTCGGCAACGCGAGCCATCGTGCCCGACAGTTCGATGGCGGCGCGGCTCGCAGTGGGTTTCTCGCCAACAAAGGCAGCGAGCTTGCCGCGCTGAACCTTGCCGGTCTCTGTCACAGGAAGAGCATCCACTACAACCAGATCAACGACGCCGTTGGAGGAAATGCCGACGCTGTCGAGAGCCGCTTCCGTGGCCGCTTTGATCAGCGAGCTGATGTCTTCAGCTGAGCGCTCCACGCCGACCACCACGGTCATGCCGCGCATCTCATCGGCCTTTGCGCCGACCGCGAATTTGCCGAGAGCGGTAGGGACGAGGGCCTGCACGCGCTGCTCCACCGCTTCAGCATAGGTCTTGATGCCGCCGACATTGATCTGGTCATCAAGGCGGCCTTCGAAGTAGACGTCGTAGCCTTCGATCCGTCCACGGTCTTTCGTGGTGAACCAACCATCGGCGTCAACGATCGGCGTGATCAAGCCGCCTTCACCCAGTTGGCCCAGCGCCACGTGCGGCCCTTTGATCTCGATAGCGTCTTGTGCGCCCAAACGCACCTCAACATCGCCCACAGCTTTGCCCACCGAAGCGAGGGCTTCGCCTGCGGAGATGTCGAGCAGCGTCGTACGAGAGGCTTCGGTGAGGCCGTAATGCATGACGATCTTGGCGCGCGGGAACAGCTCGCGCATGGCGGCTTTCTCATCCGCCGACATGGCTTGGCTACCTATCTCAATCCACCGCACGCGATCCGCCACGCCTTGCAGAATCTCACGTGACTGAAGCACCACGCGCCAAAGGCTCGGCACAGCGGAGATCGCGTTGATCGAGCCCGCTTCGAGCATGTCCCGGATCTCTGCCGGGTTGAACTGTTCCGGCAGGTAGCACTGACCACCTGCTGCCGCGACGGCGCGCGCCCGGCCAATGCCGAACGAATAGGTCACCGGCACGCCGATATATTCGCGGATATCCTCCGTAGGCTGCATCATCGCGTTCAGACGCTCGGTCACGTCGGCGAGGTTGCCGTGGCTGATCACGATAGGCTTCGGCTTACCCTCCGTACCTGACGTAAACACGATCTGCGCTGGCTCGTTGGTGCGCTTGGGCTCATAGGACAGCTTGATCCAACCGCGCGTGCCGCCCGAACTGTCGGCTGCTGGCAAGGTCTCGACGAGGTCTTCGAGGCCGGTATCTGGCCGCTGGATCGCGAACACTTGGCCCTGACGATAGTGCTCGAAAACCGCCTCAAGGAACTGAACAGAGTTTTCGGCGCGGACCATTTGGACTGGGCCAAGGGAAGGGGACGTGACAGCGGTTCCGTCATGCATGGCGAAGGGGCCTCATCGTAACACTTTCGCTCGCGTGCATGGGCGATCAAAATTCGTCTCGCAAGGGCGTCCATCGCGGACGGCTGCCATCTCATGCAGTCTGTCGAGATCCCCTCTGACCCGCGCACCAACGCAAGCACCGCCTTCGAGCTACCGCGCCGCGGTAAAGGCGACGTTGAGGGGGCCCAAATCAGGCTGGCTGACGCGTGGGCAGGCCCACGTCCTTGCGCACCGCGAGCCAGTCTCGCTCGTCCGCGCTGCCCACCAAGTAGCACCAAGGCCACTCCGAAGGCGCTGTTCCCACTAGCTCTAAGTGAGGCTTGGCCAGTTGGTACTGCCCGCAGAGATAGAGCACCGCCCCGAATTGATTGGCGGCGTATTGCTCCGCCGCTGGGTCTCGCTCTTCATTGGGCAAAACACTCATCAAGCGACGATAGTCGTCGTTCAGGGTCGCCATCGCGACAACGTTCTCGCCGCGCGCGAACATGCGTTGGCCCATCTGCCGGATCGCCGGGTCGTCATCCATGTGCGCGTCCCACAACCAGCGCTCCAAAGCGGCGCGAGCAACGATCGCCAAGCGGGCAGGGTGCAGGTGCTGGTCCAACCGGATGCGCTCTGAAACAGCTTTCATTTCTCGGTGTGAGCCGTGCCACTTACGGCACCGCGCCAGCAGCAAATTCGTCGCGCCGTCGAGCGGCTTGGTGCGCGATTGCCAAAACATTCGCTCATATCGATCAAGCTCGTCGACATGGTTCAGACCCTTCCGTGCTCGGATCATAAAACCCAGCGCAGTGCCATTGTCCGGGTCGTTGCCGATCGCCTCGTCAAGTGCTGCCGCGGCGGTCTGGAGCCGATCGAAGAACGGTATCCACCGCTGCTCGTCCACCTCATCGCCCCGTCCAAAGCCGCGGTGGCGCCAAGCCCAACCCACAAACAGCGCGCCATAGATGAGCTGGGCCACCGGGTGGTTCGGGATGGTGCCGATCGGATCATCAAGCGGCGAACGATAAGCCATGGCGTTCAGGAGCAGGAACTGAGAGTCCGGCGTCAGCGGCGCCACCACGTCGACAAGCGCGTTCCAGTCCCGCTCGGCCAGAAGGTCCATCGCTTGGTCGATGTCAGGGTGCCAGTCGCAGGTTTCGACCACCATCGGCTTGGTCCTGGGAGAAAAAAGGCCGCTCCACCAACTTGATAGGCCACTAGCCATTGGCATCACCTTTCCACCGCACCAGTTTGAGGACATCTCAAACAACGTTCGATTTCAAGCCTTGCTGGGCATCATGAACAGCGATTTCACCCTCCGAACTCATGAGTTCCGCCAGGGCCCTTGCGTGACACGGCGTTTTCCTATACCGGCCCGCGTTCAACCCACAGGGTGGAGGACCTTCGGTGGCGCAAGCTTCCCCTCTGCCCCACGTTCAACCGAAGGAGACATCGTGAGCGTCCCTGAATTCTCTATGCGTCAGCTGCTAGAAGCTGGCGTCCACTTTGGTCACCAAACCCATCGCTGGAATCCCAAGATGCGCCAATTCATCTTTGGCGATCGCGGCGGCGTGCATATCATTGACCTCTCGCAAACCGTTCCTCTGCTGCACCAAGCGCTGACGAAAGTCCGCGACGTGGTCGCTGGCGGTGGCCGCGTTCTGTTCGTTGGCACCAAGCGCCAGGCTCAACAGCCGGTGGCTGAAGCCGCCGAGCGCTGCGCCCAGTATTACATGAACCATCGTTGGCTCGGCGGCACGCTCACCAACTGGGAAACCGTGTCGAACTCGATCAAGCGCCTCGGCGAAATCGAAGAGACGCTGGCTGGCGAAGGCAAAGCCCTCACCAAAAAAGAACAGCTCAACATGCAGCGCGAAGCTGAGAAGCTCTCCTTGAGCCTCGGCGGTATCCGCGACATGGGCGGCCTGCCTGATCTGATGTTCGTCATCGACGTCAACAAAGAGCAGATCGCTATCAAAGAAGCTCGCAAGCTCGGCATCCCTGTGGTGGCTGTGGTCGACACCAACTGCTCGCCAGAAGGTGTTCAGCACGTGATCCCAGGCAACGACGACGCCAGCCGCGCGCTGTCGCTCTACTGCAACCTGATCGCTGACGCTGTCATCGAAGGCCTCGGCGCTGCTGCCGTCGCCAGCGGTGAAGACCTCGGCGAGATGGAAGACTTCGCCGAGCCAGTGCTCGAAGCCGAAGCTGCCGCTGAAGCACCGGCTGAAGAAGCAGCTGCTGCCGAAGCCCCAGCCGAAGAAGCCTCTTCGTAAGGCTTTTTTCTCAGTCCTCGGGCGGGTTGATCCCGCCCGCTTGACTTCTGGCGCGGGGCGCTCTCTAGCCCTGCCATTGTCCCTGTTCATTTGACGGGCAGCCTGGCTGCCCAACCGCTCCCAAGGAGGTTCCCATGGCTATCACGGCCAAGATGGTGAAAGAGCTGCGCGACCAAACTGGCGCCGGCATGATGGACGCGAAAAAAGCGCTCGTCGAAAATGATGGTGATGTCGAAAAGGCTGTGGACTGGCTCCGCACCAAAGGCCTTGCCAAAGCTGCGAAAAAAGCTGGCCGCACGGCCGCTGACGGCCTCGTCGCCTTCGCTCTCGACGGCAACAAAGGTGCCGTTGTTGAGGTGAACGCTGAGACCGACTTCGTTGCCCGTAACGAGACGTTCCAGAACATGGTGCGCGACGTTGCTGACGTGGCCCTGACGGTCGATGGCGAAGTCGAAGCCCTCAAAGGCGCGACCTACCCAGGTGGCGACAAGTCGGTTGAAGCCCATATCTCTGAGATGGTTGGCCAAATCGGCGAGAACATGGCGCTGCGTCGCTCCGAAGGCGTGTCCGTGAACAGCGGTGCTGTGGTGCCTTACGTCCACACCCCGATCGCTGATCGCGCTGGCAAAATCGGCGTGCTGGTGGCCCTTGAGTCGAGCAAAGACGCGGCTGACCTTCAAGAAGTTGGCAAGCAGGTCGCGATGCACATCGCTGCGGCCCGCCCACAGGCGCTCAACATCGAAGGCCTCGACGCTGCCGTTGTGCAACGTGAGAAAGACGTTCTGTCCGAGCAAGCCCGTGCCTCGGGTAAGCCTGACAACATCATCGAGAAGATGGTCGAAGGTCGTATCCGCAAGTTCTACGAAGAGAGCGTTCTGCTGGAGCAAATCTTCGTCATCGACGGCGAGACCAAGATCAAAGACGTGGTCAAAAATGCTGGCGCAGAGCTGACGTCCTATGTGCGTTTCGAGCTCGGCGAAGGCATCGAGAAAGAAGAAGACGACTTCGCTGCAGAAGTCGCGAGCTTGTCGCAAGGCTAACCCCGACGACAAGTGAAACTCTGAAGCCCGGGCTTTCGTCCGGGCTTTTTTTTGTGCCTAGCCCCGCCGCATCATCGCCAGGTGGCGAGCCACGGTGCGCCGAACTTCGCTGGTCGGTTTGGGAGGCTTAGGCGCAGGCGCTGCGTTGGTTTCCGGGGCAGGCGCTGGCGCCAATTTCGGCGCTGCAGGAGCTGGTTCTGGCGTTTTCGCCCTGGCGTCGAGAAGGGCGCCTTCCGGCATCAGATCATCCAGCCACTGGGTCATCACGCTGTCGAAGGGTGCCGAGTCGCGGAAGGTCCGCGCGAGGACCACGGCTCCTTCGAGCGTCGCCATGGCCTTCATCGACCGCGCCCGCGCAACGTCGCTCGCGACGCCCGCCTCTTCGAGCAAATTGCTGAGTGCGGCGACGATGGATGATAGCAAGCTCTGCGTGGCTTCGATGAGTTTAGGCGGCGTTGTGCTCGGCGATCCAAACAGGTTGATGAGGCTCGCGTCGCGCCCATGATCGTAGAGCAGGGCGAAGGCATGGGCCGCAGCCTCAAGCCGCTCTTGCGGTGGTCCAGGGCGTTGCAAAGCCGAGATCAGCTGCGCATCGACCCAACGCTTCAGAGCAGCGACCGTTTCCGTCGCCAGCTCTTCTTTTCCGCCGGGGAACCGATGGTAGAGCGAGGCCCGCTTCAAGCCCGTAGCCTCTGACAGCTTTGACAAAGACGCGCCGGCATAACCCGTCTCGCGAAATACAGAGAGGGTGCGCGTCAGAAGAACATCGTCGGTGAGTTTAACGGGGCGAGCCATACCGTGAGAGATAGCAAAACGATTGGTCAAAAACTACCGAGTAACTGAAATTCATTGCCGAACGAACGTTCGATATTGCGTCAACCGCAGTTAACCGCGGTGCTTCCGCGACCGCCTCGTCATGGTCGGAACTTGCCGCCGCGGTGTGGCTTGCCAGCTCAGCCGCATGGCGGGTTGCTGAAACTCCGGCCGGATTTGATCATCCAACCCGGCACCGTCGCCGTCCTGGCTCACCGGCGCAGGAGCACCAGCGGGCCCAGGTTGATCCGACCACGCCCGCTGCACGCCATAACCGCGGAACGCAGCATTGGTCTCATAAAGGCTCTCGATCAGCACCACCGGCGTGTCGCCCACATGCTCACCATTCAGGCCCCGATCGCGGCCATAGCCATCACCGCCAGGATGCGGCCGCGCAAACGGCGTGAAGAGCTGCATGGCATCGGCGTAGAGCTGGAACAGTCCATTCACGACGTTCTCCAGGCCCGTCTGCTCAAGGTCCGTCTGATAGGACAGCCCAGCATCCCGCGCCTCGCGCCGGCGGATCCCTTGGCCGTGAATGCCTACGTCGTAGAGGAAATAGTCGGCCAGCCGCTCATTGTCCTTCGCGCTCAGCGGCTGCTGGCGGCTCTCAAGGATCTTCTGGATCTTCCGCTTGTTCTCACGGAACAGGCGATAAACCGAGCCCAGCATCAGCGGGTCCGAATTCCGCGTCAGCCAGTCTAGCATCACCGTGTCGTCCAGCTTCCCGCGCATGTCGAAGTCGCGCAGCAGCTGCATAAAGCCGTGCAGCGCACTGACGCCGCCGCCGCTCGGGCTCGGCTGCCAGAAATAGCCCGACGCCTGTGTGTCTACCGGCCCCAGGACACTGGAGAGGCCCATCACCACCTCATCACAGCCCAAGGCAATGCCGGTCCCAGCGCTGTAGGACTCAAACGGCAGGATCACTCCAATCTTCGCCTTCGGCAGATAGTCACGCAGCATCGCGTGCAGCGACCAAGGCACCGTGGCGTCACCGCCCCACGTCGACAGGAACAGGTCGAGCTTCTTACAGCCCTCCGCCCGCGCCTGGGCCACATGTCGCTCGAGGATGCGGATGTCTTCGGAGAGCACCGCGCTGCCCCAGCCCTCGCGAAAGCTCGTCATGTAGGTCAGCACCGTCGAGCCGCGCGCCTCGCCGATCCGGCGCAAGGCATCGAGCCGCGCCGCTTCGCCAGCTTTCAGAGCGCGCAAGCCCGCGCTGTCGCCGTTGTCCATGTCCGTCATCGGTAGGCCCCCAGAACCACAAGTCGCTAGCCTATCACACTGATCCCATTTGGCGATGGCTCACTGAAAACCCGCGACGTTCTTCGGACTGCAATTTTCAACCTAAGGGAGGCTCGCGGGCGCCCGAGAAATCTGATAGCGCCCTTCAAAATCCAAGGAGCCCCCCTCATGGCAGAGCCGCTTTACCGCCGCGTCCTACTCAAGGTCTCGGGAGAAGCCCTTATGGGCGATGGCGAATTCGGGATCGACACGGAGACCGTGGAGCGCATCGCGGGCGAGGTGAAAGCAGCGACGGAGCTCGGCGTCGAGGTCTGCCTGGTGGTCGGTGGCGGCAACATTTTCCGCGGGCTGTCCATGGCCGCCAAGGGCATGGAGCGGGCAGGCGCCGACTATATGGGCATGCTCGCCACGGTCATGAACGCGCTG
>JABSRH010000037.1 GCA_013215175.1 Parvularculaceae bacterium | reverse complement strand
AAATCAAACTGACCTATCAAAACCTCGACCAGCTTGATGAGATCTGCCGTAAGCTGATGGGTTCGTCGATCTAGTGTTGTTCACGTCGGACAATTGGGGCGGCGTCCATCCTAAGATCATGGAGGCGATCCTCGCTTCGGGGGTTGGGTTTGCACCGGCCTATGGCAATGACGAGACCACCAAGACGGCCCGAGACTTGTTTGAAGAGGTCTTCGAACACGAAATGGCGGTGGCTTTCGTGCCCACGGGGTCGGCTGCGAACGGGATTGGGCTCAGTCTTCTGACGCCGCCATTCGGCGCCATTGTGTGCCACGAGCATGCCCATGTCCTCATTGACGAGTGCGGCGCGCCCGAATTCTACACCGGCGGAGCTAAAGTCCTGCCCGCGGCTGGGGCCTTCGGCAAGATGACCCCCGATACTGTTCGCGCAGCCATGGCTCCTTATGACCCGCCAATGGCGCACCGCGTAAAGCCTTCCGTAGTTTCCCTAACGCAGGCGACGGAGTGGGGAACGGTCTATTCACCTGACGAGATCGGGGCCCTCAGCAACACCGCACGCTCTTACGGCATGGCCATGCATATGGATGGTGCCCGGTTTGCCGGAGCCGTGAACGCCACTGGGGCCTCACCCGCGGATCTAACTTGGCGATCAGGTGTCGACATCTTGTCTCTGGGCGGGACTAAGAACGGTTGTCTGTGTGCGGAAGCGGTCGTGGTTTTCGATCGATCGCGTGAGGAGGAGCTGACCTATCGCTGCAAGCGAGCGGGCCTCGGCACCTCTAAGCAACGTTATTTTTCCGCTCAGTGGCAAGCTTACTTTGCCGAGGATTTGTGGCTGTCCCTCGCTCGCCAGTCCCATGATCAATGCCAGCGGCTGGCTTCCGCGATGAGGGCATCGTCGACCATCGAGGCATTGGTCAACCCAGCCATCAATGAGCTCTTCGTCCGTATGTCACACGAGACCGCGGGGACGCTTCGCGAGGCTGGCGCTCAGTTCTATGATTGGATCCAGCCTGGAGATGTCTTCGCGGGCGAGGCTCGTCGGTTCCTCACCAGTTGGGAAACGACGGACGAGCAGCTCTCAGAACTGGCCGCCGTGCTACGGCGCTAGGCATCACCAGCCGTAGAGGTCTTTCGCGACCTCGTAGGTGCCTGCATAAGCGTTCACCGTATGCTCGATGGGGTCGGAATAACCGCCGCCGATCGCCATGGAGCAGGGGATGCCGCGCTTTCGGCAGCCATTGAGGATCATCTCATCGCGCGCCCGCAGACCATCAAAGCTGATGTTCAGTCGGCCAAGCTTATCCTCTGTTAGCGGATCAACGCCTGCCTGATAGAGGACGAGGTCGGGCTTGAATGCCCAAACATCTTCAAGCCGCTCATCAATGGCGCGCAGGAACGCCTCATCCTCCGTGGCATCGGGCAGGGGGATGTTGATGTCAGCTGGGACCTTGCGGAAAGGAAAATTCTTTTCTCCGTAGACGTCTAAAACGAGGCAATCTTCGCGGGGCGCTAGTACCGCTGCATTGCCATCGCCTTGGTGCACGTCGAGGTCGATAACGGCGACGCGATCCACAAGACCTTCGTTCAACAGGACGGTGGCTACCACGGCCTGGTCGTTGAAGATGCAAAAGCCCGCACCGAAATCAGGGTGAGCGTGGTGCGTTCCGCCTGCGAGCTGACCACAAAGGCCGGTCCTCAGAGCTTCACGACCCGCCGCCAAGGCGCCACCTACGGTTCGGCGCCCGCGCCTGGGAATTTGTTCCGACCAAGGAAAGCCTATCCGGCGCATGGCTCGGTGATCGATCGAGCCGTCTTCGAGCGACCTGAGGTAGCTCTCGGTGTGCACTGAGAGGATGACCTCGTCAGCCGCAATCGGCGCGATGCGCAGCTGGCCCGGTGCGACGGTACCGTCTCGCAGAAGTTTCTCTTCAAGCAGACGATATTTCTGCCCAGGAAAGCGATGACCTTCAGGAAGGTTGAGGTTGAAGTCCTGGGCTGTGTAGACGATCATCAGTGGTCAGAATTCAACCAACCGCCAAGTTCACGGCGAACGAGATTATCGAGCACATCGATGAAATTGTCGTCGCTGTTGAGGCAGGGGATGGCCGTGAGGTGCTCGCCGCCTGCTTCCTCGAAGACTTCTGCCAGCTCCATCGCCACTTCCTCGAGCGTCTCGATACAGTCGGACACGAAGCCCGGCGTGATCACAGCGATGTTCTTGAGGCCTTCCTCAGCCGCCTGAACCACGAGGCTCTCCGTCGAAGGTTCGAGCCATTTCTCAGGGCCGAACTTGGACTGGAACGCGACTGGCGCAAACTTTTCGTCCCAGCCCAGGTTCTCGCGCATCAGGCGCGCGGTCTTCTGGCACTGGCAGTGATAGGGATCACCCTCGCGGAAATAGCGCTGGGGTAGGCCGTGGAACGAGATGATGACACGCTCCGTCTCAGGCCCGACGTGATCGCGGCAGGATTGAGCCAGGGCTTCAATGAGGCCGGGGTCGTCGTGGAACGCAGGAACGGTGCGCAAGGCAGGCTGCCAAGGCTGCTTCATCGCCCAATCATAGGCAGCGTCACAGGCGGTGCCCGTGGTGGTCGCCGAATATTGCGGATAGAGCGGTACCAGCAAGATGCGGTCGCATCCGGCTTTTTGCATCGCTGATAGGCGGTCGGGGATCGACGGCACGCCGTATCGCATGGCCCAATCCACCATGAGATCTTCGGGCAATTTTGCCGTTAGCTTCTCTGACTGCTCGCGGGTGAAACGCCGCAGGGGGCTTTCGTCGGTCTCTTGGTCCCAGATTTTAGCGTAGGCCGCACAGGTCTTTGCCGGGCGCGTGTTGAGGATCACCCCGCGCAAAACCGGCTGCCACAGCACCGCTGGGTAATCGACGACCCGGCGATCGCTAAGAAATTCAGCGAGGTAGACCTTCACAGCCTCGGTCGTCAGCGCCGCCGGCGTACCGAGATTGATCAGCAAAACGCCCACCTTGCCGAAGGCAACGGGCGGGTGATCGGCTGGCGCTGGCGAAAGCTTGGTCTTCATATCCATACAAAGCCCTCATGCCCCGCAACGGCAGGATGAGGTAGTGTTTTGTGGCGCGATGAATTATCGCTGTCTGGTGAGGGCGAATGGAGGATGAACAACATGCGTTATCTAGTAACCGTTATGGCTCTGGTCGGGCTCGCAGCCTGTGCCACGCCCACACCGTTCGAACCGGCAGACAGCGCCGGCTATGGGTTTGCGGATCAGCGGATCGAGAAAAACCGGTACCGCGTCTCGTTCCGCGGGAACTCACTGACCACCAAAGAACAGGTCGAAACAGCACTCTTGCTTCGGGCGGCTCAGGTGACCCTAGAGAATGGCTATGACCATTTCGTGATCGTTTCGGATGATACGGAAACAGAAACGCGCACACGCGTGACCAATCTCGGTCCTCGGTATGGCTTCTATCCCTACTATGGATTTGGCGCGTTCCCTTACTACGCGGTGGGCTATCCGTGGGGCCCCGGCTTCAATGATGACGTCACGATCCGCGAGAGCCAGCGCTACACAGCTGTTGCCTACATCGTCATGGGTTTCGGAGCGAAACCTCAGGACAACCTCGCCGCCTATGATGCGCGCGAAGTTCAAAAAAACCTCGAAGCCGCCGTCTTCCGTCGGCCAGAGTAACCACCGTCTAAGGAGTTCCCGATGAAAAGCCTTCTTCTAAGCGCGGCCTTGTCCGCGCTGACCGGTATGACCATGGCCCAGGCTCAAGAGCCTGCCGCCGCAGAACAAGAGACAAAGGTCAACGTGATGGAAAATGATCCCTTCCTGTGGCTGGAAGAGGTGGAAGGCGAAGACGCCCTCAATTGGGTTCGGGAGCAAAACGACCGAAGCTTGAAAGTGCTGGAAGGTCATCCGGCGTTCAAGCCGATGTTCGACGAGGCCATGGCCATCTTCACGTCGGACGATCGTGTGCCCTCCGTCGCCTTGCGCGGCGGGTATGCCTACAATTTCTGGCGTGACGAGACCCACGTGCGCGGGCTCTACCGCCGTATGGCCGCTGATGCTTACCTCGAAGGTGGTGATGAGTGGGAGGTTCTCATGGACCTCGACCAGATCGCCGAGGCGGAGGACGAGAACTGGGTCTTTGGTGGTCTTCAGTGCCTGGCGCCTGACTACAACCGTTGCATGGTGACGCTATCGCGCGGCGGATCGGACGCTGCTGTCGAGCGCGAATATGATTTGAGCACCAAGTCTTTCGTGGAGGGCGGCTTCGAGCTGCCAGAGGCGAAGTCCTCCGTGGCCTGGCTTGATGCGGATACGCTGCTCGTGGGCACCGATTTCGGTGAGGGCTCCCTCACGGACTCGGGTTATCCGCGTATCACCAAGATCTGGAAGCGTGGTACACCGATCAGTGATGCGAAGCAGGTCTACGAAGTTCCGCAGAAGGACATTTGGGCCTACCCGATCAGCTTCTACGACGGTGAGAAGTATCGTGGCGGCGTGTTCCACGGCGAGACGTTCTACGACTACAACTGGATCTTGTTCTTTGACGAAGCCGACGCCGTACGGCTGCCATTGCCGAAGAAGGCAAGCGTCACCGGCTATGCCAAAGGTGACTTCATCATTGAGCTGAAAGAGCCTTGGGAGTTCGAAGGCGAGACCTTCGACACCGCATCGGTGGTGGCGTTGAGCGAGGACTTGAAAGAGGCTTCGCTGATCATTGAGCCGAGCCGCGAAGTGGCTGTGCAAAGCGTTGCTAGCTCGGACGATGAACTCGTCATTACACTGCTTGATGACATCCAAGGCCGGATGGTTCGTTATAAGAAGCGCTTTGGTAAGTGGCGTGGCCGTGACATCTCGCTGCCGGAAGGCGGCGTTGTGGGTCTGCGAACCATGGACCCCAAAACGGGGGCCGTGATCGCCACGTTTGAGGACCCGATCACACCGGACACCTTCTATTACATTGAGAAACGCGAACCAGTGGAGATCCGTCAGTCGCCAGCTTTCTTCGATCCCGAAGGTATGGTGGTCCAGCGTTTCGAGGCGACCTCATCGGATGGAACAAAAATTCCGTACACGGTGACAGCGCTTCAGTCGACGCTCGACGCGGGTCCTGCGCCAACGGTTCAGTATGGCTATGGCGGCTTTGAGATCTCGATCCTACCGACCTATGGCGCCACGGCTGGCAAGCTGTGGGTCAAGCGCGGCGGTGTTTATGTCACGGCAAATATTCGCGGTGGTGGCGAGTATGGTCCGGCCTGGCACCAGGCGGGTCTCAAAGGCAAACGCCAGATCATCTATGATGATTTCTACGCCGTGTCAGAAGACCTCATTGCGCGCGGAATCACCTCCTCGGACAAGCTCGGTATTCTTGGCGGGTCGAATGGCGGCCTTCTGATGGGCGTGTCGATGACTCAGCGTCCTGATCTTTACACAGGCGTAGGTATCGGCGTTCCGCTGCTTGATATGCTGCGTTACCATAAGCTCCTCGCTGGCGCGTCTTGGGTGGGTGAATACGGCGACCCGGATAACCCTGAGGAGCGTCCGTTCCTCGAGAAGATCAGCCCCTACCAGAACGTCAAATCTGATACGGACTATCCGCGTCCGTTCTTCTTCACGTCGACCAAGGATGATCGCGTTCACCCTGGTCACGCACGGAAGATGGCACGTCTGATGGAGGAGTACGGCTATGACTTCCTCTATTATGAAAATATTGAGGGTGGTCACGGCGCGGCCGCGAACCTCGAGCAGGCCGCCCGTCGTCAGGCTCTGCAGTACAGCTACTTCGCGGGTGAACTTGGCTTGATGCCTTACGCCGACGCCGAAGCGACCGAGGAATAATCAACGATGGTCTATGTGTTCTGGGGCGTCTTGGCAGGCGCGTTTGTCCTCCTCTTCGCCCTAGGCCGCATGGGCCTGCCCCTCTGGGCCCGTGTGATGGCGGGTCTCGTCTTAGGTGGGGTGACCGGCTTGATGCTTGGCGACGTTGCCGGTATCGGTAAGCCGATTGGCGATGGCTTTATTAAACTGATCCGAATGCTGATTGTGCCATTGATCGTCACTACGCTGACGAGTGGTATGATCGCCCTGGGTGACCCTAAGCGCCTAGGCTCGCTCGGCATTCGCACGATCGGGCTCTATCTTTTCACCACGTCGATCGCTGTGTTCATCGGCATCGGCATGGCGATTGTGTTCAATCCAGGCCAGGGCGTTGATTATTCCTCGGTTAGTGAGACGTCGGCCATCACCGAACGCCTTGAAAAGGCCAACGCTGCTCAGCGTACCGCGGTCCAGCAGATCCTAGATGTTATCCCCGCAAATCCGGTGGCTGCCATGGCCAATGGTGACATCCTACCCATTATTTTCTTCTCGATCCTTCTCGGTATCGGCATCCTCGCGGCTGGCGAGAAGGGACAAAAGTTTGGTGAGGTGGTGGAGAGCGCCGCTGAGGCCGTCTTGAAGTTGACGGGCGGCGTGATGGCTTTGGCACCTTACGGCGTCTTTGCACTGATGGCTTGGGTCTTGGGAACCCAGGGTCTGAGCGTCTTGGTCAACCTCGGCAAGTTGGCGATCGCGCTCTATCTGGCCTGCTTCATCCATATCCTCGTGGTCTATGGTGGCCTGGTGTCGCTCATTGCGCGGGTGAACTTCCCCAAATTCATCCGTGGTATGCTCGATGCGATTGCCACCGCTTATTCCACGGCCAGCTCATCGGCGACGCTGCCAGTGACGATTAAAGACCTCACACAGAATATTGGTGTCGGCCGGGCTGTGGCGGGATCGGTAGCCCCGCTGGGTGCGACGATCAACATGGATGGAACGTCCATCTATCTCGGCATCGTCTCGTTGTTCGCCGCCCAAGCGGTCGGGTTGGACTTATCGGCTGCAGACTATGTGGCCATTGCCGTCACCGCGACGGCAGCATCAATCGGTGCGGCAGGCATTCCATCCGCGAGTCTCTTCCTTGCGATCGCTGTTCTGACCAGTTTCGGTGTGACGACGGAGCAAGCGATCCTCATCATCGCACTCATTTTCCCGTTTGACCGACTGCTTGATATGATGCGTACGGTGACCAATGTTACAGGCGATGCAGCCGTCGCGACCACCGTGGGTCGGTGGGAAGGCGAGCTGGACGATACCGTCTGGAAGGGCGAGAAGGCGTGAGAGCTGTCCGCATTCTGACCACTGGCGGCACCCTCGATAAAGTGCACGACTGGAAGAAGGAAGCGATTGCCTTTGCCGGCGCGGGCAAGAGCCAGGTGCCCGAGATCTTGGAGCAATCGCGGTGCTATGCCCACGAGGTGGAGCAGCTCTTCCAGATTGACAGCCTCGATATGAATGATACCTATCGTAAGCTGATCTGTGAGCGGATTGGTGCCGCCTCCGAAGATGCCATCGTCGTCACCCATGGCACGTCGACGATGGGCGAGACGGCCCGCTATTTACGTGACTGTGGTGTGGGCAAGACCGTGGTGCTGACCGGCGCCATGCGTCCGCACGCTCTTTTCGTCAGTGATGCGAGCTTCAATCTAGGCGGCGCCATCATTGCTGCGCAGACCCTTCCGCCCGGTGTCTATGGCGTCATGAACGGTGTCATTTTCGAAGCGCATGAGCTGCACAAGAACGAGCGCCTAGGCCGGTTCGATGCGTAAGCCGCTGCTGCCTCCTCCAGTTTGGTTCGTTCTTTTCATGGCCTTGGGGTTTCTGATTACAGACCCCTTCGAGGTCGCGGCTCTGGACTATAGCGCTGCATGGTCGTCTGAGCTGACGGTCGTTTTCTCTGGTCTCGGTCTCTTGGTGGGACTGATCGCTGTTTTGCAGTTCTTTCGGCAGAAAACCACCGTACACCCCATGCATCCTGAGAAGGCGACTGCGCTCGTTACGGGTGGGATCTACCGGATCACGCGTAACCCGATGTATTTGGGCATGCTATTGATCCTGATCGGCTTCACCTTTCTTGGACACAATTGGCTTGGCTTCTTGGTGCCGCCTCTCTTCGTGCTGGCCATCAACGTCTTTCAAATCATTCCGGAAGAGCAAGCGCTGGCCGAGCTCTTCGGCGAACAATTTGAAGCGTTCAGGAAACGAACGCCGCGTTGGTTTTTGTTCTTCTGACTACAGAATTTTTGGCCGCATGTGGGTCTGATCCAGGCCTGCCGTTTTCTACCGACACGAATGTCAGGAAGTACGACAGGCCGTCGCGTTATGCGCGAAAAGGGCGGGCCAAGAAGCAGCTTCGACTAGCGTCCCGACGTCCAGTCGATTTCGACTTCGTTGCCGGAATCGATATCGGTCATGGTGAGCTTTGACCAAGCCATTTGCACCTGTACCGCACCGGGCATGGTGTCCATGGCATCGGTCACAAGTTCGACGGACAGGATCCGTCCACCCTCGATGTCGATCCTCTGTTGTACTGCCATTACGCCGTCTTGCTCGAGGCCAATGAGGCTGAACGTGCCTTCTAGGCGCTCGCCACGAGCTAGCGCTTGAAACAGCAACGGCATGGCCTGGCCGCGCATCACGGTGAACGAAATGGGCGGATAGTTGGTCCGGCTGCGCGCGCGGCCCGCTCCAGCTTGTCCACCGGCTTCGCCGCTCAGGCTCATGGAAAACACTTCCAGGGCACCTTCAAATCCTGAGTCAGTTACCTCGCCTTCAATTTCTCCGCCGTTGGAAACGAGTTGCAAAAATACGGTTTCGGCCGCTTGCGCTGGCGCGCTTAAGCAAACGGCAGCCGCGGTTGCGGCGATCAATGAGCGCATGGTGTCCTCCCACTCTGGTCCCACGTCGGACCCTACCTACTCTTGAGCGTTGGCGGCCAGTCTGTGAGGCAGTTGCTTGCCAAAGGTACGCAGCTCCAAATTATTCGGCAAGAAAGACCCTGTGGTTCAGTGCATTGTCCTCCTTCTCCAGGAGATACCTGTCGTCCTCAGGATAATACTTTGCCTTTGCGGCGTTCTCTCCGGCGAAGGCGTGGACGGCCTCTATGCTCTCCCAGACCGTGACCAGTAGGAAGTGTGAGGCATCCCGTTCGTCCCGCCTGGTAAAGTAGAGCTGCTTCAGGCCCTGGATGGATCCATAGTCCGGTGCGGCCCGCTCCCGCATAAACGTCTCGTAGGCATCGCCATCTTCAAGTCTGGTGCGGCCGTGCCATGTTCTGAGAATCATTGCTCGCTCTCCTCCGTCTTCCGAGAGTTATTGACAGTTTAGCAGCTGAGTGCCATCTGCCGCCCCTACATTCTGACAAACGGCCATTTGACCGTGCTTGCCTACACGACCCCTCCCTTCGCGATGAAGGATCCATGAGGACGGGGTAGGGGGTTCCTTCCGACGGGGTAACGCCCTCTCGGTCGTTCAAAGGCTCGTGGTTTGGAGCGATTGGATGTTTGACAGTCTTTCAGAACGGCTCAGCGGCGTCTTCGAGCGCCTGCGAGGCCGTGGTGCGCTGTCCGAAGAGGATGTAACAGCGGCGCTGCGCGAGGTTCGCGTGGCGTTGATTGAGGCTGACGTCGCGCTCCCCGTGGCGCGGAACTTCGTCGCTAAAGTCAAAGAGCGCGCCATTGGCCGCGAGGTCCTGAAGTCCGTCACCCCTGGCCAACAGGTGGTGAAGATCGTCAACGATGTTCTCGTTGAGACCCTTGGCGGCGGCACCACCGATCACGAGCTCCAGCTCAACCGCCCATCGCCCGTGCCGATCCTGATGGTGGGTCTGCAAGGCTCCGGTAAGACAACCACCACGGCGAAGATCGCCTTGCGTCTGCAAAAGCGTGAGAAGAAGAAGGTCCTGATGGCCTCCCTCGACACGCGCCGCCCAGCGGCCATGGAGCAGCTCGCCGTTTTGGGTGAGCAGGCCGAGGTGAAGACGCTGCCCATCGTGGCGGGCCAGTCTGCTGTCCAGATTGCTCAGCGTGCGATGGAAGCAGCGAAGCTGCAAGGCTTCGACATCGTCATCCTCGACACCGCAGGCCGTTTGTCCATCGACGAGCAATTGATGGCTGAGGTGGGCGAGATCCACCAGAAGACCGATCCCGCCGAGACCTTGCTCGTGCTCGACTCGTTGACGGGGCAAGACGCTGTTCAGACGGCGGAGCGATTTAAGGCCCGCGTGCCGGTCACTGGTGTGGTGCTGACCCGCCTTGATGGTGATGGCCGCGGCGGTGCTGCCCTCTCCATGCGCGAGGTCACGGGTGCGCCGATCAAGTTTGCCGGCCTCGGCGAGAAGATTGATGCTCTGGACACGTTTGATCCTGAGCGGATGGCCGGACGCATTCTCGGCATGGGCGACATTGTCGGCCTGGTCGAGAAAGCGGCTGAGGAGATCGACCAGGAGAAGGCTGAAAAAGCCGCCAAGAAGATGGCCAAGGGCCAATTCGACTTGGACGACCTCGCCGATCAATTCGTCCAGATGCGGAAGATGGGCGGCATGGGCGCCATCATGGGCATGATGCCCGGCATGGGTAAGCTCAAGGATGTGGCTGAACAAGGCATGGGCAACAATGAGCTTGCTCGCCAAGAGGCGATCATCCGCTCCATGACGAAAAAAGAACGTAAGAACCCCAAGTTGATGAACGCATCGCGCAAAAAACGCGTGGCGGCCGGCGCGGGTGTTCAGGTGCAAGACGTCAATCGTTTGCTCAAGAGCTTCCAGGCCATGAGCACGATGATGAAGAAGATGGGCAAGGGCGGCAAACGCGGCGGCCTTGGCGGTCTTCTAGGTGCCATGGGTGGCGGGATGCCTCCCGGCGGTGGCATGCCAGGTGGCGCGGCTAACAAGCTCCCTGGTCTCGGTGGTTCCGGTCTTCCGCCAGGTGGCGGCTTGCCCGGTTTGGGTGGCGGAGGTCTTCCGGGCCTCGGCGGACCCAGCAAGAAGAAATAAGTTTCAACAGTCTACGAACAAATAAGAAAGAAGTTCATCATGGCACTGAAAATTCGTTTGGCCCGTGGCGGCTCGAAAAAGCGTCCTTATTACCGCGTTGTTGTGGCTGATGCCCGCATGCCTCGCGACGGCCGTTTTATCGAGAAGCTGGGCGCGTACAACCCGCTCCTTGCTAAGGACAACCCACAGCGCGTCGTCCTCGACCTCGAGCGTGCGAAATACTGGCTCGATAAAGGTGCACAACCTACTGATCGTGTGGCTCGCTTCCTCGGCGCGGCTGACCTGATCAAGTGGGAACACGGCAACAACCCGCAGAAGGGTGAGCCCGGCCAGAAAGCCAAAGAGCGCATCGAAGAGAAGGCCGAGAAGGAGGCTGCCAAGAAAGCCGCGGCTGAAGAAGCTGCTGCAGCCGCTGAGGCTGGCGACGAAGCTCCTGCTGAAGAAGCAGCCGAGTAACACGCTTTGGCTAAATCGCCAGATCGGCGAATGGTCGTGGTGGCCCAGTTTGCTGGGACCCACGGCGTTCGCGGAGAGTTCAAGATCCGTTCGTTTACGGAAGACCCGGAGGCAGTCTTTGCCTATGGGCCTCTTTCCACGCCCGATGGATCGAAGCTGAGACCGACGAAGCTTCGCGAGACGAAGCCGTCGGTTTTTCTTTGCAAAGATGCCGACATCCAGAGCCCTGAGGCTTGTGCTGAATACAAGGGGGGCCTGTTGTCGGTTCCTCGTGATGTGTTGCCCATGGGCGATGAGGACGACGACTTCTACATCTCCGACCTCGTGGGCTTGGAAGCGCGCGACGAAACCGGAGCCGTTCTGGGCCGGGTCCGCGCTGTCCCCAACTACGGCGCGGGGGACATTGTTGAAGTGTCCGGCAAGGGCGGTTTCGTCTTGGTGCCTTTCACCAAGGACGCCGTGCCTGAAGTGAACCTTGACGAAGGTTTCATCACCATTGTGCCGCCGGAAGACGAAGATCCGCCAAAGGACGATTGATTTTGCTGCGAGCCATGCAAAGCTCGCGACATGTCCTTACCCCTCTGGAATCGCCGTCACCTCCTCGCCGCTGGGTCGGCCTCATCTTTCGTGGGCCTGATGGGGGCTCAGGCTCGCTTTACGGATCGCTTGACGGCGCTCGAGGCCGAGATCAGTGGACGCATCGGTCTCTATGCTACAGCCGTCGGTAGCGCGAAGGTCCTAGCGCACCGAGCGGATGAGCGCTTTGCTATGTGTTCGACGTTTAAGGCTCTCTTGGCAGGCTTTGTCTTAGATGATGTGGCAAAGGGTACCTTGTCTGCAAGCCAGGCGATGCGCACGGACAATGTACCTCTCATCAGCTATTCGCCGGTGGTGAAGGCCCGCCTTGAGAAGGGGGTGCCTTATATGTCCGTGCTCGGCCTATGTGAGGCTGTGGTGGTGATTAGTGACAACACCGCTGCCAATATTCTTCTCGATGTCATCGGTGGTCCCTCCGGTTTCACGCGACGTGTGCAGAAGATCCTTGGTTCTGATGCCCTGCGGCTTGACCGCTATGAGCCCGAGCTGAACGAGAACAAACCCGGTGATCCGCGAGACACGACCACGCCTCAAGCAATGGCGTCTGTTCTGCAGCAGGTACTGTTTGGCGAAGCGATCAATCGTTTGGCCGCGCAGCAGATGCGGGCATACATGATCGATTGTGCCACGGGCCTGAACCGCCTGCGAGGCGGTATGCCGTCGACGATCGTGGTGGGAGACAAGACAGGTACCAGCCTCAATGGTTTGTTCGGCGACAATGCCTTCGTGCTGAACACGGACGGATCCCCGCGTTTGATTGTCTCCTGCTACGTCGATGCGCCGGGTCTTGGGTTCCCTGAGGGGTCCGATGTGCATCGCCGAGTGGGTGTTCTCCTCACCGAGGAGTTTGGGCTTACCACTTAGCGTCGATCTTGAGGTTCTTCTGTGACTCCAGGGATCGTCAACCTACCCAAAGCGATGACGGTGTTCCTGCTCACGCTCTGCAGGGCGCTCAGTACTGAGCTATTCGCGCGGGCGTGAAGTCGATGTACTCCTCAACATCCGCTGTCGCGCTGCGCTGTTTCAAGACCGCATGCGCGAGCAGTGGACGGCTTCCCCTGACGGCGCACCAAAACTCATAATCCTCTTCACAGGCGCAAGGGGCCTTGAACTGTCCGATCCCGCGAGGGTCGACGGAAAGCTCTGTACCGAAGGTGGCGCCGGTGGCTGGAATTCGACAGCTGATCTGTACACGAAGGGGCTGTGTGGCGGATGGATTGATGGCGTAGATCACATTCTCTGCCGTTGCGTCGCTGCGGTGGCTGACGCGGATTGTCTCGCGGCGACGCCTGCTGCTGGGGCACTCCTCATGATACCTAGCGCCGAAGAAGCCGCCGACTCTCTCAAATGCGTTTCTAGGTTCGCGACGGCAAAGGCGTTTTTCCTCCGCTTCGGCTTGCAGCATCATGGTATAACGCGCCGCATCAACGCTTTCCTCTTCGGCTGGCGGTGGATCGCCCGCGGCGCGGAGTGTTTCTTCCCTGGCGTCCTGCTCGCCGTCTCCGTTACTGCGAGCCACACGCACCGTTGCACCGCCTGCCGAGGCTTCGTTGTTCGTTGTCATGGCGCCCTTACGCTGGCGGAGGACGGGAGACATCCAGAGGTCGAACTGGCCGGCAGGTTCGATGCCTGCCGTCGCTGGGGCAGCGAAGGGGATCGACGGGCTGCGTTGAAAAGCGGCTTGGTCGACCGCCTGGGTCAAATCCGTATCCTGTGACACCTGCGCTTGGGCCGAAACGGCCAATGTCAGAACGGCTACGCTGCAGATTTTCACCAAATGCATGAGGTTCCTCCCGTCCCTAAGGACGGCAGGGTCTCATATTGTAGCGTTTCAGCGAAGAACGGAGCGCAGTTAGTCCAGCGTCCGTTCGATGCGTTCGACGTCGAAGCACTCGATGAAGTCGCCAACTTTGAGGTCGTCGTAGTTGGCAAAGCTCATGCCGCATTCTTGGCCTGCTGGCACCTCTTGGACATCGTCCTTGAAGCGCTTGAGCTGTGAAAGCTCACCTTCGTGGATAACGACGTTGTCGCGGAGGAGGCGGACTTTCGAACCACGCTTGACCATGCCTTCGGTGACCCGGCAGCCAGCAACCCGGCCGACTTTCGACACCATGAACGTCTCAAGGATCTCAGCGTTGCCAAGGAACGTCTCGCGCAGCTCGGGATCGAGCATACCGGAAAGGGTGCCTTTGATGTCGTCGATCAGGTCGTAGATCACCGAGTAGTAGCGGATCTCGGTACCTGATTTTTCGGCGTGCTCCCGGGCTTGTTTGTTCGCACGGACGTTGAAGCCAATGACGGGGGCGCCAGAGGCTTCCGCCAGGATGACGTCGCTTTCCGAGATGGCGCCCACACCGGTGTGAAGGACGCGTACGCGAACTTCGTCCGTGGCCATCTTATCGAGGCTACCGACAATCGCTTCGACCGAACCTTGCACATCGCCTTTGATAACGACGGGCAAGTCCTTGATCTCGGCATCTTGCAGCTGAGCCATCATCTGCTCGAGCGAGGTGCCCGACTTCTGAGCGTTCGCCTTCTCACGTTTCTGGCGCTGACGATATTCAGCGACTTCGCGAGCGCGGGCTTCGCTCTCCACCACAGCAAACTGGTCGCCAGGTTCGGGCACACCGTTGAGACCGAGGATCTCAATCGGCTGAGCCGGCACAGCTTCTTTGACCTGCTTGCCGAGGTCGTTGTTCAGCGCGCGAACTTTACCCCACTCAGAGCCAACCACGACGATGTCGCCGCGCTTGAGCGTACCTTCTTGCACGAGGAGCGTCGCCACGGCGCCGCGGCCTTTGTCGAGCTGGGCTTCCACCACCGAGCCGTAGGCTGGGCGGTTGGCGTTGGCTTTCAGCTCAAGCAATTCGGCCTGCAGCGTGATGGCTTCGAGGAGTTCGGTGAGGCCGATCTTCTTCAGAGCCGAAACGTCGAGGTCTTGCACCTCACCGCCCATGCTCTCCACCTGCACTTCGTACTGCAGAAGGTCGGTCTTCACTTTCATCGGGTCAACGCCAGGCTTGTCGACCTTGTTCACCGCGATGATCATCGGCACGCCAGCGGCTTTCGCGTGGCTGATCGCTTCTTCCGTCTGCGGCATGACCGAGTCATCGGCGGCGACCACAACGATCACGATGTCCGTGACGTTGGCACCGCGAGCCCGCATCGCCGTGAAGGCCGCGTGGCCCGGCGTGTCGAGGAAGGTGATCTTGTTCTTTTTCGCGTCGGTGACCTGATAAGCACCGATATGCTGCGTGATGCCACCAGCTTCGCCAGACACAACGTCGGCGTTGCGCAGAGCGTCGAGCAGTGACGTCTTACCGTGGTCGACGTGGCCCATGATGGTCACTACCGGTGGGCGACCTTCGAGCTTCGCGTCGTCAGCATTCTCTGCGATCAGACCGTCTTCGACGTCGGCCTCCGACACACGTTTGACCGTGTGGCCCATGTCTTCGACGATGATTTGCGCCGTGTCGGCGTCGAGGGTTGCGTTGCCCGTCACCATCTGACCTTGCTTCATCAGCTCTTTGATGAGGTCGGTGGAGCGCATGGCCATCCGCTGGGCCAGATCGGCCACGGTGATGACGTCAGGAACGATGACTTCGCGTGTTTGCTGCGAAGCCTGGTTGCCGCGCTTGGCGCGCATCGCCTTTTCACGCTCGCGCGCGCGCTTCACGGAAGCCAGTGAACGCTGCCGTTCGTCGTCGTCGAGAGCCTTCGCAATGGTCAGGCGGCCCGAGCGACGCTTGGGCGCTTCTTTGGCGTTACGGTTGTCCGCGTTCGGCTGATTACGCTTTTGCTTGATCCGCCCGCCAAGAGCCGAGAGCGGGTTGTTCTCGTCCTTCGCGAAGTTTGATCTGGCTTCGTCGCGCTTGCTGGCCGTGTCTTTCGCGGCGTCTGTGATGCCCTTGGCTTTGAGCTCTTGGCGACGCTTACGCTCAGCTTCTTCGGCTTCGAGAGCTTTGCGAGCTTCTTCCTCGGCCTTACGGCGAGCTTCAGCTTCTTCGGCGCGCTTGCGCTCTTCTTCTTCAGCAGCCTTACGGGCAGCATCAAGGCGCGCGCGCTCTTCGGCTTCGCGCTGCTCGCGCTCTTTGCGCTCAGCTTCTTCTCGCTTGGCTTTCTCAGCCTGGGCTTTTTTGGCGTTAGCCAGAGCGGCCTGACGGGCTTTCTTCTCCGCGTCGGAGAGCTGTCGGAGAACCTTGCCCTTCTTCGCAGCGGCGTCGCGTGCAGGAGCGGCCCGACCACCCGGTGCAGCTTTCGCCGCTGGCTTGGCCGCCGGTTTCGCAGCTGGCTTGGCGCCTGCCTTTGGGGCAGCGGTCGTCGTGGTCGGCTTAGCTGCGCCTGGTGCTACGGCGCGCCGTTTCTTCTCAACCACCACCGTTTTGGTACGGCCGTGGGAAAAGCTCTGCTTCACAGCGCCGGTTTCATTGCGGCGAAGGCTCAGTGGCTTGCGTCCAGACGTTGGTTTTTCTTGCGTATCGTCGCTCATACAATCCTTAGTCGGAGGCCGTATGCCTCCTCGTATTTTCCCCGACAAGGTCGGAAGGTGGGCCGCTACGCGGGAAGGCCAAGCGATAAGCCTGCCGTCCGAGCTGTCCTAGGCCGGGGCGCCCCCATAACCGGAAGACTGCCCTTGGTCCACCGTCAGGCGCGGCTTTCTGAGGAAAAGCGACGCCAAATTTCGATGGATTCCAGCACACCTCGGCTAGGACCCCCCAAGACAAGCAGCAAGTGCACCGCATCCTGGTCTAATGGGCCGCTCAGTGTAACCCGATCAGCCGGGAGGGGGACATGGGGAACGCCCTCTGCTTTGGCAAGGAAACGAGCCAGTTTTTCGACTTCTGGCGCGCTGGCGTCGGTGGGGGTCAGGTAGGCGAGACCGCTCTTGGCGGCCTTGCGCACGGCATCGTGACCAATCTTCAGCGATCCTGCTTTTCGCGCCAGCCCCAGCTTCTGAAGGGCAGCGTGCTGCAGCCTTTCAGCCACGTGATCTGCGAAACCATCAGCATCCAGCCCCTCAGGCAGCTTGGCCTCGCCCTTAAACCCGCGCGCAAAGCCGCCGCGTTTGAGCGCGAGCATCAGCTTGTCGCGCTCCGGACGGAGCCAAGCACCGCGGCCAGGAAGGTTTCCTTTGAGATCCAAAACGACTTCCTGCGCCGGTCCCTGAACAAACCGGAGGGCCGGGGCTTCGGGCGGCAGCGGGTCGTTCGTCGCGACGCACCGCCGGTCGCCTGCTCTTTTCTTGCCGAAGGGTGTTTTGCGCCCGTTGTTTGGGGCGTCAGGCTCCATACCTTCATCCGACGCTTTGGAGGCTTCTTCCGCCATGATCGATTTCTACGCTTTCTCGACACCCAACGGTCGCAAGGTGGCCATCGCTCTTGAGGAGCTGGGCATGGACCACAAGGTGATCCCTGTCGATATCTCGAAAGGGCAACAGTACGACGCCGACTTTTTGAAGATTAGCCCGAACAACAAAATCCCGGCGATTGTGGACCACGATCCGGTGGGCGGCGGTGAGCCCCTGTCCGTCTTCGAGAGCGCCGCGATCATCAACTATCTGGCTGATAAGGCTGATAGCCCGCTCTTGGGCCAGTCGGCGCGCGAGAAGGTGGCTGCGCAAGAGTGGACGATGTTCCAAATGGCGTCGGTGGGGCCGATGTTCGGCCAGGCTGGTCACTTCTTCCGCTATGCCCAAGAAGATGTGCCCTACGGCAAGAAGCGCTACGGCGAAGAAGCTGAGCGCTTGATGGGCGTGATGGATCGCCGCTTGAGCGACGTGCCATTCCTAGCTGGTGACAACTTCACCGTGGCCGACATTGTCACCTATCCCTGGGTCCATGCCTTCAGTGGCCTCGCGGACCTAGCGGGGATCGACACGGCACCGTTTGCTAGCGTTGGCGCCTGGCTCGATCGGGTCGGCAGCCGCGACGCTGTCCACCGCGGCATGGACATGAAGCTGACGGCTTAAACTAGAAAGGGCTCCGCCAGTTGCCTCGCGGAGCCCTCTCGCATCGCTTTGCGAATGTTATTTCTTGGCTTTCCGGCGGCGAGCGAAGAGCCCTGCTGCGACCGGTGCAAAGAGGGCCAGTGCTCCTGGTACCGGCACGGCGTCTGGCGTGCGGTCCTCAGTGCTCCCGAAGGTGCCGTTGAAATTGTCGATGATGTAGCGGCTACCGACGCCGAAGAAATCGAAGGTCGCGTAGGATGCTAGCCCCGCGAACGACACAGAGGCTAAGGCCTCCGGAAAGTCGCCGCCAGTGTCGAAAGTGGCTAGCGCTGTGGTGCTACCCAGCACATTGTCGTTATCGTCGTAGACGGTGAAGTTGACCGAAGTGTCGGGATCGATGGTGGCAAAACCAAAGCTCAAGGTGCCGACGGCACCGCCAAGAAACTCCACAAACAGATCGGTATCGAGCAGCGTGGTACCCTCCAGGCCCGGCTCGCTGATGTAGGTTTGATTGGCGCCGGGGCCGACGGTGTTGAAACCTTCAGGGTCGTCGGTGCCGAAGCGCACGTCGACGACCATGTCTCCATCCCCATCAAATTCGAACACGGTGGCGCCGGCGATGGCCTCGTCGAAGGTGATCTCCGCCGCATGAGCGCCAGACAAAGCCATGGCCGCGAGGCTAGTGGCCAACACAAATTTTTTGAACATGGTTTCGCTCCCCTGTTTCCCGAGTACCAATTTGGCACACGGAAAAAGGGTTAACAAGCTCGCAGCTGCGCCTTCCGCGCGTACGTTGTCATCTAAGCGTCAGCGTCGCCTTCGATGGTGATGCCCGCAGCGATGGTCTCCTCCATATGCGTGAGGAGGCCGTCGAGGCCCTCGTCCTTCACCGTTTTGGAAAAGCTCTGACGGCGTGTGATCAGAGGCGAGATCCGCTCGACGAGGACATCAAGCAGCTTGTGTTCACCCTCGCCAGTGACCCGAACGCGCCAGTCGATGGAAGCGCGCTTGGCACCCTTGCTGTCGAACAGGTCCGACTGGACAATAATGTCGCCAGGCTTGCGCTCGAGGCTGTTCTTCACGCGAATGTCGCGGGCTGTGAGCTGGCCGATCTCTTCGGCATAGGCGGCGGCGATGTAGCTGGGGAACAGCGTGTCATAGCGCGCCCGTTGCTGCGTGGTGGCTTCCTTGGCGGCTTTGCCTGCCAAGAGGAACTTGCCGATGGATTCAGTGGCCAGGTTCTCTTCGAGGGTGTTGCGGACCGCGAGTGAGCCTTCGCCCTCGGTTTCCGCTTGGGTCTTCAACTCACCCACCAGCGAGACGATG
>JABSRH010000036.1 GCA_013215175.1 Parvularculaceae bacterium | reverse complement strand
GCTCTCGCTGCGTAACGCAGTGCGAGAAAACCGCTTTAAAGCCCTAGTCTCTTATCAAGGCTAGGCGGGGCCGCCGGGGGCCTGGCAACAGAACCCCGGCATTTTCCTTCTTGTAGTGTGCTATCGGCCTTGCGGCCTATTTGAGCACATATCGCGCCTCGCGCCGTTTCCTTTTCAAGGAAACCCGCCGCTCTGCGCCCTGACGGCTTCAGCAGATGAACTCGGCCACAGCATGCACCGCCAACTTGTTCGTCGATGCTAGCCGCATGTGGCACTCCGCATAGGCCGTCGTTGCCCCGGACCGAAGCACCTCAGCCTCGATCAATAAGTCTTCCGTGCCCGGCCTCAGAAAATGTGTGTGCAGGTAGGACGTCCCTCGGTGTCCGGTGCCGAGGCTGATCATTGCCATGGCTATGGTGGTATCGGCGACGCCCGCGATGGCCTGTCCACAGATCGTTCCTCCGACGAAGAGAAGATCCTGCGAGAAGGGCAGGCGCGCACTCACACGACCGGCGGAGACCCTAAAGTCTGTCAAGCCGCTGGTCCGCATCCAAGAAGAGAAGACGGCTTCATAGAGTTCGTCCACGCGATCGGGATTAAGGATCATGTCGCGGAAACGGTCATCCACGGGTTCTTTGTTCATGGCATTGTTCTCAATAACAGCAGCGCGCAAGCTCCTAACGTAGACTTGGACCGATGGCTGTCACGAGGTTTGGGGTCGGCGCTACAGCATCTCGACCCACGCCGTCTGGCCTTCCGGGTTGCGGTTGTTCAGAATGCTCCTCAAGTTCGCGGCGCACCGTCAGGGGGACAGCGAGCATGGACCTACAAAAAGCTCTGCAGCACGAGCGTTTATCGAGTTACGCCCGTCTAGGCGGCGGTTGGCCTGTGCCTCTGGCTGGGGGCCTTTGGTGGGTCGGGCTCGCTTATGCTTCAACGGTCTTTGGTTTGCGAGACTGGTTGCTGGTGGCTTTCGTCACCACGGGCGCGATCTTTCCTGTCGCCTTGTTGATCGCCAAGCTGGCGGGGAATCCGTTCATCAAGGACCGAACCGCGCTGACGTCGCTGCTCGTGCCCGCTTTCGTCGGCATGCTGCTCTTTTGGCCTGGCGCGATCACCGCTTACTATGAGGCCCCCGAATTGGCCGTCATGCTATTGGCCATCGGTATGTCCGTGCACTGGCCAGTTATTGGCTGGAGCTATGGCCGCGCGCCTATTTTTCTCGCGCATTGCCTCGTGCGTGCGGTGGCGGTCACCGCGATTTGGTGGGCGGCCCCCGACGTCCGTGTCCTGGGAATTTCCCTTGTGGTTGCAGCCATCTACTTTGTGACGGTGGCCGTACTGATGATCGATAGCCGGATGGTCAGGTCACGCCTTGCCGGTACGGATTGAGCAGGTATCATGGCTGACCTTCCAGACGACCCGGTATTCCGTAAGCAGCTGGCACGCCACCGCGCGGCCTGGGCGACTCGGCCGCGACCATCGGCCATCGAGGTGCCAAAGCCTGGGCAGGAAAGCGTTTGGGACTATCCACGTCCACCGGAGCTGCGCGCGGCCGAGGGGCCATTGAAGGTGGTCTTCGGCGGGGAGGTCATTGCTGAGACCACGCTTGGCCTCCGCATCGTCGAGACCGCGGGGGCTCCTGTCTATTTCTTCCCGCCGGTCGATGTGAAGATGGAGCTTCTCAAGGAGGCTCAGGGCTCAACCTTCTGCGAGTGGAAGGGCGAGGCCGTCTATTTCGACCTCGTGGCAAGCGGAAAGGTGAGTGAGCGGGCGGCGTTCAGCTACCCCGACCCGCTTGATGACCTGGGGCGCGGTTTTGACAAAGTAGCGGGATGGATCGCGTTCTACGCCAGCCGTGTCGACGAAGCTTGGGTGGATGGAGAGCGCGCGACGCCCCAACCGGGCGGCTTTTACGCCGGTTGGGTCACCAGTCGCCTGGCCGGACCGATCAAGGGAGAACCCGGGTCGGAGGGATGGTGACGGGATCGTCACGCAGGGCGACACTTTTGCCGCTCGCCTTTGGGGCCCTTTTCAGGCCACACTTTGATGGCAGGAGGGCCCTTATGATCAAATCATGGCTCGCTCGACCCGTTTTGGTGCTCACCGTCTGCCTCGCGGCTTGCACATCCGTGTCGCAGCCGACGACCAGCGCGCTCGCGGTGGAGGCCCTGCGCGAACTGCCCAACCAAACCTACGCGTTGAAGCCAGAGGGCGCCGACCTTGGCTTTTCGGTGAACCCTCTCGGGTTTCCCGCGATCCGCGGGACATTCGAGGACTTCGACGGCACCGTAACGATCGTTGACGCCGCGGCTGATGGCCTGGACGTCGAAGCTGTGGTCAATCTCGACTCGGTTAAGTTCGGCAGCACTTGGTACGAGAACGTGGTGCGCAGCCCGGCTTGGTTTGACATCGAAAACCATCCCGAGGCGGTCTTCAGCGGCTCGCTGAAGGCTTGGGATGGCGACGGCGTTGGCACGGTCGTGGGTGAAGCGACCATCAAGGGCATCACGCAACCGGCAGAGTTCACCATCCAGCTCAACTGCGATGTGAAGGAGGCTTGCCCGGTGAGTGAAGTTGGTTTCACCGGCGAGATCGTCGTCAATCGCACCGATTTCGACATGCGCGCCTATCGCGGCCTCGTGGGCGACAAGGTGCGGCTGCAGTTCTCCGGCGCTCTCATCGCAGCGCCTATTGAGGCAGCGGAATTGATAGACCGCTAGCCGCTCTATCACTCGCTTTCTTTCCCCCATTAGGTGAGCCAAGATGGTGCTCGCCGAGGGTGGGAGTAGAAATTGGTCAGCGAGCAACGGCAGGCAGGCGCCCTCTTATTCATTGGCGTTCTGCTGATTGTGGGATCCATACTCGGAGAGTTCGCCATAGGGTGGGGTTCGCCGTCGCGTGAGTTGCCGCTAGCGGAGCGGGTTGCTCGATATGCTGCCGCTTGGCCGACACTCCGCTGGTTGTTCGCAGGGCAGATGGCGGGAGTATTGCTTCAGACCGCGGCGTCGTTTCTCTTGTTGGCATCGAACCGATCCACGCGGGCATTGCCGCCGCAGAAAATCGTGCTGGCCGTCACGAGCGTCGCTGGGGTCATGGTCGTGCTTGCTTTCGCGATCTCTCTGGGTGCCTATCCTGCAGCCTTCGCTGTGGTGGACACGTCGCCAGAGATCATAGCAGTGCTGTTTGGTCAGGCCAACGTGCTATACCAAGGGTTCTCAGCACTGATGGCCCTGGGCTTTCTCACGGTGTTTGTGCAGGAGGGCGTTTCTAAGGACGGCTGTGTTGGTCGCGGCAGTCTCTTGGTTATTCTCGGTCTGCTTGTCGGTGGTTTTGTTGTACCGGCTTTGGGATTGATGAGTGGCAAGACGACGGGCGTGGTCTTTTTTGTCGTGCCTGCATGGTTGGGTCTGTCGTGGTGGGGCCAGAAAAAACCCGCTTAGACGTCGCTTCGCTGCAGTAAGGGCCGAAAGAGTCAGTCATACTAAGTATCGGAAATATATCACTTTCGTGATAGGGTGCTTCCATCGGGGCTTGCCTTTTCATCTGGATTTGAGGCATTGGTTTCTTGTTAACCAATCCACGAGGGGGATTTTATGAACAAGATCATTGCCGGCGCAGCAGCGCTGGCCTTTTCACTGGGCGCAGCCCAAGCCACGGTGCTGACGTTTGACCAATCGGCGCCTGATACACCGACTGTTGCTGGTGCGACGCCGGACAGCACCTACGGTGACAACGTCTCGTCGGTCAGCGAGAACGGCTTCACCTATGGCGAAGGCCCCGCGGGCTTTACGCCGAACATAACGTTCGACGCGCCTGATGCGCGCCTCTGGACCAACTCGTACGGTGGTTTGACCAACATCATTTACCGCAGTGCGGTGGCCCAAGACCTCGCCGTGACGTTGACAGCCGACGACGGTTTCTCGGCCTTTCTCTTTGGCTTCGATCTCGCGGGTTGGCCGAGCACGGACTATCAAGACATCGATGTGAAGGTCTTCGATCAGGACAACAACGAGCTCTTTTCGTGGACGGGTACCATCCTAGGCACCAACAACGGCGTCACGTCGTTCGATTTTTCAGGCACGCCGCTCTTTGCGCAAGCGCTGCAAATCGTGGTCTTCGCTTCAGTCCTTGGCTCGGCGAATGACAATATCGGCATCGATAACATCACTTTCGGTCAACGTGGCATCAGTCCTGATCCCGTCTCGGTTCCAGGCGCACTTCCACTATTTGCCGGTGCGCTGTTCCTCGGCCGCCGTTTGATGCGCCGCCGCTAATCCGTTGGCGCCTGAAGCGTAAGTCGTTTCACGGCCAAACCACGGCAAGAGCGGGAAGGTCAGCCTTCCTGCTTATCTTGCGTAAGCTGAACATCGTAGCCCCAGAGGTATTTGAGGTGAACCATCACCGCCTCTTGGGTCTTCTTGTCGAGAACGCGATCCTGATAGACCGTATGGCGGATCTTCAGTGTGCGATCGCCTTCGAGATCAGCGCCTACCACCTGCAAATTCGGCTCGTGCATCCCTAGGTCATACATGCTGGCCAGGGCATTGCGCGCGTCGCGATAGCCTTGCTCGTCGTGGATCGCCTCGACGCGATAGTAGGGCTTGCGCCCATCATCGCCGAGAGCGAACAGGCGGAAATCGCGGATTACTTTCGGTGAGAGATATTGCTGGATGAAGCTCTCATCACGGAAATTCTCCCAGGCATAGCGCAGCTCGCTCCGCCAATCACCGTGCCCCGCCATGGCCGGGAACCACTCGCGGTCCTCGTCGGTTGGGTCCGTCACGATGCGGACGATGTCCTCCATCATGGCAAAGCCCAGCGCATAAGGGTTGATGCCCGAATAGCGACGGTCGTCAAATTCAGGCTGGAACACAACTGAGCTGTGCGAGTGCAGAAATTCGAGGATTGCACCATCGGTGATCTGCCCGCGGCGGTGTAGCTCGTTCATGATGTAGTGGTGCACGAACGTGGCGCAGCCTTCGTTCATCACCTTGGTCTGCTTCTGCGGATAGAAATACTGCGAGACGTTCCGCACAATACGGATCAATTCCCGCTGCCAAGGGCGCAAAGACGGAGACGCCTTCTCCACGAAGTAGAGAATATTTTCTTCTGGCAGCTTGATGTTGCGCACTTCGCCCAGGCGAGCTTCGGCGGTGGCATCATCCTCCTCACGCTGAGGAAGCGTGCGCCAGAGGTCGTTGAAGGTCTCGCGCTCGTGTTCAACCCGCGCCATGACCTTTTCCATCTGCTCTGACTGCGAGAGCTTAGGCGGGCGGTTGTAGCGGAAGACGCCCTGGTCCTGCAGCGCATGGGCCGCATCGAGGGTCCGCTCAACTTCCTCCCAACCATATTCGTCTTCACACCGAGAAATATACTTCTTGGCGAAGTCGAGGTAAGAGAGGATGGCCGAAGCATCTGTCCACTGACGGAAGAGGTAATTGTTCTTGAAAAAGTGATTATGCCCAAAGCACGCATGCGCCATCACCAACGCCTGCATGGTCATGGAGTTCTCCTCCATCAGATAGGCGATGCACGGGTCGGAATTGATGACGATCTCGTAGGCGAGGCCGGTATAGCCCTTCTGGTAGTTCATCGAATCGCGGGCGAACGCTTTGCCAAACGACCAGTGACGGTACATCAGCGGCATGCCGTGGGACGAATAGGCGTCGAGCATCTGCTCGGAGGTAATGATCTCGATCTGGTTCGGGTAAACATCGAGGCCCAGATCGTTCAGGCCAATGTCTTCGATCGCGTCAAAGGCGTGCTGTAAGTCACTGAACGTCCAGGCACCTTCATTCCAGAGAAGATCGGATTTCGGTGTCGCACTCATGACTAGCCTCCTTGGCCCAGCGGCCTCATCGGTACGTTGCCCGAGAAGCGTTTATGCCCGTTTACCATAGACCATATCGGGCGCCTCGCGCGGATGTCAGCAGTTCGCGTGGTCGCTGCCGTCGCTAATCAGCTTCCCGTTCCCAAAGAGATTCGTCAGTCGAGGTAAAATCGTTGCAGCAGAGGTAGTTACTTCGTGCCGTCCTGATTGTCGTTGGCAGGCTTGGGTAAGGTCGGTAGGCCTTTTTCTGTCCAAGCGATCATGCCGCCGTCGAGGTGGTAGAGATTGGTGATACCGAGCTCCTTCAGCGTGCTGAGCGCACGGGCGGAGCGGCGACCACTCCGGCAGTGCACAAGATAGGTCTTCGAGGCATCGAGCGTCGCGGCGCGGCTCTTGAAGCGTGGGTCGAGGAAGTCGATCTGCGTCGCGCCGTCGAGACGCTGCGCCTTGAACTCTTTCTCCGTCCGTACGTCGAGGATAACGACGTCGCCCTCTTCCAGAAGCTCCGCCGCTTCTGCGGCGCTAAGATGCACAACGCCATTCTTGAGCGTGCCCATATCCGGGCCTGCGAAAAACATGAGGGCAGTCAGTAGGGCGATCATCACGGTGCTCCTCCGATGAGTGCGCTAAGTGTTCACCATAATGATGACGATTGTCAAAAGGGTGGCGTGAAAAGCTGCAAGAACTAATGCGGAGCGCCATCTCACCATCTGGGCGAGCCCCACAACCACCTTCGCGGTGTGGTCGTCTCCATGACTTTTTCTCAGTGAGCGGTTATCGCGATTCACTGCCTCTGGGTGTGCCAGGGTTCGCCTCGCCGAGCTGGTGCTCCGGAGGCATAAGGGTATTGGTCCGTTTGATATCAGAGCTGCAAGCGACGCTGATGTGGTAAGGGTATGCTGATTAAGTTACAGAGATAGGCAATCGCGAATAGCCGGATTGAAGCCTTCGAGAGACAACGCCGAAGTCATTCGAGCGTTGCTTAAGCCTTGAAAATTACTTAACGATATGCGCGTCGACGTGATTGAGCGTGGAGCAAATACCACTTGGCAGGCGTACGGCGGCTGAGCGTACTCGTCTTCCGGCGCGACACACTCAATAGCGGCCTGTTGCTTGATGGGGAACTTCCGCCAGCTGTGCTGGACCCACACCCGGCCTTCGCTAAAGCGTAACTCGCCGTTACTGTCTGGCCATTGTCGAAAATCGACGCAGAGCACGACGTCGGTCTTCGAAGTTAGTACAACGGCAAAGCCGTTAGCCGACTCGTCAAGCGCCGTGTTTAGGACATAGCTATCTGTCTCAACGACAGGCGTTGACCTGTCCGTGTTCAGATGTACGCAGGCCCCGCAAATCAGCACAGCACTGAGCGGCCAACGCTGCCTCAAGCCGCCTTGCCCTTTTTCTCCTTAGAGAACAGTTCTCTAAACACCGGGAAGATGTCCCTGGGGTGAGCAATCCGGGTCTGGGCGAAGCGTTCGTCGTCGATGCTTCGGTAGGCTCGCCAGAGCTCGGCGCCGGCGTCGGGATCGCTGAAGACATCCATCTCGCGCTCATCGAGGATTTCGATATAAGCGTAGTACTGAAGGATTGGCAGCACTTCTTCGTTCAGGAGCTGAACGCACCGCTGAGCATCGCCTGACTGGGTATAGCCATCAGACGCTTGCGCAACGTAGATGTTCCAGTCTTGTGTCGGATAGCGGTCGCGCTGGATCTCTTGCATCACTTCGATCGCGGTACTGACGATCGTGCCGCCCGATTGACGGGAGTAGAAGAACGTCTCTTCGTCGACTTCTTCAGCATGGTGCGTGTGCCGAATAAAGACCACATCGACCTTCTCGTACCGCTTTTGCAAGAAGAGATAAAGCAACATGTAGAACCGCTTAGCGAGGTCCTTCTCGCGCTCACCCATGGAGCCCGACACATCCATCAAGCAGAACATCACTGCCGCGGTGGTCGGCTCCGGTTGGGGCGCGAAAGCGTTGTAGCGGACATCGAGAGGGTCAATGTAAGGCGCCCAGCGGCGACGCGCCTCAAGCTCTTCCAGTCTCGCCAGCACCTCTTTGATCTCGGCGCGTTGCTCTTCATTTGGCTGAGCGATCCGTTCCAGGTTGAACAGCCGCTCTTTTAGCTCATTGACCTCCGCCGTGGACGGACGCTTCAGCGCGAGGCGGCGGCCATGAGCATTGCGCATGGTTCGTAGCAGGTTGAGGTTGGTGGGCGCGCCCGCCACCGTCACCCCGGCACGGCGCCACTTCCAAGCCGTCATCTCTTTGAGTGACGTCTTGACCAGGTTCGGCAGCTCAAGATCCTCGAAGAAGATGTCGAGGAACTCCTCCTGGGTCAGCGTGAAGCTGAAATTGTCCTCGCCGTCGCCGCTATCGGAGGCGTCCTTGCCGCCGCCTTGGCCACCGCCTTGCGGTGGCTTGCGCAGCCGATCACCCGTGGTGAATTCCTTGTTGCCCGGATGAACATGCTGGCGTTTGCCGGACGCTCCATCCAGCCGGAACCGAGGCTCAGCGGTGGATTTCGATGGGATCGAGATCTTGCCCGACTGCTCCAGCTCTTTGACCGAGCGATCGCGCAGTGACTTGTTCACAGCGTCTTTGATCTGGCTCTTAGCGCGACGGAAGAACCGCTGGCGGTTGCCTAGCGACTTCCCCTTGGGATTCAGGCGGCGATCGATGAAGTGTGACATTAACTGTTAAGGTAAACACACTTCGTGAAAGGGCGTCTAATTTTTTGGACGGATTGGCCCTTTGGCGAAGAAAAGTTGCTGGTTGCACGGAGTTGCATTCGATCTTCAACCCGTTGCGCTTCTTGCCGTCTTTCAATTCACCTTCTCGCAGCGCGGCGTCTTCCTCATCTGCAGCCCAACGACTTTGTCGCGGGGCCACGGTGGCTCTGCCTGTTCTTCAATGAGGGAGTTTTTGTGATGTTGAGTTGGAAAACGATGGTTCGGGCCGTGGTGCCAGGTGTGGCGGGGCTGTTGATGGCGACCATAACGCCAGCCAAGGCGGCGATTGATGTGTTGGTGGTTGAGGCGGGCGACGACGTGGTGGCCTCGTTCGCCGGATCGCTCGACTTGTTAGGATTGACGCTCAACGGGATCGAGCAAGGCTCAGCGGCGATCAACGAGGACTCGATCCTCTTTTCCGCCGCTGATGGTTCGAGCCCTGATCACGACGTCTATATCGGTATCGATGGCCCGCTGTTCCCAGCGAGCTTTGCCAAGGCTGATCATGCGCAGGGGGACTACTTGGGTGTGATCAATGCCTTTGATGCGCTGATGCTGCCGGTGGGCTATCAATCTGGTGAGGTGATTTCGGGCTTGATGCGGTTCGAGGACATGACGCTGTTGAGCCTGGGTTTAATCCAAGGTGAGTACCTCTACGATTGGCGAGCAGATTTTATCCGTGTTCGCGTGCTCGGCGCTGACGCCGCGGTGCCGGTGCCTGCAGCTGCATTCTTGATGCTCCCTGCCTTGGCAGGTGCGGCGCTGACGAGAAAGAAGCGTCGCTAGCCATTTTCTCTGTACGGATTGGTGAAGATATCCTCCACCGTGCATTGGAAGAGCGCGGCCAGCTTGTAAGCGAGATCGAGAGACGGGGCATGTTTCCCCGTCTCAAGTGCGTTGATGGCTTGGCGCGATACATCGACAGCATCGCCCAGACTTTTCTGGGTCATGCGAGCGCTTTCGCGAAGTTCGCGGAGCCTGTTAATCATCGCGCCAGCTTGTGAGTGAACGGTGCGGTCAGGCCAAACATGGCCCATAGCAGGGGATAGATGAGCCACCCTGGCGCATGCGGAACATCCGCATATTCAGTGAGGAAGCCCCATCCGGTGAAAACGGCGACGGCCAGCCCCGCCGCCACGATGAAGGGCCGCGCGAGAATACCTCGGACATATTCATCCGCGTTTTTCATACAGTCCAGCAAGGCCCAAATGTGACCGGCCACCGGGGCCGCGACGGCGAGGGCTAAGATGTAGCTGCCGGGCCGGGCCACGTCATCGAACGCTCCGAAGATGGCCGCCACGTTCACGGCAACGTACCCGCCCATAAAGAGGACTGTACGGATCACATAAGTTCGCATTGGGTTGGTCGACATCAGGCTTCTCCCCATCAATGTCAGGTTGACCTGACACAGATAGGAAGTCAGGTCAACCTGACAACCCCTGCCTGCGAACTACGACGCCTTGGCCGCCAACCGCACGCCCAAGAGCGCGGTGAGCAAGAAGCCCACCATTGCGAACGGTGCACTGAACATAAAATCGTCAAGCAAGCCAAAGTGCAGCAGCAGAAACACGCCGCCAGCGACGGTGTTGGCGATGCTGCCGACCCACAGCGCCCAGCGAGGGAGTACGCGCTCTGCAGCTTGCGACTCCAACAGGAAGGCGAGCCCAAAGCCCATCATCATCAATCCCTGGCCCACGTAGAAGAACGGCACGGTGATGCCTCGAAGGACGATGAACAACTCCGCATCCAGATCAGCTAGCTTGAAGACCTCACCATATCCGCCCAGCATAATGGGGTACATCGGAATGGTGATCAGTGCACCGATGGCCGCCAGTGCCCACCCTGCGCGGCTTGGTCGGTTCAAGAAGATGAATGAGGAACAGGCGACCGCTGCGATCGCCAGGATCTCGACGCGCCAGCCCTGGGCGAGTTCTGGGTAGGCATCTTTCGCAAAGGTCGCTCTGTCCATGATGCTGGGTTCGCCATCGGTAGCCAGGCCAGACATGATCATCACGTAGTCGACAATGATGATGGGAAGCGAAATAGCTGCAAGCATGAGCAGAACACCGCCGATGCGGGTTGAAGTGACCATGGATTCCCGCCCTAAGCGCTGGCTACGCTACGCCTATTTCGCCGTGGTACAAGCAGGCAAGCGCAGCGATAACCCGCTATTCCCGGCGGAGTAGGGTGTCGGTCAGGAACGTGCCAAGTGCCTGCGGCTTAAAGCTGGCTTTGATGGCGTCGCGATCATATTCCGTACGCACCCATTCGAGGAAATGCTGACGGCCCGGCTCCACCCCGTCGTATTTGGCGACCGCGGCATAGGTATCGATGAAGTGATCGAGCACGCCCGTCTTGCCCGACTTGATGTGACCATATTTCAGTGAGAGTTGCTCGCGAGCCACGTCGATAGGCTCTTCCAGCTTCAAGAAGCGATAAAGAAACCCGCCGAGGCCAGCCCGGTCAGCACCAGATTTGCAATGCATAAGAGCGGGGTACTGAATGTCTTGAAACAGCTTGTCGATTTCAACCAAGAATTCGGGCTTCGGCGCTTCGCGCGAATAGGCCCGCAGGTCAATCATCGCGATGCCTGCTTGCTCGCAAGCCTCACGCTCGAGGTGCCAGAAACCAGGCTGGCGGACATTGTTCCTCAGTCCACGGAGGTTGATGATCGTCTTGAGACCTTTGTCAGCCCACTCTTTGACGTCTTGGGGCGAAGGCTGGGCGGAGCGATACATCTGTTCGTCGATGGGTCGGACGTTGCCGTGTACCTTCCGAATGAAGCCATGGTCGTGAAGCCACAGCGACCGCCAAGCGCCGCGACGGCCCTCATCGGTGTCAAATTCCTCAGGTAGCAAGAAAACGCCCATAGGGACTGGGCTATGCCGGGTCTCTATGTGGGCGACAAGGGGTGAGGACCAAGCGTGGACGTTCGAGCTTCGAAAAAGTATCGTTAATCCCTGTTAAGGGGGAAAAGATGGTCAAGCTCATCACGGTCCACGGCACCTTTGCGGGTAGCCCCCGTAATCGCGGCGAGAAGTGGTGGCAGAAGGAGTCTCCTTTTACCAGCGAACTTCAGAGCTTTATTGGTGAGCCTGTTGATGTCGAGCCCTTTCACTGGGAGGGCAACAATTCCGAGACCGAGCGTCGCCAGACCGGCTCTCGCCTCGCCACTGCGATCCACGACTGCCAGGACCCGCCCATCGTTTTGGGCCATAGCCATGGCGGTAGCGCCGGCATCCAGGCCCTCGCGATGCTCTATCTTAGGCGTGGCGAGAAGTGCTGCGATCTTGTGCGCGGCTTTGCGACGGTGGGTACGCCGATGCTGCTGTTCCGATCGAACCGGAACCCTTTCTCACGCTTCGACGTAATCGGGCGGTTGCTGCTGCTCTTCGCCTTGGGTCTGCTGGGCCTCAAGGTCGGTGAGATCGCCGCAAACGCTTACGATGGGCAAGAGATCACCGGCATCCTGACGGGCCTGCGCGAGTTCGGCAGCTCGATCCAGTTCGGCCTCGCGATGCTGATTCTCGTCGTGCTCTACGGCTATTCCTACCGCAACCGACGGCGGATGAAGCTGTTCAAGGACAATACGCTCTACGGTTTCTTCAAGGACCGATATGTGGCGATGAACCATGCCGAGGATGAAGCTATCAACGGCTTGATGAAGGCGAAGGCGGTGAAGCCCAAGCTCGTCAAGCGGACCACGGTCTTCATCAGCCTTTTCTCGGGCCTCAGTTTTGTATTGATTGGGTTGTTCTTCCTAACCCAGCTGTTGGAGGCCAGTAATTTGCCCCTGCCGGAGCTTCTTCGGAACAGTTTTGACGTGCTTGAGACTGGGCTCTTCGATCCCATTGAGGATCTTCTTTATGCGAACTTCCCTCAGCTCGGTGAGAACGCGCTGCTGCAGCAGTTGATGGCGACGTTCACGCTCATACCCATTGGCGCCGTGCTCTCCGCCTCGGCTCTTGTAGCGTTTGCTACGTCAGTGGTGGTGACGCCTGGTCTATCGCACTTCGTGTCGAACCAAATCAAAAGCCAGAGCTTCGGTGACGACGGTTATGGTGAGAGTATCCGCGCTGTGGTCCCCGGTCTCGATTTTGACTCCGATCAAGTGGGTACACTGCCGTCGAGCGTAGAAGGCCAGATGGAGCGGGCGTCGGTCAAGGACGCTGGCGCTGCCATCCAACGCCTACGTGAGTTGCTGGCGTCGGGTGAGCTACTCGATGCCAAGGGCGCTGACTTGATCGGGCAGTCCATGAAGTTCGAGAAGTCGGAGCTCCTTCACAACGCCTATTTCCACTCGCCTTTGTTCATTCGCTACATGGCCGCGGTGTTTGTGACCCGCTTTGGCGTGAAGCCCTCTGAGCGCTACGCGAACGATCGCGCCGCGCAGGAGTTTCACGAGTTGCTGTCCACGTCAGAGGTTCCGGCTGCGGTTGCTGACGAAGAGGCCGCTGCGGTTTGAAGCTGGCTCGCCAAGGCTGAGAAGAGCGGCTAGGTGCACACCATGACCGACGAGCCCTCTGCACCCGCTACTGATCAACGCGCCGAAACCGCTAAGCGCAAGGCGTTCCGAATGGTCGGTTGGACCGTCGGTATCTTGGTCGCGATTGTCGTCCTGTTCGTAGCGCTGGTGCCTGCTGGGTTCCTGGACCTCAGCATTTGGAACCTGCTCAAACTGGGAGCGGGGGTCTTGGCCACCATCCTCTTGTCAGCTGGATTGATGGCGGCTTCGTTCTACTCTGATGCCAGTGGCCACGACGATGACGCGCCGGGCCACTGATCATTCAGACTAGCTCGCCGCCGGAGTGGCTGGCGATGTGCCGAATGTCGGCGCTTCACCTTGCAAGCTGAACTCAGGATAGGCTGAAACGCCCAGTTCCGACTTGTCGAGACCGTCGCGTTCGTCGACCTCACCGGAGCGAATGCCGATGGTCGCCTTGAGGGCGAACCAGATCGCAAAGCTGATGGCGAAGACGAAAACACCGATGGCGAAAATGCCGATCAGCTGGGCGCCGATGTTCGTTTCCGGGTTCGACAACGGCACCACTAGCGTGCCAAAGATACCGCAGAACAGGTGAGCCGGGATCGCTCCGACCACATCGTCGATCTTGAGCTTGTCGAGGAACAGAACACCCAAGGTCACGATCACACCGCCGCAGCCGCCGATGACAAAAGCTAGGGGCAGCGAAGGCGTCAGCGGCTCTGCCGTGATGGCCACGAGGCCACCGATGGCGCCGTTGAGAGCAAATGGAAGAATGACCCGCTTGAACATGATCTGGCTGGTGACGATCGCTGTCAGCACGCCAGCCGCAGCAGCCATGTTCGTGTTGACGAAGACGTCAGCCACTTTGGTCGCGTTTTCGAGGCCACCGAGCGCTAGGACCGAACCGCCGTTGAAGCCGAACCAACCGAGCCAAAGAATGAATGTGCCGAGCGTCGCGAGTGGCAGGTTCGAACCTGGCATCGCCACCACTTCGCCATTCGTGCCGTACTTGCCCTGCCGCGCGCCCAGCAGGATGGCGCCGGCCAACGCAGCCCAGCCGCCGGTGGCGTGTACTAGTGTTGAACCCGCGAAGTCAGAGAAACCGAGACCAAACAGCCAGCCTTCGCCCCAAACCCAAGAGGCTTGGATGGGATAGATGAAGCCCGTGAGAACGGCGACAAAGGCGAGGAAGGGCCAGAGCTTGATCCGCTCAGCCAAGGTACCGGAAACGATGGAAGCCGCCGTGGCCACGAACACCATCTGGAAATACCAGTCTGAGCTGGCAGCATAGCCGGTCTCAAGAGGTTTCTTGTCTGCGCTGTTCCACAGCAGACCGTTGAAGCCGAGAATACCATTGAACGTCTCAGGGTAGGCGAGATTGTAGCCCACCAGCCAGAACATGATGCCCGCAATCGAATAGAGCGAGATGTTCTTCAGACAGATGGTGCCCGCGTTCTTGGATCGTACGAGGCCTACCTCCAGCATGCAGAAGCCAGCGGCCATGAACATGACCACCATCCCTGCCACGAGGAACAAGAACGTGTTGAAGACAAACGCGGTCTCGGCCGAGACCGAGACCGCGTCTTGAGCTGCGGCACCGCTGAGCGCGAATAGCGCCGTCCCGGTCCCCAAAACCGCAGCCCCTGTTTTGATCTGCTTGGTAGCCAGCATGATGTTGATCGAATCTCCTTCGCAAGCGCAGCATGGTGCGTTGCAATATGCTTCGTTGGCAAGCCCCCAAGCCCAGAAAATGCTCGGCGCCGCGGCTCTCGGGTGAAGGTGTCGCTTCTTTGGGGTTCGGGGCGAGTAACCTAACTGAGCTGAAACTAAGAGGATGCTAGGCCGGACGGGCTCCTGGCCCTGTGCTAAAGGGAGAGGGCAACAAAGAGAGTTCGTCCTATGCGTGTTTTCGCTTTCACCTTCGCCGCGCTTTGCCTCGCCGCCTGCGGCGTCAACGATGTTCCTGATAAGAAGAACAATCTCGATGCGGCATGGTCTGAAGTCCAAAACCAGTACCAACGTCGCGCCGACTTGATCCCCAACCTGGTTCGCACCGTTGAGGGATTCGCCAACCAGGAGCGTGAGGTTCTGACCCAAGTGATCGAAGCGCGGGCCAAGGCCACGCAGATGCAGATCAACGCAGATGACCTGACGGACCCAGCCAAGCTCGCCCAGTTCGATGCGGCGCAGCAGCAGCTCTCCGGTGCGCTTTCGCGGCTGATGCTGACGGTCGAGCGTTACCCTGAACTGAAGTCGAACGAGAATTTCCTCGCGCTTCAGGCGCAGCTTGAGGGGACCGAGAACCGGATCGCCATCGCGCGTCGCGACTACATTGGCACGGTGAAAGACTATAATCGCGAGTTCATGGTGATCCCCGACCGCTGGATCGCTGGCATATTCAACGGCAGTTATGAGAAGGCCGCGACGTTCGAAGCGTCGCCCGAAGCTCAGTCTGCCCCAGAAGTCAGCTTCGGCGGAGACAACGATTAGGCCATGGCTGTGCGCTTCGTTCCTCTTCTTTTGCTCCTGATCTCGGGCGGGCTCTCTTGGGCCCAAGAATTCCCCGAGCTCACTGGCCGAGTGGTGGACCAAGCGCGTTTGCTTTCTAGCACCACGGAGGCCGAGCTCACCGAGCGTTTGGTCGCTTGGGAAGCGCAGTCCTCGGATCAAATCGTCGTCGTCACCTTGCAGAGCCTCGGCGATGTTCCGATCCGCGACTATGGCTATCAGTTGGGTCGTCATTGGGGCATTGGCGTCGGCGACGGGACCGATGGGCGTGAGCTGAACAATGGTGTCCTTTTGGTCGTGGCGCCGAACGATCGGCAGGTGGCGATTGAGGTGGGTTATGGCCTTGAGGGTACCCTGACCGATGCCCAGTCTAAGCTGATCATTGAGCGGGGGATCGTCCCTGCCTTTCGCGCGGGCCAATTCGATGAAGGTGTGGTGCGCGGTATCGATGGTATCCTCGCGGTTCTGCAAGGCACGGAAGAAGAGTGGATGCAGCGCCGAGAGCGTGCTGGCGGTCGTCCGGTGGCAGAGGGCGAAGGGGGCTTTCCTTTTGGACTGATCATCTTACTGGCGATTGTCATTTTACCACGGTTGTTGCGCAGGAGGAGTGGCCTCATTTTCGACTCTGATGTGTATCGACGTCGACGGGGTGCCGGGACGGCTGATGCGCTGGCCTGGATGATGGCCTCGCAGATGACGCGCTCGCCGCGTGGTGGGGGCTTTAGCTCTGGCGGTTTCGGCGGCGGTGGTTTCTCCGGAGGCGGAGGTAGTTTTGGCGGAGGAGGGGCTTCAGGCTCATGGTAGACTTCATGACTGAGGACAGCCGCGCGCGTTTACAGAGCGCTGTGTCGCGAGCGGAGAAACGGACCAGCGCCGAGATTGTGGTGATGGTGATGCGTCATAGCACGGATTATCGTGCTGTGGAGTTCATGGCCGCGGCGATCCTCGCGATGGCCCTTCCCGCAGCGCTTCTTCCGTTTGCATCGCTTCCGGCGCTTTGGATTTGGTTGGCGCAGTTGGTCATGTTCGTTACCCTAGCCATGGCGTTCCCGATCCTGCGGATTGGCCGGTTTCTTGTGGGCGATGACCGGATGTCTCGGGATGTTCAGGCGGCGGCGCGGGCGGAGTTTTTTGCCCATGGTTTGCGCCGTACTAAGCAACGAGCGGCGGTTTTTCTGTTTGTGACCATCCGTGAGCAGAAGGTTCAAGTGCTCTACGATGATGGTGCTGCTGCTATTGTGCCTGAAGAGGCTTGGGGCGATCTGGCCAGCTTTATCGCGACGCGGATGAAGGCGGGCGATGGGGTGTCTGGCTTGGAAGAAGCGGTGAGCAAGGTTGCTGATCTGCTCGAAAGTGATCTGCCGCCCATGGTGGACGACGAGGACGAGCTGCCTAACGTGATCATGGGCTGAGGCACGGGTAAACCCGGCCCGCCTTTGCAGCGTTCCGTGATAGGATGATGGGGCCGCCCTGCGGTGTACCGCTAGCGAAGGCTCGTGTGTGTCTGTGCTTGCGGTATTGGGCCTGCCAAGGCCTCACCGCAGGGCGCTAGGCCTCTGCCTCACTGGTCCCCACGGCCTAACTTAAAGCTCACGCGGGGCCAGGTCCACCTGAGAGGAGCAGCACTCCCCCCACGGACAAAAGCCCGGCGGTGAGGTCACGAGGAGATGGTACCAAGCACCCATCGCCCCACCGCGCGAGGAGGGGTTTAGCATGGCGGTGCGGTGGGGGGATAAGTGATCCGTCATCCCGGACTTGATCCGGGATCCATCGGGGAAGGTTGAGCGCCTACGGCGCGCTTTTCCTTTGGGATGGGCCCCGGCTCGGGGGCCGTGGTGACGGTGGTGTGGCGGCCCTGGTGCTCTAGGACATCTGGTAGTAGCGGCGGGCGGCTAGGCCTGTGAGGAAGAGCATGAGGATGGAGAAAATCGACTGAACGGCGCAGCTCGAAATAGCTACCATTGCGATGAAGCCACCTCTCGCCCCTTCGCCAAAGAATAGCCTTCGTTCAAACACTGATGCTGATGTTCTACGCAACGAGAACACATGACCGGGTCTGAGAGAGTTGGCAGCGGCAAATCGTAGGGCTGAACCAGCGTCACCGATGGAATGGTGCACGCTCCATTTGTGTGAAGTTTCATATATTGGGCGTTCTTCAGGAGCTGATAGAGCTAACACCCACAAGATGGAAGTGAGGCCAAGCCAACTGGTCAGTAAAGAGACCAATGGCCGTCCGAGGGAGTATCCGAAATTGGAGGTGGCAGCATAGATCCGGGTTAGAAACGTACGGATTTGTCCCTGACCAGTCTGAAAGAGTCTCGTTGATTGCTCAAGGCGGTGAAACCATTGCGCGGCACCATGATTGCGAGCTTTTTCCATACCATTTGCCAGAACACGTGCACCGCCTGAGAGAGCCTTCAGTCGCGCTTGGAGCAGATGCCTATCTTTCTTGCTATCAGTATCAAGAGTGTGATGGGTACTGTTTATAATGCCGTCGAGTGTAGTGCTGTTCAGTGCGTCTTCACCCTTCAATCGAATCAGACCGTTTACGACTAAGCCGTCGAACACACTATATAATTTCATCTTGCTGGCGTTGAAATAAAAGTTGCGGCTCACCACGGTACCCTCGAATGCACTCGCTGAGAAATCGAAGTCCGTTGGCAGGTCACTTGGATGGAACGAAAGGTCCTGCGAACAGGTCATGTCCTCTAAGCATAGGCGGTTTGACCGAAACGACGGTTTATCAAACCGTGTACCGTTGAAATACAATCCACCCGAAAAGCGCGCATGCTGAAGGTTTATACCTTCAGCAAAGCGAGCGCCTTGAAAGTTGGCCGTTGCAGTGAATTTGGCCGAATGCAAACTAGCATTTTGAGCGAATTCCGCTTTGTGAAAGTTGCTATAGCCGAGCAGGTGTGCGCCGTTGAACCATGCGCTCGAGAAATCTGAGTTGTCGAAACTGCATCCACCAACAAAGTTCGAGTACATGAACGATGCAGACCCAAAACTCTTTCCGTCCCAGTCGCCACCGGGTTTCAACCAAGATGAGTTGAACACGACGGAATCGCAGGCACCCTTTTCTCCTAGACTGGATGGTGGTTGTGGCACCCTGAGGAGGACGACTCCATCAAATCGAGCATCAGAGCGACGCTCCTGCCAGAAATCTTCCAGCCAGCGTCGAAGTTCTAGATGCTGCTCCGTTCGCCACATCTTCTTCGGTTCTGTGTTTGCATCCCACTGCACGCCATCTGGCCAGTCCCAAGGATAATGTGCGGTCAGATATTTTTTGCCATCAGCGCCCATGCGTAGGTGCTGTCGTTGGTCGCTCCAGAAGTCTTGCAGCGTTTTGCCGTTGTTCCAGGATTTGTCGGCAAGCCCTTCCCACGACCAGTCCTGCGTTCTCCAGCGTTCCCACCATTCCTTTTCCAGTTGCTCGGCGGATTTTTCGGCCACGCTTGCCTCGTTTTTGGCTGCTTGGGCAGGAGGTTAGGGGTGGGTGCTGGTTTGGGGAAGGGGGTTGGCAGTGGGGGTTTTCGTCATCCCGGACTTGATCCGGCATCCACTGGGGGAGGTTGAGCGCCTTTGGCGCGCTTCTTTTTTTTGATGGGCCCCGGCTCGGGGGCCGGGGTGACGGGGGTGTGGGGTGAAGGTGTCTCGCCACTGCCGTGGCCTTCTTCGCCTACAATCGATTCACTGGATCGATTGTTCTGCCTTCGGCAGATCGGCTGCGAAGGGTGCCACGGTCAAGCCGTGGCAAGCGCACTTATCCCATCGTTGTGTACGGATTGTTGAGGTCTCGCCACTGCCGCGTGCGGCGCTTTGTTGAGGGCGCCCTTCACCCGCTTGGCTTCGCCTCGCTAGCCTCTCCCTAGGGAGAGGCTGTTAGCTGGCGCTAGCTCCTGCTCGAAGTTCTTTGTCCATTTTCTTCATGGCTTTTTGGAGCTTTTCGAAGGCGCGGACTTCGATTTGGCGGATGCGTTCTCGGCTGACGCCAT
>JABSRH010000035.1 GCA_013215175.1 Parvularculaceae bacterium | reverse complement strand
ATCGTGCTGGTGGATCAAATGGACTTGGAAATCCGCGAGGGCAAAGCGCGCTGCAATGCTGTCGTCGATTCTGCCGCCAGTCGGGTTCGTCCCGTGATGATGGGGTCGCTCACCACGGTGCTGGGCGTGATCCCTTTGTTCGGCGATGCGTTTTTCAGGTCTATGGCGGTGGTCTTGGTCTTCGGCCTCACCTTCGCCACACTGCTCACCCTGGTGGTGGTGCCAGTGCTCTACTCTGTCGTGATGAACATCCGGTCGAACGAAACCGCGACCGCAGCCAATTAAGGGGAAAGCCCGATGCTGAAGAAAATCCTGTTCGCGAGCGCTGCGTCCTTGGCCTTGGCGGGTTGTGGCAGCATGCCTGGCCTGGGTGGTGAAGCGCCGGACCTGAGTCGCTCTCTTCCCAAGGGCCCTGATGCTTGGGCGATGGCTCAAGAAAGCGTTGGTGATGTCCAAGTGGGTTGGATCGCTGCTTTCAATGATCCTGTACTGACGAAATTGGTTGATGAGGCTCAAGCCAACAACCGCGATCTTCAAGCTGCTGCGGCCAACGTTGATCGATCTCGCGCCATTGCGCGGCAGGCTGGCGCTGCGCTGAGCCCGCAGGTTAGCTTGGTCGCCGGCGGTAGTGAAACCGCCAATGTCGAAAGCGGTCAGTCACTGAACAATTACAACGCCGGTGTGCAGGTGGCCTGGGAGGCCGACCTTTGGGGACGGGTTCGTTCCGGGCGCAACGCTGCGGCGGCAGGTGCTGAGGCCGCGGAGGCTGACTACAGGTTTGCTCAGTACTCAGTCGCAGCGGGTGTGGCGCGGGCTTACTTCGTTACCATTGAGGCGGGCCTTCAGGAGAAAATCGCACAGGACACGGTGACGGCGCTCGAAGAGACCGTCCGCATCGTGAACGTTCAATACGAGAACGGCCTGGCTTCGTCACAAGACTTAGCGCTGGTGCGCTCGGACTTGGCCACGGCTAACGACGTCCTGTCCACGACCTCGGGCGCTAAAAGGGACGCTACGCGCGCTTTGGAAGTGCTGCTTGGTCGCTATCCCGGTGCCGAGCTTGGTCTGCGCACGTCACTTCCTGAAGCCCCGGTGGAGCCTGCTGCGGGGGTGCCCTCGGAGGTTTTGGAGCGTCGGCCTGATCTGATCGCTGCCGAGCGCAATGTGGCGGCAGCCTTCAACAACACCAAAGCTGCGAAGGCCGCTCGGCTGCCGAGCCTTAGCCTGACGAGTACCCTCGGCGGCGCGTCGAACTCTTTGTCGGACGTTCTGGATCCCACCAACGTGGCTTGGACCGCCGCTGGAAATTTGCTGGCCCCGCTGATCGATGGTGGGCTTCGCCGCTCACAGGTTGAGGTGGCGAATGCGGAACAACAGGCGGCAGTGGCTGCCTACGCGCAAGCGGCGCTCAACGCGTTCAGCGATGTGGAGTCGAGCCTCGACCAGGGCCAAGTGCTGAAAGCGCGCCTCGCGTCACTCACCGAAGCGGCTGATGAGGCGGCGGAAGCCTACCGCATCGCCCGTATTCGGTACACGGAGGGCGAAACCAGCTTGATCGACACGCTGAACATTCAACAGCGTCTGTTTTCAGCGCAGAGCAATCTGACCACCGTGCAGCGTTTGATGCTCGATCAACGCATCAACCTCAACCTCGCCTTGGGCGGTGATTGGCAGTAGTCTTACTGCCGGCGGAAGGTGTAAACGTTGCGGTTGAAGAAAGCGTCGCCATCGTCGAAGCGCACGTTCTTCTTCATCTTGAAGACATCGGCGCTGATCTCATAGACGATCTGAATATCTGCAGGCTGATTGTCGTCACGCCCTCGCGATAGGGTGGTGATGGTGACCATGCTGCCGGTTGCGGTTCGGCCGCTGACACGAGCGCCGTCGAAAAACTCTCCGTCCTGGGACAGTTTCATTGCCGTTTTGTTGTTGTGTTGCTCTTCGCCGGGATACTGGATCGCGTAGAGGAGCGTGTTGGCATCGGCAACTTCGAACTGCGCGCGGATAGGAATACTCGTCCGCTCGCCGGAGGTGTAATCGAGATAGTTGAGATCGTCGGACCAGGTCTCGCCCTCGATCATGCGGAAGTCATCAATGGTGATGGATACCGCTTCCTCAGCCAAGGCGGGCCGCGCTCCCGCAATGGCGAGCAGTGCCACCATTCCACTCAACAGACGTCGTCTGGCGAACATAGCAAACCCCTTTGTCTCTTGGCTGAGATATAGGGTGCCTGCTGGGCCATGCCAGGAGCTGCGACCTCGGGCGTCAGTACCCCTGAGCGAGGTCCACAGTGGAGGTGAGGGCGCCGTCGGCGAACGCTGGCCAATAACTTAGGAACGCTTGCGCGGTGTCTTCCCACCTGGTGATGCCTGAGACGTGTGGCGTTACGGTGATCTTCGGATGGGTCCAGAACGCGCTGGACGCTTGGAGCGGTTCTTCGCGAAACACATCCAGCACCGCGTGGCGCAAGGTGCCCTGGTCCAGGGCGGCTAGCAGGTCGTTGTCATGCAGTGTCCGGCCCCGACCAATGTTGATCAGAACGCCGCCTTGCATCTGCTCGAAGAGAGACGCGTTGCAGATTTCATCCGTAGCCGTGGTGGCAGGAAGCGCGTTGACGAGAAAATCGGCCCCCTGAAAGTCAGTCAGTGCAAAGACGTTGTCGAAGCCGGGTCGAGCCTCAGCCCGCCGGGAATAGCCTGTCACCGTCTTGGCCAGGGGCTGCAACACGCCAGCAATGCCTTGCGCTACACCGCCGGTTCCGAGGATGGCTACGTTCTTGTCGAACAAGAACTGGCCCTCAGCCTTGGCGATGCTCCACTCCCCTTCGGCCTGCAGTCGCTGACGCTCCGTGTGCCGCTGAAGGTCCGCCAAGATGTACGATAAGACGTATTCGCCAATCTGCTCGCCCATCCGGCCCACCGTGCGGGTCATGAGCGGGTCAGCGCCGTCCGCCTGCAGAGCGGCGGCAACCTTGTCGGAACCCGCTCCGGCGACGTGGACCCACTCGTAGATCGATAGATCCTCGTCGCGCGGAGGCCGGAAAGCGACGAGGACCTTGCGCGCTGGTGAGGCTGGGTCCACCGGCGCGGTGGTCAGCTCGAAGGCGTCGCTTTGGAACAGAGGCAGGCTTTTTTCGGCGCCAGGGCCAGCGAGCCGAACAATGATGGATGGCTTGGTCATGGTGGCCCGGCCTTGCCCCTTTCCGTCGAGCATGACCAGGGTTAGGGGCACGGCATGATATTCGACGCCATTGGCCTCGTGGGTGTGTTCGGCATCCTCCTGGCCTACTTCATGCTGCAGACCGAGCGCTGGAACTCGGACCAGATGCGCTATTCCGCGACCAATCTCGTGGGTGCGCTGTTGATCCTCGTGTCGCTCACCCACACCTTCAACCTAGCGTCCTTCGTGATCGAGCTGGCTTGGATCGCGATCAGTGTCTTCGGCATTGTGAAGATCTGGCGAGGACGCCGCGCTAAGTCTTGACCTCTCGGTCGGTCACGGCTTCACCCCGCCGATTGAGGAGGCTGCATGACCATCAAGCTCTACAAAGGGGACTTACCAGAGGATTTCGACTGGTCTGACGCGCGCGACGCTTGCGTTGCCGTGGATAGCGAGACCCTCGGCTTGAATCCGGCGCGCGATCGGTTGTGCGTGGTTCAGCTTAGCCTTGGTCACGGCGATGCCCATTTGGTGCAGCTGGCTGCGGGCGCTTACGAAGCGCCGCGCCTGAAGGCGCTGATGGCCGATACGAGCGTCACAAAGATTTTCCATTATGCCCGCTTCGATGTGGCGGTGATGAAGGCTTATCTTGGCGTCGATACCGCGCCGATCTACTGCACGAAGATCGCCTCGAAGCTCACGCGCACCTATACTGATCGCCATGGGTTGAAGGATTTGGTTCGCGAATCCGTGGGTGCGGAACTGTCAAAACAACAGCAATCGTCCGATTGGGGTGCCGCTGAACTCTCCGATGCGCAGAAGCATTATGCTGCGTCGGACGTTTTGTACCTCCATGACGCGAAATCGTGGCTCGACGAACGCCTTGAAAGAGAAGGAAGGTTTGAACTCGCGCAGGCGTGTTTCGACTTTTTGCCCAAACGCGCTGACCTTGATCTGCAAGGATGGGGCGATATGGACATTTTTTCCCATAGCTGACGTCTCATTAAGGCCCTCACGTCAAGCTGGGGGTTTCAACATCTGTCCCACCGTGCAACGTTGTATCGGGGTTTTGGTGGGAACGTCGCATGAAAGCGGACGAGGAGCCTTTTGGCGGAATGACCAATCCGGTGGTGCATGATCGGGCCAGGCAAGTGCAGCGGCACTCGACGGTCGTCAGACACTTGCGTCTTGTGGTTCCCGCCGTCGCGGTTGGCCTCGCGCTGACCTACGCGTTCAGCGCCACGCCGCCCCAAGTTGATCCCGCTTTTGCTGAGCAGTTTAGAGGCCTGGAGACAGGCGAAGATGGCGCGCGTCTTGCGAGCCCTCGCTACTCGGGTGAGGACCTTTCCGGTCAGCCTTTCGAAGTGGCCGCCAATACTGCCACACGGACCGCAGAAGATGCGGACGTGGTGGAGCTTGATAACCCGCAAGCCACGCGCGTCACCGAGCAGGGCAAGACACTCACTGTCACCGCGCTGAACGGCGAGTTTGACCAACAGGCGCAGGTCATGGACTTGCGTGACCGCGTCGAGATGCAAGAGCAGAGCGCCGGCGGTACCTTTGTCCTGAGCACCGAAGACGCCACGATGGATCTGGAAAGCCAGGTCGTGACCGCGAACTCAGAGGTGCGCGGTGTCGGCGACGGCATTACCTTGCGTGCGGACCGTGGCCAGGTCTTCCAAAACGAGGATCGCCAGGTGCTCGAAGGCTTGGTTCGCATGCGCCTTGCGCCAAAAAAGGTTGACGAGACAGCGCAAGAAGCCGACTCCCAAGGCCAGACTGACACCCGCTAATCAAGGACGGTCCCTTGCTCGTTCGCCTTCTTCTTGTTGTTGTTTTCGCCATCGCCCCTGCTGCGGCCCAAGAGGCAGCGCAAGATATTGTTGGCTTTCACCCATCGAAGACCACGGATTTCGCCGCTGACGGCCGGGCCGAGCGCTTTGATGGCGGCTCGCGGGTGGTGGCTGAGGGCAATGTGGTGGTCAGCCAGCCCGGTGTGGTGCTGAAGGCGGATAAGATGGACGCCACCATCGATCTTGAGACCAATGCCATCGTGAAAATAATCGCCTCGGGCAATGTGCGCTATGCGACGGTGGCCGGCGACGCGATCGCAGGCCAGCAGGCGGTCTATGACGCCGAGCTCAACACGTTCACCGTGACAGAAGACGTCGTTTTGCTGCAGGACGGACAGGTCGCAACCGGTGAGCAACTCATTTACAATACCGTGACAGGGGCGGCGACGATGACCGCCGGGCCGGATGGCCGCGTGCGCGGTTTGATCCCTAGCAAGCAAGGCGACTAATGGACGGTTCAATCGCGACCAATCTGGACGAAGCGCTGAAAGCCTCGGACCAGAGCGCTGGGCTCGTCGCGCAAAACCTCCAGAAGAGCTATCGCCGTCGCCGCGTGGTCAATCACGTGGGCTTCAGTGTGGCGCGCGGTGAGGTGGTTGGCCTCCTGGGGCCGAACGGCGCGGGCAAGACCACGTGCTTTTATATGGTCATGGGCCTGGTGAAGGCCGATGGCGGTGAGATCACCATCGACGGCTATGACGTCACGATGCTGCCGATGTACCAGCGGGCTCGTCTGGGCCTCGGTTATCTGCCGCAAGAAGCCTCGATTTTCCGCGGCCTCACCGTGGAGCAAAACATCGAAGCGGTGGCCGAACTCGCCTGGCCCAACAAGGCCAAGCGTCGCGAGGTCGTCGAAGAATTGCTTGAAGATTTCTCGATCACTCACGTGCGGGACTCCATGGCAACCGCCTTGTCTGGTGGTGAGCGTCGGCGCCTCGAAATCGCGCGAGCGTTGGCGACGGGGCCTCAGTTCATGCTGCTGGACGAGCCCTTCGCCGGTATCGACCCGCTGGCTATCGCGGATATTAAAGGGCTGATCACCCAGCTCAAAGATCGAGGCCTCGGTGTCCTGATCACGGACCATAACGTTCGGGATACATTGGATATTATCGATCGAGCGTCGGTCATCCACCAGGGCGAGGTGCTGTTTGAAGGCCCGCCCGATGCCGTTATTGAGAACGAAGATGTGCGCCGTGTATACTTAGGCGAAACGTATGGTCCGTAACATTATATCGTGGGTTGGGATGTCCAGGGGTGGGCATTCCTCGCGATATGGGACCAAGCTTTATGAAGCTGACCGGCCGTTTAGAGGCGCGTCAGAGCCAACAGCTGACGATGACGCCGCAGCTGCAGCAGGCGATCAAGCTGCTGCAGATGAGCAATATTGAGCTTCAGGACTTCGTCGACGAACGCCTGCTGGAGAACCCGTTCCTCGAGCGCGGCGAAAATCCGGACGCACCCGAAAAACCGGCTGAGGCGGCGGATAAGCCAGAAGACTTGAGCCCCGCCGACGGTAGCGATGATCCGCTACCTGCCCCCAAAGAACGCATCCGTGAGAACGCTTCTTCGTCGGGCGGTGGCGGTGAAGACTATGACGCTGCCGCGAACATCAGTGTCGAGAAGACCTTGCGTGAGGTGCTCGAAGAGCAGCTTGTGGTGCACTTCCGTGATCCGATGGAGCTGGGCATAGGCCGCTACCTCGTCGATCTTGTGGAAGACAGCGGGTACATCACAACGCCTACTGAGGTTGTGGCCGAGCGCCTCGGTTGCCCGGTGGATGACGTTGAGTTCGTCCTGCAAGAAATCCAAGGCTTTGACCCTGCAGGTGTTGGTGCGCGATCCCTCGGTGAGTGCCTAAAACTCCAATTGCGGGAAGGAGATGGCGTTCCTGACGAGATGGAACTGCTGCTCGACAATCTCGCACTGCTTGGCAGCCACAAGATCGCCGAGCTTAAGAAAATAACGGGCATGTCGGACGATGACCTGCGCGAGGCCGTCGGGATCATCCGTACACTTAATCCTAAGCCGGGCTTGGCCTATGGCAGCGACCCGGTTCAGGTGGTGGTGCCTGATGTCTACGTGGCGGAAGGCGCCGACGGCTCTTGGCGCGTCGAGCTCAACTCGGAGACCTTGCCGCGCGTCATCGCGAATGAGCAGTATTACACCAAGCTCTCGAAGGTGAAGCAGCCGGACGACAGCAAAGAATTCCTGCAGAACCAGATGGGCGATGCCAATTGGTTGGTGCGTTCGCTCGATCAACGGGCACGGACGATCCTGAAAGTCTCAAGCGAGATTGTGCGATACCAAGACGGTTTCTTCGCCGAAGGAATCCGCTTCCTCAAACCGCTGAACCTGAAGAAGGTCGCCGACGCGATTGAGATGCACGAAAGCACCGTCAGCCGCGTCACCACAGGCAAGTACATGCACACGCCCCGCGGCGTCTTCGAGATGAAGTACTTCTTCACCGCCGCGATCCCGTCGTCGGCCGGCGATCAGGACTATTCGGCGGAGAGCGTCCGCCACGTGATCAAATCGCTCATCGACAAAGAAGATCCGCTCAAGCCCCTGTCCGATGATCAGCTCGTCGGTGAGCTCGCCAAGCACGACATGGCGATCGCCCGCCGCACCGTTGCGAAATACCGCGTCAGCCTCGACATCCCTTCGTCGGTAGAGCGCAAGAGGGCGGCAAAACAGGCCATCTGATCTGGCAAGCAGTCTTTGCTTCACCCTGTGGCCCAATCCCCATTGAAACCGGGGCGTTTCCGCTCTAGGCGACGCGCTTCTGCCGGGCGACCGGTGGGCCAGATCACCGGCGCGGACGGCCGCGCCCCGCGAGGACGGATTAGAGAATGCAGGTTACTGAAACGAAGAACGAAGGTCTCAGCCGCGAATATAGCGTTGTGATTCCTCAGACTTTGCTCGCTGAGAAGCTCGACGCGAAGCTCGAAGAAATCAAACCGCAGGTGCACCTGAAGGGCTTCCGCCCTGGCAAAGCTCCCACCAGCTTCCTGAAAAAGCTCTACGGCCCGAACCTGATGGGCGAGCTGATCCAAGAGCAGATGGGTGCCGCCGAAGGCGAAGCCCTTAAAGACGCCAAGCCTGCTATGCAGCCGCGCCCTGACATGAAAGAGGGCCTGATCGACGACGTGGTCAAAGGCGACGCTGACCTCGAATACACCATGCACGTCGAGCTGCTGCCCGAAATCACGCCACAAGGCATCGATGCGATCACCCTCGAGAAGATGGTCATCGACCTGCCCGAGGACGAAGTCGAAGAAGAGCTGACCAAGCTCGCTGAGCAGAACAAGTCTTACGAGGACAAAGGCGAAGGCGCCGAGGCTGCAGACGGCGACCGCCTGGTCATCGACTTTAAAGGCTCGATCGACGGTGAAGTGTTCGAAGGCGGCTCGGCTGAAGGCGTCGATCTCGACCTCGGTTCGAACACCTTCATCCCTGGCTTTGAAGAGCAGCTAACGGGCACCAAAGCTGGCGACGAGAAAACCATCAATGTGACGTTCCCGGACGATTACGGCGCGGAGCACCTGGCTGGCAAAGAAGCTCAGTTCGAAGTGGCCGTGAAAGAGGTCAAAGCCCCCGGCGAGACCACGCTCGACGACGACTTTGCGAAGCAGCTTGGTCTCGATGATCTGGAAGCACTCCGTGGCCGGATCAAAGAGATGGTCCAAGGCCGTTATGACAGCCAGTCGCGCCTTCACATGAAGCGCGCGCTGCTCGACCAACTCGACGATGGCCACGACTTCGAACTGCCACCTGGCATGGTGAAAGCTGAGTTCGAACAGATCTGGGCTCAGGTCGAAGGTTCAGAGCGTGATGAAGAGGACAAGGATAAGTCTGAAGACGAGCTGAAGGCGGATTATCAGAAAATCGCCGAACGCCGCGTGCGCCTTGGCCTGCTGCTCGCTGAGATCGGCAAAGACGCCAACGTCGAGGTCCCGCAGGAGGAGCTGTCACGCGCTATCCAAGGCCAGGCGATGCAGATGGGCATGGACGTCAACCAGTTCTATCAAATCCTCGGTGACCGTCCTGACATCGTCGCACAAATCCGTGCACCTCTCTTCGAAGAGAAAGTCGTCGATCACCTCATCGAAAAGGCCGATGTCACCGAAAAAACGGTGAGCAAAGACGAATTGATGGCTGAGCCTGGCGAGTAAGCCCAGCACTTCGCTTGAAACACTGAAGTCCCGTGCAGACGCTGCGCGGGGCTTTTTCTTTAGCCAGGCTCAACCACCGCCATGTTGTCGATCAGGCGTGTGCCGCCCAGCATCACAGCGGCGAAGAGGCGGGCGTCGGCGAGCTCGTCCTTACGCAGTGCGCGATCAGGTAGCACTGAAAGATCCGTGCTCGACCGTAGCTCAAGATAGTCGATGGGGCGGAGGCCCACATCGTCCATGTCCACGCGGCCTTGGGCGATGGCGACGGGCACTGGCACGCCGCCTTCAATCCGTTGACAGACCTTCCGCATGATAACGTTGAGCTCAGCCGCAATGCGTCGCTCGGGCGGTGACAGATAGCGGTTGCGTGAGGACATGGCGAGGCCGTCATCTTCCCGGACGATCCGCGCACCGATGACTTTCACGCCCAGGTCCAAATCCTCCGACAGCCGACGAATGACCAGGAGTTGCTGGTAGTCCTTCTCGCCAAAGACGCCGACATCGGGCCGCATGCGGGTGAACAGCTTGGTCACCACGGTGGCGATGCCGCCAAAGAAATTTGGTCGCGAGGCGCCATCGAGCGGCTCGGCCAGGGCGCCAACGCGGACGGCGGTTTGGAAGCCTTCCGGATAGATATCGTCCGGCGTCGGCACGTAGACCAGATCGACACCGCGCGCCTCCAGCATCTCAAGGTCACGCTCTTCGGTGCGCGGGTAGCGGCTGAGGTCTTCCTTCGGCCCGAACTGCTTGGGGTTCACAAAGATCGTGGCGCTGACCAGTTCAGCATGTTGACGCGCTACGTCGACCAGCGACAGGTGGCCCTCGTGCAGCGCGCCCATCGTGGGCACCAAGGCGTGCCGCTTGGTCGGTAAGCCCAGCTCGCGACCGACAGCGGCTAAATCCTCACGGCGTCGCACAACTTTCATCAATGAGCCTTTGGTGATTGGGGCGAAGCAGCCAACAGTTCACCCATGAGGGGTGCTTGGTAACCTTTCGCTAACTCAGACGGGTAAACGATTGTCACCATGGTCAAACCGATCTTGCACGCGAGAATCAAGGCCGCAGCGGGTTTCCTCTGCGTCATTTCTTACGTGGGCCCCGCGCACGCTCAGTCTTTGGCAGCCCAAGACCAATCCGGTCGGCTGGAGCCCAATCCAGACCTGACGGCTCTGCCTGCGGCGAACCCCATTTCCAACGAGCCAGCGCCGCTGAGTTTGCCAGATCCCAACGTCAGCTTCGTCGCGGGACCGGGCTATGCGGTGCATTTGGCCAGTTACTACACCACGCTGGATGCCGAGCGCGGTTGGGACATTCTCATCGATCAACACCCCTCGCTGCTGTCGGGATATGAGGCGCGGTTCAGCAGCGTTGATCTGGGGGCGCGGGGCGAATTTGTGCGGCTATTCGCTGGCCCCTTGCCCGACAGGGCCGAAGCACATCAACTTTGCGAAGCGATTCGGGATGCAGGCGCGTACTGCCTGCCCGCCAACCAAGACGGTGCTCTTTTGAACCTAGAGGATCACGGCCGATGACCACTAAAAGCAACACGCATGTGATTGTGATCGGAAATGAAAAGGGCGGGTCCGGTAAGACCACCGTGGCCATGCACCTCGTCGTTGCGCTTTTGCGCGCTGGCCGGTCCGTAGGCGTGCTCGACATCGACGTGCGCCAGAAAAGCTTGGCGCGGTATCTGGAAAATCGCGCCCAATGGGGTGTGGCACAAGGACTCACCGCCGACGACCTGCCGATGCCGAAATTCTTGCCGCTGCAGAATTCCGAGCACGATAGTGTGCAGCGTCGCCAGTCGGATGACGACGATCGCCTGCGGCGGACACTTGCTGCGTTCTCCGACTGTGAGTTCCTCGTCATCGACACGCCGGGTGCCGACACCCATCTGTCACGAACCGCCCACTGCTTCGCCGACACGATCGTGACACCGCTGAACGACAGCTTCGTGGACTTCGACCTGCTGGCTCGGGTTGATCCCGCGACCGGCGAGATCAAGGGGCCGAGCCTCTATGCCGAGACAGTTTGGCGGGCTCGCCAGATGCGCGCCCGTTCGGGCGTCATGGGCGGCATCGACTGGGTGGTGACGCGCAACAGGCTGCAGGCCACCAACGCGAAAAACAAAGCGGCGATGGCCAAGAAACTCGGCGATTTGGCGGGCCGTGTGCAGTTCCGACAAGCCCGCGGCTTCGGCGAGCGCGTGATCTACCGCGAGCTCTTTAGCTATGGCATGACACTCCTCGATCTTGGCTGCAAAGGCAGCCCTCGGAAGCTGTCGTCGATGTCCCACATCGCCGCGCGACAGGAGCTGCGGAGCTTTATCGCTAGCCTCAAGCTCCCGCCGCTCGAAGGCATCGAAGAGGAGCTGTCGAAGGAAGCGGTAGCGGACAAGCGTCACGCCGCTTAGGCTGCGAGCATGCTGCTTGCGTTCACCGCGTTCTTGATCCTTGCCTGGGGCCTCGTGGCTCGGCGCCTTCCTGCATCTTCAGCCGTGCGATTCCGGCTGTCGCTTATCGGCGGTGTCACGATCGTTGTGGCCTTTGTTCTGATCCTCAACCGGTTGATGCCGCTGGCGCTTTTGGTGTTGCTGAGCGGCGCCGGTCTCATCGCCAACACGCTCATCCGAAGTCTCTCTCAAGTCGCCGAAGACACGGCTCAACCCGGTGCCGAGCCCGTTCGCGCTGCTGCCAAGATGGATAAAGCCGAAGCGCTAGCCGTCTTGGGGCTCGAAGGCATGCCAGACGCTGACGCCATCAAGGCGGCGCATAAGAAGATGATCGTGCGGGCGCATCCTGACCAAGGCGGCTCCGCTTATCTTGCGGCCAAGGTGAACCAAGCACGCGACGTGCTGCTCGACGGCTGACATTTCCCTTTGACTCCCTTGACCGGTGTGGCAAACCAGGTGAGTACAAAGGGAGAACATTAATGGGACCGAGCGAAGAACTAAAGGCCATTGCCACAGCGCTGGTGGCGAACTGTCGTGCTGATCAAGACGAAAAGAATCTCGACGATCTCTACGCCGACCATGCTGAGTCTGTTGAAGCGTTCGCGATGCCGGGTGACGATCGGATCAAGCAGGGGCTCGATGCGATCCGCGCGAAACATGAGTGGTGGCGCGCTAATATGGAGGTGCTGCCCGACAGCCCCCCGCCGGAGCAGGCCGCTGAGGGACCTTTTTATAACGGTGATGATAAGTTCAGCGTGATTTTTCGCCTCAAAGCGAAGGATAAGAACAGCGGCCAGGTGATGGATATGGTGGAGACCGCCACCTACACTGTCGAGAATGGCAAAATTGTCAGAGAAGAGTTCTTCTACGCCGCTTAGGCGCCCGGAAGCTCTCAACCTTTGACGTCGACGGGGTGAGACAGCGGCAGACGTCTCACCCCAAATCCCTTCCTTTCGGGAAATTGTAAGAGGAAGCGTGGGACTTGCTTGTTTTTTTACGGGCTCGGCCCTAAGCCCCGCTAACGGCCTAGGGGTATAGCTCAGTTGGTAGAGCATCGGTCTCCAAAACCGAGGGTCGCGGGTTCGAGTCCTGCTGCCCCTGCCAGTCGATTGAGAGTTTAAGCGGTAGGGATCGCCTGTGGCCTCTGAAGAAGACGTCCTCCTCAGGGAGGTCGATGAAGATCTCCAACAAGATCAACTGTTTTCTGCCTTGCAGAAGTATCGTGCGCTGCTCATCGGAGCTGCTGTGACGGTGGTTTCGGGCGTCACGGCTTACCAGGTCATCGACAACAACCGCGACAATGCTCGCACGGAAGCCGCCGAGGCTTATGCCGATGTGAGCTTCGCGGCGGTTGTCGATCCCACTCCGCAAGAGTTGATCGCTTTCGCGGAAGCTCAGCCGAACGGCTATGGTGTGCTCGCATCGCTGCGCGCGGCTGCCGAGCTTGGCGCTTTGGGCGACCTCGAAGGCGCACGTGATCTTTATAAGGGCGTGATCGCCGACGAAACCGCTTCACCGGCCATGCGCGATCTTGCCCGCATCCGCGCAGCGCATCTTCTGCTCGATCGCGAGCCCGATGAGGCATCGTCGCTCGTTGCTTTGGTGGAGACCACCGCGTTTCGTCCGCATTCCGAGGAAGTTATCTCCGCGGCTGCGCTCCTCACCAACCAGTTCAAAGCGGCGCGCGCTGGTTTCAACGCGCTAGCGCAGAGCCCTGACACCCCAGCGGGCATGAAGGCTCGCGCCGAGGCGTTGGCGACCATCGCCGATGCTGCCGACTACGGCGCAGCCATTGCGAAGCCTGTTTCGCAGGCCGACACGCGATCCTTCATCGAGCGTTTCGGCGCTGACTTGGAAGCGGCGGGTGCCCCCGTCAGCACAGGAACCGCCGATCCGATGCAGGGCCTGCAGGAACTGCTCGATCAAGCCCAGGGTGCCGCGGCCGCACCTGAGCCTGCTCCTGCCGAAACAGACGATACGCCGGAGGCGCCCCAGTGATCCGGCGCTTTGGTTTTATCTCCGCCATCACTTTTTTCGCCCTGCTGTCCGCCTGCGGAACAACTGAAGACGATTTGGCACGCGACGAGTTCGCGGACGCCGAAGCTGTGCTGACGGCGGAAGAAGAAATCCTGGCGGACCCCATCTTGGCCGGCGAGGCGATCGTGCTACCGCCCGCTTTCGAGAACCCCGAATGGGCGCAAGCTGGCGGCGAAGCCGACCACGCCCCGATCCACGTCTCGGCCCCGGAAAACCTTCAGCGGCTGTGGCGGTCGAAGGTCGTTAGTGCAAAATCGAAGAAGGCGCCTCAGACATCGCCCCCGGTCGTCGGAGCTGAGCGCCTTTACATCATCGATGCGGTCGCTTCCGTCGCCGCCTTTGATAAGGCCACCGGTCGCGAGGTTTGGCGCACGAAGATGACGCCCGACGTCACTGACCCCCAAGCCAGCCGGTACAACATCTTTGCACGGATTCATCCAGCCGACCTGGGCTTTGGTGGCGGCGCTGCCCTTGAGGGCAACCGCCTGTTCGTCACATCCGGTTTCGGGTTCGTCGCCGCTCTCGATACCGAGACGGGCGAGGTGCTTTGGAAGTTCGACGCGCCTGGACCCATGCGCAATCCGCCCCTCGTGGCGGAAGGTGTCGTTGTGGCCGTCAGCATCTCCAACGAAGTTGTCGCTTTGGACCAGCAGACAGGTGAAGAGGTTTGGAATTACCAGAGCTTTGAGGAATCAGCTCGGTTCCTCGCCGCCGCCGCACCGGCGTATGCGGATGAAACTGTCATACTTCCTTTCTCTTCTGGTGAGGTGGCATCGCTGAACATCACCAATGGCCGCGTCCAATGGCAGGCCGTCATTTCGCGCACCTCGCGCCTCAACGCTTTATCCGTGCTCGGCGATATCGCTGGCAGCCCGATCATCGACCGCGGCGCTGTTTTCTCGGTGAGCCAGTCGGGCCAAATGGCTGGCATCGATATCCGGTCGGGGCAGGTGGCGTGGGAAACGCCCGTGGGCGGCTATCACACGCCGTGGCTGTCCGGCGAATCGATCTTTGTCATCTCCAATCGGGGTGAATTGACGGCGCTGAACCGGGTGGATGGGCGCATCCGTTGGACACAGACATTGCCAGCTTTCACCAATGAGAAGAAGCGCAAGGGCCGCATCGCTTGGGCAGGTCCCGTGCTTGCCGGTGGGCGTCTTTGGATTGTCGGCAGCAATGGCGAGCTGCGATCTCTGTCGCCTCAGAACGGCGAGGTCATGCAGACATTCAAGCTGCGTGAAGGCGCGACGCTGACCCCCGTGGTGGCTGCCAATGTCTTCTACATTCTCACGGAAGATGGTTCGGTCGAGGCCTGGGGCGCTGCACCGGTAACCGACGAGTACACGAACTAAAACGGCAAAGCTTCAACCTGGCAGGGAGAGGCTGACCTTCAGTCCTCCCCATTCCGCTTCGCCAAGCTCAACCTTGCCGCCGTGGCGCTTCGCGATGTCCGTTACGATGGCGAGGCCGAGCCCGGTTCCGCCTTGGCTGCGCGCCGGATCAAGCTGAGAGAAGGGTTGCAGGGCGCGATCGCGATCTTCTGCCGGAATGCCGGGCCCATCATCTTCCACCGTCAACACAAGGCTGTTCGCTTTGCGCAAGCCGGACAGGCGCACCGTGCTCGCATGCGTGAAGGCGTTGTCAATCAAGTTCGTCAGTGCCCGTTTCAAGCCCATTTCGTTGGCCTGCAGGGATAGCTCTTCTTCCATGTTCACGGTGAGCTCGCGCCCAAGCCTTTTCGCATCGCGTTGCAACTCCGCGGCAAGGTCATTGACGTTGACGAGGTTCCGGTCCGCGTCCTGGGTGTCGCGAACAAAGTCGAGGTAGCCCTCGAGCATCTGCTCCATTTCGCGTGCGTCGGCCTCTAGTGCTTTGCGGTCCTCATCATCCGGCAGCATCGCAATGGCCAGCTTCATCCGCGTGAGCGGTGTGCGTAGATCGTGGCTGACGCCTGCCAACATGTCCGTACGCTGCTGAATGTAACGGCGGATACGGGCGCGCATGGCCATGAAGGCACGGCCCGCTTGCCTTACCTCCCGAGCGCCGGTGGGGCGGTAATCTGGCATGTCACCCCCGCGGCCAAAAGCTTCGGCTGCGGCCGCGAGGCGGGTGATCGAGCGCACTTGATTCCGCATAAAGACGATGGCTACGTAACCCAAGAGCAGGGATGTACCCACCATCCAGACAAAGAAGATCAGCCCGTTTTGCGAGGTGACCTGGTCCCGAGGTGTCACGAAGACGAGATAGCCTGCCTCGAGCTGAACCCGAACTTCTACCTCGTCACTATAGCCGCGCGTGTTGATCCAAATGGGCTCGTTGATCGCTTGCTCAAGCTCACGTTCCAACGTCTCATTCGGTGGCGAGAAGAGCGTAAATTTGTCCTTCTGCGGAATAAGTTCGCCTGGGGCCCAGCGCATGTAGAGGTTCAGGTCGTCCTTCGCGAGGTCGATTAGGGCCTGCTGTGTCAGGTCGCCGGGCGGCTCTTTCCACAGACTCAGCATGTGAGCCATCTCGCCTGCGGTTTGACGCGATAGCGCGCCGGTCACGTCCTGCCAGTGGCGGTTAAAGAACAGGGCTGTGATCACCGACTGCATCATGAAGATCGGGATCACCACGATCAGGATTGTCCGCCCCCAGAGGCTTTTCGGCGCGATGCGGCGGAGCATGTCGGTGTTAGTCCGTCATCAGCGCGTAGCCCACGCCGCGAACCGTCTTGAGGAAGCGCGGGCTGCGCGGATCTTCTTCGATCTTTCGGCGCAAGCGTGTCACCTGCACGTCGATCGAACGATCGAAGACATCCAACTCCTTCTGCGCCAGCGCGTTGCGCGGTACCGGGGCGCCCGGCTTGGCCACCAAGGTACGGAGGAGGTGGAGCTCAGCGTCGGTCAGCTTGATTCGTTCGTTGCCGCGGGAAAGCTCGCCGTGGGTGCTGTCGAACGAGAAGGGACCGAACGTCACCGTGGAGCTTCGGGCCGTCATGGTCGATCGCCGCAACAGGCCCTCAAGGCGCAACACCAGCTCGCGCGGCTCGAAGGGTTTGCCGAGATAGTCGCTGGCGCCGATTTCGAGGCCAGCGATTCGGTCCTCGGGTTCGCCGCGCGCGGTGAGCAGCATAATCGGCACGTCGGACGCATCGCGCAGGCGCTTGGTGAAAGACAAGCCATCCTCGCCGGGCATCATGATGTCCACGACAAGGGCGTCAAAACTGATCAGCGCCATGAGCGAATCGGCTTGCTCTGCACTGTCGACGGTGGAAGCCAGAAAGCCATTGTCGCGCAGATAACGCGCCAGCAGCGTGCGGATGCGTTCATCGTCGTCGACGATGAGGACGTGCGGCGTGTCCGATCCGGCAAGACTGTCGTTGGGGGCTATCATCGGCGCAAACTAGTCAGCTTGGTCCGCGATGAAAACCATTAGAAGCGGGGCGCCGCGGTTCCGGCGATCAACTTTGCTATCCGTTCGTGTTCATCGAGGCTGACGCCGTAGCACGCTGCCGTGGATGAGGCGCACGGAAAGACCAGAACGCGCTCCGTGTTGGGAATCACTTCCGAGAGCCGGTCGCGCAGGGCTTCTGCGCTGATGGCGCCGCGAACGAGGGCTGCGCTAGCGGATAACTGCATCACCGCTTCAAGTTCTGACAAGACGCCCGAGCCTTTGAGGTAGACGCCCTCATTTTCGAAGACGACGAGCAACGGTTGGCCAGCTCGACCCGTGTCGACGACCGTGTCGGAGCCATTCGCGGCATTGGGGCTGAACAGAGGCTTGAGCTCAGAGAATTGCAGCGCAGGGCGGAAATCTCGGCTTCCCGCCGGCGCTACCAACGAGTGGTAGGCGAGGCGGCGCTGTTCGACAAAGCCGCGCATCTGCTCGCTGCTATAAGGGCCGTAGACTTTGCCCTCGACGTTCATGCACCAATGTTCGGTGTCGGCCATGGCGGTTACTCGCTCTTCTGGGGCGTGCCCCGTACAAATGAAACGCCGACGCCGCCTTCAAAGACGCGAACGACAGTGGCGCGCTTGCGACCAACAAGGACGCGGTCACCGGTGGTTGGCTGCAAAGCCGTGATCAATTGCGCGCCGGTTCCGGAAAGATCAACGATTCGGCTGTGGGCAATGTGGCCTTCGAGGGTCTCGAGATTCGTTTCTTCGCCGATGGCAAAGCGCATGGGGCGATCGTCGACCAAGGCCGCGTTCAACATCACGGTCAGCGCATCGGCTAAGAAGATTCGCTGCTCCTTCGTCGCTGAGAGGGTCACGCCAAAGCCGCGCTCGTGCAGACCAGCGACGCGGCCTTTCAGATGACCCAAGTCGCCGATGTAAAGTTCGACCTCGTCGCCGACGATGGCGCCTGGCTTGGTCGCCACGGAGACCCCTCGGATCGATGCATCAATCAACGTTCCGTTCCGCTGGACGCCATCGGGCAAAACGAATCGCACCGGGCGCTTGGCCAGCACGCGCCGATATCGCCGATCGGCGGGGGAGCCAGTCAGCACTTCTTCGTTTGTTTGGCGGACGAACTTCGCCGCGTCCTTGTTGCCCTGGTGTGGCACCGCAAATTCCTCTTGGCCCCGTCGCTTTACGATACAGCGATCAACAAACGGTCAAAACTCGCGTGACTAAGGTTGCGGGTGGTCCGTCTCGTGGCCACTTCTGCCTGTGAACGCTCGAAAGGTGCTGGCCCGTCCATGAACGATCGCCCCTCTGTGCAACGTCGCCGTGTTGGCATCACCTCTGGTGGGGCGCGTTATGGCGGCGGGCCGATCTTCAACATTCCGGAGCCCATTAGCACCGTCGCTCTGTTGACCATCATCGCCACGTCGGGTGCTTGGCTCGTCGGATCGCCCACCGGCGCGGGGCGCCTGGTCGATGATCTCAGTTTCGTTCCCGTCGAGTTTCTCGCCCGCGTTGAGAATGGTGAGTTCTTAGGAGCGGTGATTCCCTTGCTCGGCCACATCTTCATGCACGGCAACACAGGACACCTGTTGCTCAACATGGCGTGGTTGGTGGTGTTTGGGTCAGGCATTGCCCGGCGCTTCTGCCTAGAGGGAGGGGAGCCGGACGCGCGTAGCTTCAACGTCCTGCTGTTCGTGGGCTTCTACTTATCCTGCGGTATCGCCGGTGCGTTCCTGCAATTCATCTGGGACCCTTTGAGTCCCATAGGCCTCGTGGGCGCTTCGGGCGCCATTTCCGGGCTGATGGCGGGTACCCTTCGATTCGCGCTCCGTCTATTTGCGCCCTTTGGTGCTGAGTACGGCAAGCTCGCGCCCGTGACGGCTCGGCCGGTACTGATGGCGTCGTTGGTCTATATCGGTCTGAACGGCGCGACAGGGATTGCTGGCGCGATGGGCGTTGAAAGCGCAAAGATCATTGCATGGCAGGCGCATGTAGGGGGGTTCGTGTTCGGGCTTTTCGCGTTCCCGCTGTTCGACCGCCTCGTCCGCCGCCCCAAGCTACCCTTTGGCTTAGGCTAGGCAAACGGGAAGCTGCGGGCTAAGTCGCTGCCGTAAAACGAGCTTTTGACTACCCCGGCCAGCGAGCGGCGAACGCTAAGGTGATTTGCCGAGCCACACGCGAAAAAAGTGCTGTGAGAGCGAAAAAAGCACTTGCGCACCCGGGGTCGTTTTTGCATATACGGCCTCCTCCACGGCATTGAGACGCCGACGGGGCGCTGGTTTTCGAACTCTCGAAACTTCCGCCCACGGCCTTCTCTGCGCTTCTGGTCCCGGGTTTTCTGGGTTGGAAACGAAGAGAAGAAAAAGTCGAAAAGGTCGTTGACACGGAGCACTGAGATGAATATCTCGCCGCTCCACGCCGAAAACAAAGGCTTTCAAGTAAAGCCCAAGTCTAGGCAAAGTCGACAAGAAGTTGATAACTTCGACGTTGACACCGAGCTAAGAGGTGATTATCTCGCAGCTCTGGAAAGTTCGAAGCTTCTCTTAAGGAAGTGGAAAACTCTCCGAAGAAATAGTTGGACTTCGGTTCAATGTTCGGATATAGACGCCGGACGCTCT
>JABSRH010000034.1 GCA_013215175.1 Parvularculaceae bacterium | reverse complement strand
GGTCACGAAGTTTCCGTTTACGAACAAGCACCTGAGCTTGCTGAGATCGGCGCAGGTATCCAGCTTAGTGCAACCGGTTCACGCGTGCTTCGCCATATCGGCATCGGCGATAAGATCGAATCATTTGGCGTGCGCCCAGGCGCCTATGTCTTCCGCCTGTTCCACAACGGCGAGACTCTGCAAGAATTTCCGCTCGCTGAGCAGCATGAAGAGAAGCACGGCTCACCTTACCTCCAGGTCCACCGTGCCGATGTCCACAATGCGCTGATCGCCCGCTTTGAAGAGTTGGCGCCTGGCGCGACGCACCTGAACCACACCCTTACGTCGTACGAAGAACATGATGACGGCGTCGTGGCGCGGTTCGCCAATGGTGCCGAGGTCGAGGGCGACATTCTGATCGGCGCCGATGGCATCAAGTCCGTGGTGCGCAAGCAATTGCTCGGTGACACGCCGGCGCACTTCACTGGCCAGTCGGCGTGGCGCGTGCTGGTCCCCACGGACCGCTTACCTGCCAACTTCATGGATGAGGTCATGAGCGTCTGGGTTGGCCCCGGTCGTCATGCCGTGATCTACTATGTTCGCGGTGGTGAGCTGATCAACTTCGTCGGTTGCGTCGATAGCCCGGAATGGACCGATGATTCCTGGTTGGCTAAAGCTGACTGGTCCGAGATGATGGCGGACTTCGAAGGTTGGAACGACGAGGTCATGCAGATCCTGAACGCGGCTGACAAGGACAGCTGCTTCCGCTGGGCCCTCTACAACCGTCCGCCCTCCAACAATTGGAGTTCTGATCGCGTCACGCTTCTCGGTGATTCCTGCCACGCCACGCTGCCGTATCTCGCGCAGGGTGCCGTCATGGCGATCGAAGATGGTGCTGTTCTGTCCCGTGCATTGGCGCAGGTTGAGGATGTGCCCGGCGCGCTTCAGCTCTATCAGCGCAACCGCATCGACCGTACAGCTCGGATCGTCAACGAGTCTTCGGACAATGCTCGTCTGTTCCATCTTCCTTCCGAGGAAGCGCTGCGAGAAGCCTTCGCGGCACGTCAAATGGGCAAAGAGCGTGACAGCTGGCTCTATAATTACGACGCTTTGTCCGTACCCCTCTCATAACGCCGGTCTCCTCCCAGAGCTTCAGGCAAAGAAGAGGCCGCTAGGATCCTTCCTGGCGGCCTCTTCAATGTGTGTCCCGCTGAAGGGATGCTTCGAGACCTACTCTTCGTCTTCCGGTTTCACGTAGGTGTCGAACCACTCGACCATCTCGGCGAGGGTGTGCAGCACCGATTCCTGTCCGCGATAGCCGTGGCTCTCGTGAGGCAGCATCACCAGACGCGCCGTGCCGCCAGTGCCCTTGAGGGCAGCAAACATACGCTCCGATTGCTGCGGGAAGGTGCCGGAATTGTTGTCCTTCATGCCGTGGATCAGCAGCATAGGCTCCTTGATCTGATCAGCGGCCATGAACGGCGACAGCTTGTAATAGACATCCTGGGCCTCCCAGAAGATCCGCCGCTCAGCCTGGAAACCGAAAGGCGTCAGCGTCCGGTTGTACGCGCCAGACCGAGCAATCCCTGCACGGAAGATATCGCTCTGCGCCAACAGGTGTGCCGTCATGAACGCGCCATAGCTATGGCCACCAACGCCGACGCGCTCGCCATCGCCAAAGCCGCGCTTCACGGTTTCATCCACCGCGGCTTGAGCGGAGGAGACGATTTGCTCGATGAAGGTGTCGTTCACCGTCTCGGGGTCGGAACCGACCACAGGCATCGCCGTGCGGTCCATCACGGCGTAGCCTTGCGTGAGGAAGAACAGGTGCGAATACCCGCCTATGCGCGTGAAGCGATAGTTCGAGTCACGTACCTGGCCAGCTGTGGCGGCGCTATTGAACTCACGCGGATAGGCCCACACCACGACCGGTAGCTTCTGGCCTTCCTCATAGTCAGCAGGCAGATAGAGCGTCGCTGACAGAGGCGTCCCGTCGGCACGCTCGTAAGTGATCAGCTCACGCTTGATGCCCGTGAGTTCGGGATGGGGATCGGCAAACTCCGTCAGGAAACGCGCGCCCTCGGCATCGTGCAGGCGGTAATTGCCCGGCGTGGTAGGGTCCTCGTAATAGGTGATGAAGCGCGAGCCGTAATCATCCAGGACGTCCACGACCGACTCGTAGCTCTCACCACTGTTGCGCCAGATCTCTTCCGTTTCCTTCGTCTCGAGATCGAAGCGGCGAAGGAACGGGCGATTGCCCTCAGGCGATGCCCCTTGGCCGGACATCAGCAAGGCGCCTTCATGCAGCCGCGCGACCGTGAAACCAGCATCGGTGGTGGTGGTCAGCGGATTACCTGGATCGGCGTAGGCGTCTTGATAGTTTCTAAGCTGAATAACGTCCGGCGCGTTCTCGCCCTCGACATCGACGAGGGTCTGACGGAGCTCGCGCGTGTTCCGGTCATACTCCACCGCCACGATGTCATCGGTGGCTTCAAGGCCTAAGAAGCCGACATACCGGTCTTCAAGATCAATAATTCCGCGTGGCTCACCATCGAAAGGCGCTGCCAGAGCCAGCATCCGATCGCGCACATCGGTTTCGACGCGGGGGTCGCCGCCGTCTTGCGCTTCTGCCCATACCAAGGTGGCTGGCGCGGTCGGGTGCCATTCGATTGACCGACGGCCCGTAACGACCCCCTGCACCGGTAAGTTATCCGCCAGCGGACGTTCGGCAATCACTTGAACGACGTTGCCCTTCAGATCAGCAATGGCTGTGGTGCGAGGAAAGCGCGACCAGGGCACCTGGTACGAGAACGGCTCGTCGATCCAATCCATCAGCAGGTACTGGCCGTCGGGGGATGGCTCCACCGAGATATAGATGCGTGGCTCGCCGATTTTGGTTTTGCCCCGGCCGTTGCGGTTCATGATCACGGGCTGGCTAACGGTCAGCCAGCGGAACATATCCTCGTCGTGAGCATCCTTGAGCAAGTCCTGGTAGGTCCGTGTCTGGGCTTGTTCACCGCCGGTGGCATCTTGGATCGCGGGGCCAACGGGGGTCAGGGGCTCTTGCGGCATCGCTCCCCGGTCGTCGGGGATGGTCATCACTAAGAGGCGGCCGTCCTGCATCCAGCGCGGCTCTTGGAAGATGGCGTGGAGACCGTCCTTCATCACTTCGCGAGCACGCGCCGTCTCAACGTCGAGCACGTGCAGGCCCATGCCGTCGCTCGTCGTCTGCGAGAAGGCGGCATACCGACCATCGAGCGACCACTGGAAATCGGACAAATCAGCATTGTTCGGCAGGCGGACGGAACGTTTCTCGCCTGTCTCAATCGACTGGATGCTCAGGCCCACCACGTTGCGCGGGTTGAAAACATCATTCGTGGCCGCGTCGAGCCGCATGCCAGCCAGGCGCTCCATGGGTTTGCCCAGCTCGGAAACCGGGGGCAGGGCCTCGCGCTCGAGCAGCAGCATCGTATCGCCGCTGGGCGACAGGCTGACGGACGGCGAGGGTGCTCGCAGGACAATGTCCGCGATCTCCTTTGGAGGCAGTTGGTACCCGGTTTCAGCGGCGGCGACTTGGCTCGCCAAGGCTGCCATCGCGGAGGTGAGACCTAGCAGAAGACGCATACGGTTATTTTCCTTATTGCAGACGCGAAGGCCCGCCGGCGGACGCTGACGGTTCGACATTGGGGTAACTAACGCTATCCTAGGTGACAAAGCCACGGCAGGGACCCTCAACGATGTGTGATGAAACCACTGAACGCGAACTCGACGAGCGTCTCGCCAAGCGGGCGCTGACGCGCCGACATTTTGCAGCGGGCAGCACCGCGGCGCTGGTTGCAGGTGGCTTGGCCAGCCAAGCGTTTGCGATTCCGCGGTTTGATCCCGCCAAACTCATCGAAGAACAAGCCGCCGTGCCAACGCCGGACGGCGAGATCGACGGCCTGTTCATTCGTCCCAAAGAAGGGAAGCATCCAGGCGTCATCATCTGGCCTGACATCCACGGAGTCCGGCCTTCTTTCTTCGACATGGCCCGCAGCCTCGCAAGCTCGGGATATGCCGTGATGGCGGCCAACCCTTACTACCGCACCCACAAGGGTCGCTTGTTCGGCGATGGCGAGGCCATCCGCAGCCCGGGCGGCTGGGATCGCGTCAAACCGCATCGAGCACCGCTTTCGCCCGAAACCGTGGGCACCGATGCCATCGCCGTTTGCGACGTAATGGAACGAAGTTCACACGTTGACATGCAGCGCGGTGTCGGTACGGCGGGTTTCTGCATGACGGGCTCTTGGACCCTGCGCGCTGCCGCAGCGGTTCCTGATCGGATTAAGGCAGCGGCGTCTTTCCATGGCGGCGGTCTGGTTACTGACGCCGACGACAGTCCGCACCGTCTCGCGCCGAAGATCAAAGGCGGTGTCCTGATCGCGATCGCCGAGGACGACCATGAGCGTCAGCCCGAGGCGGAAGGCGTGCTGATCAAGGCGTTCGCCGAAGCCAACGTCCCTGCCGAGATCGAGGTCTATGAAGGAGCGATGCACGGCTGGGTACCCACCGACTCCCGCGCCTATGACAAAAAGCAGTCTGACAAAGCCTGGGGTCGTATGCTCGCCTTGTTCAAGGAGCAGTTGGCCTAAGCGTCAGCGTACGTCTTTGATCTCAACGTCCACAGGCTCGACCGCCATCTCGACCCCCGTCACGGTGTAGCGGGCGCGGCCATCCGGGCCGCGTCCCCAAAAGCCCGTTGAGTTCTGCGATTGCTGAAAGCGATATCGCACCCCCTGGCCATTGCCGCCAAAGCTGACACGGCTAGCCGATCGTGCGCCTTCATTGTCGAGCAGGTCGTCGCCGATCACGTCGGCTAGGCTCGAGCCGGGCACGGCCATACCGCCACCACCGGCGGGGTTACGATCGTAGTACTCATTGCCGCGCGTTGCCTTCTTATAGCCCGCTGCTGCGATGGCGCCACCCTCTAAGATACGGTCGCCATGCGATAGGAGGTGGATAATCATATCTTCCGCAACAATCCGCCCCCGAACCAAGTCAAAAGACGCTGAGGTGGCTTCAATTACCGTGACATAGCCCTCGCCGACGACGGAGAAACTACCGCCGTCCACAACGAGAGCCGTTCCCTCGTCAACGCCAAAACCGATCCGGCTGTTGGCCTCGGGTAGGGAACTCAGCGCTCGGATCAGCCGACCCAGGCGAGCCCGCTCACCGAAGTGCTGGTCCGTGACCCCGACGTTGAGGAAGCCCAATCCGTCGTCCACTGAGACTTGCTCACCCCGTCCCAACAGGGCGTCGAGGCTGTTCCCCCCGGTGATCATGGGGTCGCTCATCATCGCTGCACCGGCGCTCGTGCCCCCGATGACGGCGCCCGCTTCGCGTGCCTCGCGTATGGCAGCGAGCACGGGCGTATCCGAACCATTTCGCTGCAGAAGAAGCTGCGTGAGGCGTGTTTGATCACCACCGGTGAACCAAACGCCCGCCGCGCTGTTCATTTCCGCAGCGAGGCCGGCGCTCCGACCATTCTTCGACCACCGAGCCTCATTCACGCCCTTCGTAGACGGATCATCCTTCACTGCAAGTGGCGCCGTCTTCAGACGATCGGCACTGAGGCCAAACCGGATCAGAGCCTGCTTCGCGGCTTCAGCCGACTGATGCGGTTCGCCCGACGCACCGCCCACGACAAAGACCGTACCTTCAGCGGGAAGCGCCTCAGTAAACGCTTGCCAGACCGCACTGTTATCTTGTCGAATAGCGCCACCGGCAATCACAAGCCGCCCGGCGGCCTGCGCAACGCTCAGCAGAAGGACAAAAAGAGAAGCGGCGACGGACAAAAATCTCATCACGAATATCCTATGAGCACTGCCACCAGGATGAACCCAACGGCAAGGGCAAGACCGCCCAGCAGCGGCCGAATGATGAACGAGAACCAGGCGCCCCATGTGACCTTGGCGGCAGCGAGGGAGCCCATCAGTGCAGCCGAGGCAGGGCAGACGATATTGGTCAGGCCATCGCCCAACTGAAAGGCCAAAACGGCGACTTGGCGACTAACACCATTTAGATCGGCGAGCGGCGCCATCAGCGGCATGGTGAGGGCGGCTTGTCCTGAGCCTGAGACCACCACCAGGTTGATGAGCGATTGGATGCCCAACATGCCCACCGCCGATAGTGTTGGCGGCAGCTCCTCCGTCGCCACGCCCATACCGTGTAGCCAAGTGTTCAGCACACTGGGCGCCGAGGGATCATCGCCGCCTAGGAGCAGCACCACGCCCTTCGCAGCGCCGATGATCAACACCGCCGGGACCAAGTCTTTGGCGCCACCAGCAAAGGCCTCAGCAGCATCGTTGGCGGTCATCCCTTCAAGGCGGAACAGCGTACCGATGATCCCTGCGGCTAGCCCAATGGCTAAGAACTGGGTACTGATCTCTGGGAAGTAGTATTGCTTCGCGCCAACGCCCCAAGCGATCCAAGCAATGCCGAGAAGAACGGTGGTAATCACCGACCAATGCCCCACGGACAGGCCGCCCTCAGCAATCGGATCGTCATCCACGATGGCGCTAGGCTCTTTCCTTATGCTCTTGGCATAGCGCCAGGCAACCAGGGCACCGAGCCCCGTGAACACGGCCCACATCACGAGGCGCAGGCCCCATCCGGACATGACGGGGACCTCGGCAATGCCTTGCGCAACCACGACGGAGAACGGGTTCATCCACGACGTGGCGAACCCCACCTGGGTGCCAACATAGGCGGTAACGACCGGGGTGATGCGATCGAATCCAGCCCGCAAGAACGCTGGTGTCATCACCACCACGAAGACGATGGCCTCTTCGCCCATGCCAAAAATCGCGCCGGCTAACGAGAACACCACGAACAGCACCGGCACAGCCGTGGCAGCAAGGCGCTGCTTCTGCGCGAGAAAGCCGATAAGTGCCTTCTCCAGTGCCTTGGTCCGAGAAACCACGCCAAATGCACCGCCCACAGACAAAAGAAATGCCATCAGGCCCACGGTGGCGCCATAGGCGTCGCCGCTCACCAGCCCGTCGAAGAGGAAATCGAGAAAGCCGGTGCTGTCGCCGTCACCGAAAAAGGGTGCAGGCGACCGCTCCGCTAGCTGAAAATCAGCCAGTGAGAAGGCGCCCTCCGCGCCGCTGAAAAATCCCTTGGGCACCACCCAAGTGGCAAGCCACGCCAGCACGCCCGCCCCGAGGAGGATCAACAACGTGTCCGGTAAACGTGAGGCGGGTGGAGGGCTAGGCTGGCTCATACGCGACTATCGCACGGCGAGTTGGCCTTCACCAACCCGCCTTGGCGATCCTTAGTAGGCTACGTGGAGACGCAGCGCGATGAAGCGGCCCATCGAGTCGTGGTTGAAGAAGTCCACGTTAGCACCCGTCGCCAGGGCCAGCGGCGGCTCTTCGTCAAAAGCATTCTCGATACTGAGCTGAACGAAGCTGTTTTCAGCAAAGTCGTAGGACGCGCTCAGGTCCACCGTCGTCCACGCATCGATCTCGCGATCCACCGTGGTGCCCGCGGGAACGAAGCCATTGGCGATTGCCGCATCCACAATCCGCTGTGACGGATCGTCGTCATAGCTCGACGTATAGAACACCCGGCTCGACAATCGCCAGGGACCTTGGCGCCACCGCACGGAACCGCGAAGCAGCAGTTCAGGGAAGGTGAACTCGCCTGCCTCATCGATCACCGGCGCCGTATCCGACGCTTTGCGATCATACTGCAGTAGGTAACCCGCGTCGGCGAGAAGGGTCAGCGTACCCGGACCAACATCGATGTCGTGCGTGTAGCTCACGTCGATGCCGGAGGTCTCTTGGAAGCCTAGGTTCGTCAGTGAGAAGTGGGCATCGGTGACGACCTGACCGCCAGCGACTTGGCGAACTTCGAGGCCTGGTGTGCCCGTAGGCAGGAAGCCGTTGGCGACGTCCACCACTTGAAACTCACCGGCCAAGGCGCGATTGATGAAGTCGTCCTCGTCCACGCCGATCAGGTCTTCGTGACGGATCGACCAATAGTCCACCGTCAATTGAATATCCCGCGTAGGCTCAAATACGGCACCGATGGAGAAGCTTTCTGCTTCCTCAGCACCGAGATTTTCGTTGCCGACTTCCTCGGAAAGGAGGGGCTCGCCGTCGCCGTCAGGATCCCCGGCGCACGCGCCTGGGGTGGCGACACAATCCACGCGATAGCTCGTAAGGCGCACGCCAGCGCCGATCTGGGCCAGCGATGGCGCTCGGAACGACGTCGACCAGTTACCACGCAAGATGAACTGCTCCACCGGCTGATAGCGAAGCGCCACTTTGGGGTTGAAGCTATCGCCGAAATCATCGGTCCAGTCGTACCGGCCCGCCAACTGCATCGAAAGGTCTTCGGTGAACGGAACGTAGAGCTCGCCGTACGCCGCCCACTGGGTCCGGTCGGCATCGGCCGATGTCGAAGAGAAGCCCAGGATGGGATTCGGGTTGTCGCGAGTTGCAACGGCCACATCCGCTGGCATGTCTTCCAACTGCTCATAGCGGTATTCCGCACCGAACGCGCCAGCGATGGAACCGCCACCAAACTCCATGATGTCGCCGGACGCTGTGAAGTCCACCTGGAAGATCTCAGCTTCGCCGCTGCGCTTGGCGGGCGTTTCGATCAGCTCCGCCAAACCTTCAGGCTGGTTCGTCTGTCCACCGAACGGATTGTACCACAGCGTTGTGGAACCCGCGTCTTCACAAGTGCCGCCGTTGAAGAAGGCGTTGGGCCGTTCGGGATCGACTTCCCAACGATCTACCGTCGAGCCATCCGAACACAGATTGCCCAAGAGGCTGTTGTAGAACGGCACGCCTTGAACGAGGCCCGAGATGCCCCGTTGCTCGCTCTCGTTGCGGCCGTAGACAACGGCGCCCTCAAGGTTCCAACCGTTCGCCATCTCGTGCTCGATGCCCGACACCAAGCGGAGGGTGGAGCTTTCCACTTCCACGGCGCGAGGGTCGAGGAAGCGGCCCCAGGCGAAGATCGGGAACTCGAAGAAGTCTTGGAAATCCGCTTGGCCCTCATCCTCAATGTCTTCGATCAGGGCGTCAGGGAAGTTGGGATTTTCGGGGTCCACAGGCGCCCGGCTAAACGCTGCGGGTGACGACGTGCCTTCGCTCTCATTGTGTGAGTAGATGAACTCATTGAACCAAGTCGTCTGATCACTGAGGAAGACCTTGTAGTTCACCATGCCGCCGAAGCTCTCGTAGGCATCCTGGGTGGAGGTAAAGGCGTTGGTGTTCACCGCGCAGAATTCACCGAAGCTACCAACGCCGAAATCATCGGCGGAACATCCGCCATCGGCGGGTTCCTCGGTCTGATCGTTGACCATCAGGAAGAGGTCGTTGAAGCTAGGGAAGAAGCCTTGCTGACTTGGACGAACGGAGTTCGCCGTAGCATCGCGATCGCGATCAAACAGGGCGTTGCGCTTGAAGTAGTCGCCCACCACCATGATCGAGTGGCGCTCATTGGCGCGGCCCCACACGGCGTTGACGTTGAACTCACCTTCGTCCGTGTCCGCCGTTGAGTTGCCGTAGGTGCCGGAAATCTCAAACCCGTTGAAGTCGTCGCGCAGGACGTAGTTCACGACACCGGCGATGGCGTCCGCGCCGTAGATAGCCGAAGCGCCGTTAGGCAGCACTTCAACCCGTTCCACCGCTGCAAAGGGCAGGGCGTTGACGTCGATGAAGTTCTCTTGCCCCACGGCAAAGCTAGTGATCGACGCTCGCCGGCCATTGATCAGTGTCAGGGTTGAGCTCGGACCCAGGCCGCGCAAGCTGACGGAGGCTGCGCCAGGGGGTGTGTCGCCTGAAAGAGCGCCAGCGGTCGATGTCGAGAACGTGCCGCGGCCACCGCCCGTTACGGGCAGCACTTTCAGGGCGTCGACGAGGTTCGTGGCGCCGGTCTCTAACAGGTCGTCTCGGTCTAGCGAGAGGGCTTGAACCGCTCCATCGGTCTCAAGACCTTTGATCCGTGTACCTGTGACGATTACCGTATCGTCGTCGTCACTGGTGGTCGGTTCTTGAGCGACGGCCGTCCCGATGGCCGTTGCGCACAGGATGGGAAGGACCGAAGCGGTCCCATAGAAAAACGCCCTCATGGCTGAAGTCCTTAGCTACACTACTGATGGATGGGGGAGGTGCCGGCGGTCCGGCCAGCGCGTCAGAATTGAGACCAACGCACGCGAAAGGGCCCAAGAGCCGCTAAGTGTTGAACCACTCGCTAAGCTGATGATCGACGGCCCTGCGAACGGTGACCTGGTCGAAGCGTGAACTTCCCTGCATGTTGGAAGGTTAATCTCTGAAGCCGTTTATCGCAAGACGGAAAACTCAGTCGGGAGCATTCGGCACGAGAATCGACTGGATTCGGCTTGGTTTATTGCCGTTGCAGGCGGTCTGTTTGGCAATAAATCGCGTTGAATGTTGCGCAACTGCATCGCGATTTTGACGACTAGCGGCATCCATCTCGGCCAGTTTAGGGTAATGGCGCTGCCGCACCTGTGCTGATTTGGTAGCCCTACATTATCGATCGGCGATAACCATAAATTGCCTCGGGCCCCCCGCGGTGCTAGCGGGCGAGTGTGGTTGTATCACTTTTTCATCGCTCCTGGGCATCATCGTCCCGGCGCTGCTCCTAGCCAGCAGCACGGTTACGGCCGTCCACGCCTTTGAGCATGGTGAGGAGCCCCACGACCACGAAGGCGTTCCGTGCGTCATCCAGCTCATCGATACGGGCGACTATCGCGTCGATCCGCCGGCTGCTCCGGTGGCCCATGCGATCCAGGCGCGAAAGGATCACGGCGATCAGCTCGGTCGGTCCGAGATCACAACAGACCTCACCAGCGCCTGGCCTCCGCCGACCGGTCCCCCGCTGAGCTAATCCGCACTTACAGGCTCTTTTCGTCGTCGCTGTTCGTCAGCGCAACGACGCGCGCCTGCCTGCATCCAATGAAATCATCTGTTCATTCAACGGTCTGGGGATAGTTCATCATGACCACTCGTACGTATATGTCGCTCGTGGGGGCGACCGCACTTTCATCCACGCTTTTCGCACTGGCACCTGCCGTCGCGCAGGACACCCTCGAAGACGATCAGATCTTCGTCCAGGGCGAGCGTCGCGCTTACCAGGGCAACTTCCTGGTCAATGACGACCGTCCGGAAGCCACAGCGGTCGGGTTCTTCTCGATCCCAGCTGGTGAAGCCGAAAGCTCTGGCCTCGAGTTCGATGCGAACCTCGACTTTGCTAACGATTTCAGCCTGTGGGCCTCGTACGCCTACGTCGACGCTGAGTTCTCGAACAGCTTTGCCGACGCTGACGGTTTTGGTTTCACCATCAATCCCGGTGACCCGCTGATCAACTCGCCAGAGCACCAGCTCAACGTTCAAGCCTCGCAGCGTTTCGACGTTGGCACCATGGACGCTCAAGTGGGCGGCGGTGTCCTGTATGTTGGCGAGCGTAACGGCTTTGTCGGTTCGGACTTCGTGCTGCCAGAGTACACGACGGTTCGCTTGTTCGGTGAGCTGAACGTGACCGAAGACCTCGCGGTCCGCGTAGACATCGACAACCTGTTCGATGAGACGTTCTACACGAACTCCTTCGCCAACGTTTGGGTTGAGCCGGGTGCGCCACGTCGCTTCCGCCTCACGGCGACTTACGGATTTTAATTCGTAGACACGCCAAATCCTTGGGCGGTGCTTCGGCATCGCCCATCCTGCTTGTGAACCAATGAGTTGAGCTATGAATGGTGTGATTGCCCCCGCGCCACGGATGGCCTCGATCGACATCATGCGCGGCCTCGTCATCGTCCTGATGATGATGGATCACGTGCGCGAGCGTTTCTACATGCACGTTCGCGTCGGTGATCCTATGCATGACTGGGTTGAGCCCGACATGTTCTTTACACGACTGGTTACGCACATCTGTGCGCCGGTCTTCATCTTCTTAGCTGGTTTGTCGGCTTGGCTTTACGCGCACCCCAAGGGTGGCGAGAGCCGATCCCCGTCAGGGTTCCTGTTCAAACGCGGCCTCGTGATCATCATGATCGAGCTGGTGTTCTACTACCTGCTATGGATCGACAGCTATCCGAGTTTCATGTTCCTGCAGGTCTTGTTCGCGATCGGCGCAGCGATGGTGATGCTCTCGCTGGCCACTCGGATGAACTACTGGCTGATCGGTGCCCTCGGTTTCGCTATCGTGCTCGGCCACAACGCTCTCGAGCCCATCGAAATCGCCCAAGGTGATCCCGGCTACGTGATCTGGGCCATCCTGCATGATGGCGGCGATCTTTTTTCCATGGGTGGACTGACGGTGCAGCTGTCATACCCCGTGCTGCCTTGGTTTGGTGTAATCCTACTGGGCTACTTCGCCGGGCCGTTGTTTGGAGCGGGTGTCGTGCCCCAGCTGCGCCTTAAGGCCTTGGTCGCCATCGGTGTGATCTGCTTGCTGAGCTTAGCCGTCCTCCGAGGTTTCAACATCTATGGCGAGGCCGAGCCTTGGACGCAAAAGGGCAGTTTGCTGAAGACCGTGATGGGCTTCCTCAACTTCACCAAATACCCGCCGTCACTTGACTACATCCTCTTCACGCTGGGTGTAGCTCTGCCAGCGCTCGCGTGGTTCGAGACGTTCAAGATGCCGAATAGGGTGCTGGGCTGGCTGCAGACTTTCGGCTCGGTGCCGATGTTTGTGTACGTCCTCCACCTTTATGTTCTGCTAGCGGCCTACTGGGTGCTCTTCCCGATCTTTGGCCCGAACCAGGGCGTCCGCTTCGGACTGCCGAACGTTCAATTGATCTGGCTAGGAGCGGTTATCCTAACAGTGATCATGTATCCACTGGCGAAAGTCTTCGCTCTGTACAAACACCGTCAAAAGGGCAAACAGCCGTGGCTGTCTTACCTATGAGTTGGCCCACCACGCCAACAATCCAGGCTCTTGCCGAAGGAGAGTATCAATGAGTTCCATGGCGATTGAGGCGACAGACCTATGCGTGGAGCGGGGACAGGCCCGCGTTCTGTCGGATGTCACGTTCAGTGTGGCGAAGGGCGATGTGTTTGCGCTGTTAGGTGGCAACGGCGCGGGCAAGTCCACGACCCTCTTGACGTTCTTAGGCTTTCTGGCGCCAGCTTCAGGTGAGGCGAAGGTGCTGGGTCAGGATGTTCAGGCGGACAAAAAGTTTGTCCACCAACAATCAGCTTACTTGCCCGAGGCGGCCAACCTCTACCCGCATCTCACGGCGCGCGAAAACCTCGACTACTTCCTCGCGCTCGCTGGCGTCAGCCAGACGCCCGAAGATATTGAGGCGGCGCTTGATCATGTGAGCTTGCGCGAGGATGCCCGCGGGCAGCGCCTTGAAACCTACTCGAAAGGCATGCGCCAGAAGGTAGCCATCGCTTTGGCCATTCTGCGCAAGGCGCCGATCCTATTCCTCGACGAACCAACATCGGGCCTAGACCCAGTGGCCATCGATGAGTTCAACGCCTTGATCTCCAAACTTGCCGAGTCGGGCACGACGGTCTTAATGGTCACCCATGATGTCTACGGAGCATGCCAAGTCGCCCGCCGCGTCGGCTTGCTGCGCCGCGGGCAGTTGGTGGGTCTGTTCGAGGCACCTGAAGGCGGTCGGATTTCACCCGACGAGGTGCACCAAGCCTTTGCCAAGGAGCATCAACAATGAAGCCGGCCCTGATCATCGCTGCGGGCGAGTGGCGCTTTTGGCTTCGCTCTAAGCTTGGCGTTGCGGCCCTCATCCTTGGCTTTGTGCTGATCACCACATCGCTGGTCGCGAACAGCGCCCGTGTCGGTGCCGAGCGTGCCAGCCGCGATAGCCTGCAGACCGCAGCGGAGGAAACGTTCCGCAACCAGCCCGATAGGCACCCCCACCGCATGGTTCACTACGGACATTACGTCTTCCGAGCACCTGCGCCGCTTGCCGTGGTTGATCCGGGAGTCGATCCGTACACCGGTACAGTGATGTTCCTCGAGGGTCACCATCAAAACTCGGCCACCTTCGCGCCTGCCTTTTCGGGAGCGCGGGCTGGTGCTCTCGCCCGCCTTACCCCCGCCATGGCCTATCAATTGCTCGTGCCCTTGGTGCTGATTGTTATTGGCTTCGCGTCCATGGCGCGGGAGCGGGAAGGCGGCACGGACCGCCAACTTCTAACGGCTGGCGTGGCGCCTCACGATATTTGGCTGGGTAAGGTGATCGCGCTCCTCGGCGTGTCCGCGGCGCTGCTCTTCCCGTTGGTCCTCGCGGCATCGCAAGCGTTGTTCGCTGGCGAGTCCTTCGTCGTCACGACGACCTTCATTGTGGGGTACGCGGTCTATCTCACTGTTTGGGCGCTCATGATCGCCGCTGTTTCCACCAGTACAAGGCAGCTATCCACCTCGCTGATGGCGCTCATGGTCCTTTGGCTGGCGCTTTGCTTGATGGTGCCGCCGGTCGTGGCTTCCTTCGCGCGTATGGCCTCGCCCATGCCGAGTAAGATCGAAGCCGACCTCGAAGTCGCGGTCGCTTTGCGAGAGCAGGGTGACGGCCACAACGCTAACGACCCGGCGTTCAATCGTCTGCGTGCCAACCTTCTCGAACAGTACGGCGTCCATCACGTCGAGGACCTGCCCATCAATTTCCGCGGTGTGGTGGCGGAGGCTGCCGAGGCGGACCTGACCGATACGATGAACACCTTCGCGGAGAAGAAGCTTGCTGGCGAAGTGGCCCAGGCTCGGGTTCAGCACTGGCTCAGCCTATTGTCGCCTCAGCTAGCGGTTCGCCACTTCTCCATGACCCTAGCGAGCACCGATTTGGCGCAGCATCATCGGTTCACGCGCGAAGCCGAAGCGGCTCGCTTCAGCTTCGTCCAAGGGCTCAATCGCGTTCACGCGGAGCAAATGACTTACACAGACGACATCAACCGTAGCAGAGACAAGGGCGCCGAGCAGCGCACCCGGGTCAGTGCCGAGAACTGGCGCGTGTTGGACGAATTCCGGTTTGCACCTGCACCGGCTTCGGACCGCTTGGCGGGTTCCAGCCTGTTCCTTCTGGTCCTTCTGCTCTGGGCTGCCGGGTTCGCAGCCTTGGGTCGAGCGCGAGCGTTGGCTCTCACGGAGGCTGCCCATGCTTAGTCTCAAGAACGAACTCTGGCTCGCCTTGCGAGATCGCATGGTGCAAGCGACGCTGGCTGTCGCGTTCATCCTGTCTACCCTGTCCGTCATCGCTGGCTTCGCCGCGGTCAGTGAGCAGCAAACTCTGATCGAAGAGTTGGAAAGGGTGGTCACGGAGGACCGCGACTATGTCCTGACCCAACAAAGCGACGCTGGCGGCGCAGCCTATTATTCCTACCACTTCACCTATGATGAACCCTCGGCGCTTGCTTTTGCGGCCCAGGGTGTGCGTAGCGAGCTGCCTTGGAAGCACCGTATCCGGATGTTAGCGGTTGAGGGGCAGATCTACGAGGCGGATACAGGCAATCCCGAGCTAGCTCTCGCAGGCCAACTCGACTTCACCTTCGTGGCAGCCGTCTTGGTACCGATCTTTCTCATCGTGCTACTGCATGACTTGCGGGCGAGTGAGAGCAGGGGGCGGCGTTTAGAACTCCTGCTCGCCACAGCGCAGACCAGCGGCCTCTTCCGTTGGCGTACGACCTTACGGGCATCGCTCCTGTTTGTGGCGATCGTCCTACCGTTCCTCGTCGGCGCTTTGATCGCCGGTTCGCCAGCTGGGCCTACCTTGGCAATTGTCGCCGTGGTGGCTTTCAACGTCAGCTTCTGGGGGCTGCTATGCCACTTCGTAGCCTCGCGGCTTTCCTCGGGCCCTACCGTGGCAGCAACGGTTCTGGGCGCGTGGTTCGTCTTAGCCTTGGTGGTGCCAACAGGCGGGAAGCTCCTTGTCGAAAGCACAGTGTCGGTGCCCGATGGCGGCGATATCCTGCTCACCCAACGCGAAGCCGTGAACGACGCCTGGGACCTTCCCAAGCAAGCGACGATGGAGCCGTTTCTCGAGCGCTACCCAGAATGGTCTCCGTATGCGGAGGTCGAGCGTCCCTTCGAATGGAAATGGTACTACGCCTTCCAACAAGTGGGTGATCAGACCGTGGAGCCTCTATCGCAATCGCTGAGGGCAGGGGTGGCCAAACGAGATGCCCGCATGGCGAGCGTCGCTTTCTTGTCGCCGACCTTGCTCACGGAGCGTATCGCTACCGCAGCGGCCAGCACGGATGTCTCCGCCTACCAACGCTACGAAGCATGTGTGCGAGCCTTCCACGCCGAACTCCGGGCGTTTCACTACCCGATGCTCTTCGGCGTCGAACCCTACTCCTCCGAGGCCATGGAAGCCCTACCGAAATATCGGCCATGCACAGGCGGCGACAGCAACGACGGCTAGGGTGCTCATCCATCATGCCTTCACAGGTTCGGTTGGGTGAGCCCAGCACATTGCGGAGCTCACCCAACCGGGTGTGATAGGGAAGGCGCAATGGCCAGTTTGAATCACGGGCTGCCGTTCACAGATCAATCGTCGCACTGGCTTAGCTGTCGAACGCGCCGTGGGTAAGCAGGGCGCGGTACCGATCAACGGCCCCAACGGCCCACGGAGCAGCCTCCCGCCTGCCAATTTTTAAGACATTTTTTTGGTTTTCCACTAAAGAGTGAAGCCTCGGGGCGAGGACGTCGTGCTTTTTAGCGAACTCAATTTTTGGGCATTCTTCGCCATCGTAGGCGGACTTTATGTGATCCTTCCGCATAAAGCTCAGAACCGCATGCTGCTTGTGGCCAGCTATGTCTTTTATGCAGCATGGGATTGGCGGTTCCTCAGCCTGATCATGCTCAGTACGGTGGTGGACTACATTCTTGGCCTTCGCATGGCCAAGGAGACCGTTGAACAGCGGCGCAAGCTGTTCCTCTACATCTCGTTGGCGCTGAACTTGGGAATGCTGGGCATCTTCAAGTATCTCGGCTTTTTCGTGGAGAGCTTCGAGGCGTTGCTCGCCAGCGTTGGCTTTGCGACGGACCCGCTCGTACTGTCGATTGTCCTGCCGGTGGGTATCTCATTCTATACCTTCCAGACACTGAGCTACACCTTTGACATCTATCGTCGCGATCTTGAGCCAGCGGAGGATTTCTTCGACTTCGCGCTCTTCGTGGCCTTCTTTCCCCAGCTTGTGGCTGGCCCCATCGAGCGCGCAAAGAACCTCCTGCCGAACATCGCGCTGCCTCGCGTGCTCACCTGGAAGAACTTCGAGCGCGGTGCCGTGTTGTGTCTCCTGGGCCTGCTAAAAAAAATCGTGATCGCCGATGGCATCGCCCCATCGGTCGATGCGATTTACGCGAGTCCGGACCCCTCGCGCTTGGATATCATCTTCGCGACGTGGCTCTTCGCCATTCAGATCTATTGCGATTTCTCGGGCTACACGGACATCGCTCGTGGTGTCGCCAAAATGCTCGGCTTCGGGCTGATGCGCAACTTTGCGCAGCCATACTTTGCGTCGGACCCTCAAGAGTTCTGGCGCCGCTGGCACATCTCTCTATCCACTTGGCTCCGAGATTATCTCTACATCTCGCTAGGCGGTAATCGCGGCGGCAGTTTCAAGACCTATCGAAACCTCATCGCGACGATGGTGCTGGGCGGCCTATGGCATGGTGCGGCGTGGAATTTTGTCCTCTGGGGATCGTTCCAAGGCGGCTTGTTGGCCGTGCACAGAGCTATTGCTGGCCGTCAGAAGGCCGGGGCCGAGGGCGTGGCCCGGGGCTTGAAAGGCATGGCGGTTCGGGTTCTGTCTATTGCCGCCTTCTTTCAGGTGGTCTGCTACGGTTGGCTCCTATTCCGCGCGACCTCGTTCGATCAGATTGCCAACTTTACCGGTCGGATTATCGGCACCGTGTCGGCGCCTGCGGTTGTGTCTGTTCCCACGCCTCCGCTGGCAGCATTCCTCTGCCTAGGTTTGTTGTTCGTTTGGGATCTGATGACCGAAAAGAGCAACGAGGTTCACTTCTACGAGCGGTGGCCGACACCGGTCCGAACCGCGATGTACGCATCCATGTTCTACCTCCTCGCGTTCGGCAGCACGACCGCAACGTCCACCTTCATCTACTTCCAGTTCTAGGTTGGCATCATGCATAAATCCGTTTCCGTGATCGGCCTCACAATCGTCTGGATACTGGTACTGGATGTGCTCGTCGCCGGTGTTTTGCCGCTAGCGGAACGCACCGGAAAAGCAGGCTCCCTTATTCAATATTTTGAATACGGACGTTCGGTGCCTGGAAAGCTCGACGTTTGGGAAGACAATCCTGGCGTGCCAGGCAATCTCTACGATGTGGCCTGGACGGACGAGCTATTAGAGCGGTCAGCTGAACGCTTTGCTGGCGAGGACACGGCCAATGGCCCCGTTGTCCGAAGCTACGGTATGTCCTTCGTCAACCGGATCATGCGCCAAGCTGAAAAAATAGACCCAGAACTCAACTGGGACTCCCACTCAGGGCCCGGAGCACCGCCCAATTTCACCTATGCCGTCTTTGAAAGCGATCAGCCCAATAGGCGGCAGGGAGATGTGGCCGTCCTCGGCATCTTGTCGTCAGCCGTGCCGTCGATGGCGGCCATGAGCAACAGCACGTGGGCTTTCGAGCAACCTGCTCCCTATACGTATCCTATCTTCAGGCTCCAAGGAGAAGGCCTGCAGCGTATCGATCCGTTGGTCACCAACGCCGAGCAATTTCGGCAGCTCAGAGCCGACCCGGCCGCGCGGCGCGAATGGTATGCTCAGCTTAGGGAGCAAGACTTCTTCTACGGGCCGCAGGCCTTTGGGATGTCATGGCTCGACGTTTCGCCCTTCGCGCGACTCGTCAGACGCTCTGTGGCCACGACGACCCTGCAACAAGCCAAAAACAAGGTCATTGAAAAAGAAACCTATCCGTACAACGACGTCTTGATCCGTATGGTTCGTGAGTTCTCGCGCACCGCGAAAGCTGATGGCCAACGTCCAGTGGTGTTCTTGATCCAATCGAGAAACCCACGCGACGTCGATCTCTTGACGCTCCTCAAACCGACCCTCGACGCGGAAGAGGCGGACTATCTTGCGACCGCTGAATTCGTCGACCCGTCCGATCCAGCAGCATTCCTCCCCGACGGCCACTATAAGGCCGAAAGAGATCAACAGTTCGCTGAACAATTCTTGGCCATCATCAATTAAGTGCAGCCTTTGGCGGCTCCGAACCGAATGCCCTCAAACAGCGCGAGCGAGCAATAGTGCACTGCGGCTTCGCCGATACCGGTCGCACTCTGCCCCCTGGGCGACCGACTGGCCGCCGGGCAAGCAGCCCGCCCCATCGGAGGCGCCACGCGCCGCGAGATGAAAAATGGTGCCCCCACACGGACTCGAACCGCGGACCTACTGATTACAAATCAGTTGCTCTACCAGCTGAGCTATAGGGGCTTGAGCGAGGTGTGTGGCGCAAGCCGGGCGTGGAATCAACTGTTTCTCGCTTTGGCGTGGCGACTATCTTTTGCTTTGGCGATTCAAGATGATGACCGGCAGCAAGCCGAGCAAAACGATCATCACGGAGGCCGTGGATGCCTCAACAATGCGCTCGTCGCTCGCCAATCGATAGACACGCGTCGCCAGCGTTTCGAAGTTGAAGGGCCGCAGGATCAGCGTGGCGGGCAATTCTCGAACCACGTCCACGAACACCAGGCACAGGCCC
>JABSRH010000033.1 GCA_013215175.1 Parvularculaceae bacterium | reverse complement strand
TGCTGCAAGGTCCGGCCCACGCGAATTGATCGCGGGGGTGGCGTCCTATGCCTTTGGAAAGAAGAAGCTCAGACCGATGAGTAAGAGGCCCAAAAAGCTAAACCACGGTATGCCTGAGGCCACGTAGTACGCGTCGTGAAGGTAGTCGTTGCGTGGTCCTGAGGCGTACAGATTGTTGACGAACGAAGCGAGCCCATAGGCGCCATCATGGGCTGTGAGGCCAAGCCCCAGCTAGAACAGTCTTGTTCGCCAGGGCTTGCTGGACAGCATCAGGCCTCGTCCGAGCCGTCCGTGCTCGCGGCCTTCTTAGCCGCTTTCTTCGTGGTCTTTTTTGCGACCTTTTTGGTGGCTTTCTTTTTCGTCGCCTTCTTCTTCGCAGCCTTTTTCTTGGTCGCTTTTTTCTTCTTCGTGGGCTTCTTGGCCTCTTTGGCGGCGATTAGGTCGAGGGCCTGTTCGAGGGTGATCTCGTCGGGATTGATGTCCTTCGGGATCGTGGCGTTGACCTTTTGGTGCTTGACGTAGGGGCCGTAGCGGCCCTCGTAGACGCCAATGATTTCCTCTGTATCCGGATGGGCGCCGAGTTCACGCTGCGGCTTGGCGGCGGCGCGGCCACGCCCGCGTGGGTTGGCCAGCTTGTCAGCGATGATCGAGACGGCACGGTTGATACCGACCTCCCAAACATCGTCCACATTCTCGAGATTAGCGTAGGTCTTGCCGTGCTTCACAAAGGGACCGTAGCGGCCGATGCCAGCCTCGATGGTCTGACCATCCTCAGGGTGCGGACCTACATCGCGCGGCAAGGAAATCAGCATCATCGCCTTGTCGAAGTCGATATCGCCGACGTCCCAGCCTTTGGGGATCGAGGCGCGTTTCGGCTTCTCTTCCTCGCTGACCGGCGCCCGCTCAACGTAAGGGCCGAAGCGGCCCGATTTGAGAGACACTTCGGTGGAGGTGTCTGGATCGACGCCGAGGACCTTGTCCTGCGGGGCTTCCTGGGCGTCTTTGCCCAATTGGCGCGTGTGCTTACAATCTGGGTACCGCGAGCAGCCGATGAAGGCTCCATAGCGGCCTACTTTCAACGAAAGCGTGCCTTCGAGGCAGGTCGGGCATTGTCGTGGATCGGAGCCATCGCCTTTGTCGGGGAAGATGTGCGGACCCAGCGCTTCGTTGAGGGCATCGAGGACTTCGGTGATCCGAAGACCGGTCATGCCGTCGATCTTGGCGTGGAATTCGTCCCAGAAGCGGGCCAGGAAGGCTCGCCAATCCTCGCGACCGCCGGAGATTTCGTCCAGCGTGTCTTCGAGCTGAGCCGTGAAGTCGTACTCGACATATTTGCCGAAGAAATTCTCGAGGAAGGCGGTGACGATGCGGCCACGGTCCTCGGGGACAAACCGTTTTTGGTCCATCCGGACATAATTACGGTCTTGCAGTGTGCTGATGATCGAAGCGTAAGTCGACGGACGGCCAATGCCGTTCTCTTCGAGGGCTTTGACCAGACTTGCTTCGGTGAAACGGGGAGGCGGTTGAGTGAAGTGCTGCTCCGGATTGACCTTGGAGATGTCGGCGCTAGCGCCGGCGGTCACTTTGGGCAGGACGCCTTCTTTTTCATCGTCCTCTTCGTCATCTTTGCCTTCGGTATAGACGGCGATGAAGCCCTCGAAGGTGATGACCGACCCGGTGGCCCGCATGCCGATCTTCTCGTCCGCGGACTTCACTTCGATGGTGGTTTGTTCAAGCTCGGCGCTGGCCATTTGGCAGGCCACCGCGCGGCGCCAGATCAGGCGATAAAGCTTGGCCTCGTCTTCCGCCAATGAGGCGCTGTCGGGGTGCTTGGAAAAGTCCGTAGGCCGAATACATTCGTGCGCTTCCTGCGCATTCTTTTGCTTCGACTTGTACATCCGCGGGCTGGGCGGAACGAACCGGTCGCCGTAGCGGCTCTTGATTTCGTCCCTGCAAGCCATGACCGCCTCGGGTGCCATGTCGATCCCGTCGGTCCGCATATAGGTGATGAGGCCGGCTTCATAGAGACGCTGGGCTGCCTGCATCGTACGCTTGGCGGAGAAGCCGATCTTGCGTGAGGCTTCTTGTTGCATCGTCGACGTGGTGAAGGGCGCCGCGGGGTTTCGCTTGGTGGGCTTGGCCTCGACTGAGGCGATGGAGAAGCTGGCCGCGTCGATCAGGTCTTTAGCGCGTTGGCCATCCGCTTCTGTGGTCAGTGAGAACTTGGTGAGCTTCTCGCCGTCGAGGTGGGTCAAACGTGCCGTGAACGGAGCACTGTTGGAGGCAACGTCGGCTTCGACGGTCCAAAACTCCTCGGCAACAAATTTTTCGATGTCGAGCTCGCGCTCACAGATCAGGCGTAGGGCGACGGATTGAACCCGGCCCGCTGAGCGGCTACCCGGCAGCTTTCGCCACAGGACTGGCGAGAGCGAGAAGCCCACGAGATAGTCCAAGGCCCGGCGCGCGAGATAGGCATCGACCAAGTCCTGATCGATGTCGCGCGGGTTGGATATCGCTTCCTGGACAGCCTTTTTCGTGACGGCGTTAAACGCGACCCGCTGGACTTTCTTGTCCTTGAGCGCCTTTTTTGATTCGAGCACGTCGTAGAGGTGCCACGAGATCGCTTCGCCCTCGCGATCGGGGTCGGTGGCGAGAATGACGCCGTCGGCGCCCTTGAGCGCGTCGGTGATCTCTTTGATGCGCGACTTGGACTTGGCGTCCATGTCCCAGATCATCTTGAAGTCTTGCTCGGGGTCGACCGAACCATCTTTGGACGGAAGGTCGCGAATGTGCCCATAGCTCGCGAGTACGTGGTAGTCGGAGCCTAGATATTTGCCGATTGTTTTGGCCTTCGAGGGCGACTCGACAATCACAACCTGCATGTGTGGGGGGTCCTTGGGGCTGGAGAACGGGCGTCTTTCGCGCCGCAAACTGGTGAGCAGCGCTTCATAAGTCAACGTCCAGGACATTCAAGAGGTTGCATGAATTATCAATATCGACCATAGGTTGTGTGTCAACAACTCTCGGTGATTCATGACGACGGCTTCTGAAGAGAAAGAGTGTTCCCGGTATATAGTCAGTTCGGTTCGCGAGGCGCTGCCTCATCTTATCAGGCTGGAAGCCTTCTTTCGCGCAAGGGGGATCGATGCGCTGAGTGAAGGCATGGACGATGTCTTGCAGCAGGCTGAGCAGCTTCTCTCTACGCCCGTCGGGCCCGTGGATGGGCTCGCCGATGCTCCACCGCCAACCGGTCAGGATCAACGGCAGTATAGCGCTGGGTAGAGGCTAGGGACGCGTGTCCAAGCAGCTCTTGGATCACCCGTAGGTCGGCGCCAGAAGCCAACAGCTCAGTCGCGAAGGCGTGGCGGAGGGCGTGCGGTGTCGCGCTGTCGGGCAATCCGAGCGCCTTGCGCAGGTGCCGCATCCGTCCTTGCGCCACACCCGGTGAGAGGGGGCCTCGGCGGGCACCCAAGAAAAGAGGTTCGGGCCTATCGTGATCGACCAGTTGCGCCGTAGGCCGGCAGTTGATGTAGGCCTCAACGGCTTCGCGAACGGCGGGCAGGATCGGCAGATCACGCGATTTGTTACCTTTGCCGTGGACCCGCAGGCGATCCCCAAGCGGCTCTAGCGGCAGGCTCAAGGCCTCTCCAATGCGGAGGCCAGCGCCGTAGAGTAAAGAGAATAGGGCGGCATCTCGGGCCGCGAGCCACGGTTCGGTGACGTCAGCTTGAGCCGCCTCGCGGATCAGCTCGGCAGCTGATTGCGCGCTAACCGGGCGCGGTAGCACTTTCGGTTTCTTCGGTGATTTCAAAGCCATGAGCGCGGCAGACTCGAGCACGCCCTGCCGGTCCCAATAGCGGAAGAAACTGCGAAGTGCCGAGAGTTCCAGGCGGAGCGTTGCCGCTTCGAGCCCGTCACGGTGCCTTGATGCCAGGTAAGCCCGAAAATCTCTGGTTTTCATGGAATTCAGGGCCTTGGCGTCAGGAATGTCGCCAAGATGGCCCACGAGAAAGGCGCCGAAGCAGCGCAGCGCATGCTCGTAATTTCGCAGCGTGTAAGCCGAATAGCGCCGCTCTCCTTGGAGGAGCGATAAGAAGCCGTCTCGCAATGCCTCAAAGCTCTGGGTCACGGGCGCAAACGACGCCCGTAAGGTGAAGGCTTGGTTAAAGCTTGTCGCCCTTCCAAACCCAATCCTCCGACCAATGGTCGCCGTCAGCTTGGGCCTTCGCGTCGGCATCGGTGGCGTTGGTTGGGGCAACGCCAACGGCTCTTAGGGCGCTGTCACTTACGGCTCGGCTCGCTGCGCAGCCCTGCGTGGCCAGTGTCAGTATGCCCAATGCCACAATCACGACGTTGTTCTTCATGGCCCGTTCCCTTGGTTAAGGCCATGTTGACAAAGATTTGGCGGCTTGTCACCCGTTCAAGTGTTTTCTTATCACGCAGCGACTGAGTTTGCCCTGTTGCGCGTGAGCCGGCCGCTCTCCAGCAGCCAAGCTAGGAACACCAGGCCGGCTCCAATCAGGGCGAACAGCCAACGCGGTATCGCCGCGTCTCTGGCTTCGGAGAGAACCACGCTGGCTTGACGCCGCGTGATACCGGCCCAGTTGGCGCCCGCCTTTCGCTCGCGGTTAGCGTTCACTGTACGGATCGCGATGTCGGCATCGCCTGGGCGTTGGACCTCGAAGATGCCGCCGCCGAGGTCCGTTAGGGGGGCCTCGAGCGCTTCTGACGTCACCGTCACGGCTGCGAATTCTCTCGACGTGCCGCGCTCTTTCACGGCGGCAGCGGTCAGTTTGCGCCCATTGCTCAACGTTGTCTCAAGCCGGACGAGTTCGTCAGCAATGCTGGTCGCGCCACCCGTGAAGAGACCCTGGCCGCGTTCCTCGAGGGCGAGCGATTGGCTGTCGCCGCTGGTTGTGCGCACGATGACCGGGTTGACCTCGGCACTCAAACTACGACGCGTCACCGTGAGCGATCCGTCCTCGTCTAAATTGGCAATGAGGGCCTCTTCTTCCAGCTCTGGCTCCGCCATCAGCCAATGGACTAGCCGTCGAAGAAACTCTCGGTGCGGACCACCGCCGTCAAACCCCCGCGCCCAGAGCCACAAGTGGTCAGAGAGGAGCATCGCAATGCGGCCATCGCCCAAACGGTGGGTCAAGAGAAGAGGATCGCCGTCGTCGGTCTCCATCAAGACCTGGCCACGTTGGGCTTCAGCGGGAATGCGCCGCAACCACCGGCCCCAGTCATCGCTGCCCTCAAGGGCTGACGTGATAGGGTGTCGCTGACCGAGTTCGGTCCGTGTGGGGATGAAGGGGGTCTCGTCCGCCACCGCGATGGGTGATGCTGGCAAGATATAGCTGAGGTTAGGCTGGGTGGCTAAGCTGCCCTCCCGCGCAAGCTCGGGCCCGGCGGCCACGAGAACAGCGCCGCCGCCTTCGACATAGCGGGCGACCTCCGCCAGCTCGAAGGACGTGATCACGCCCCTGTAGGTGTACCGATCAAAGATCACGACGTTAAAGTGCTGAAGCTTCTCGAGGAACAATTGCCGGCTCGGAAACGGGATAAGGTTGAGCTCTTGGTCACTCGCGGCGGCGACTTTGTTCGCTGGTTTGAGGATAGTGAAGTGCACCAAATCCACGGCGGGGTCAGATTTCAAGACATTGCGCCACACGCGCTCACCCGCATGGGGTTCACCTGAGATGAGCAACACCCGCAAGCGATCACGGATCACATTGGTGCGCGCGGTGATCCCGTTGTTGCGTGTGCTGAGTTCACCAGCGGCCGTTGGGATGGAAAGCTCGATAATCCGCTCACCCGGCCGCTTCATTGGTACATTGATCGTGACCGTCTGGCCTGTCGGAACGTTCTGTGTCTGGACGATGTTGCCATCAATCCGCAGCGTTAGCGGGAGAAGCGCTGTGCTTTCCGTGTCATCGATGCGGAATTGGAGCTGCATGGGCTCGTCAACCAAGGCGAAGCGCGGTGCCGATATCCAGGATAGCTGTCTGTCCTGCTCGCGCGCCTTGTCACCGACCAGGAGGGCATGCATCGGCGCCGGCAGTTGGGTAAGCGCGCTCGTCGACAGGTCTTCGACTCGGCCATCCGTGAGCAGAAAGACACCGGCCAGTTGGCTGCGATCCATCCCAGCGAGGGCTGTGGTCAGACCCTCGCCAAGCGAGCTGGATTCATTGTCGCCAAAGCGGCTGGTGATTACCTCGGCGCCGGAATCTTCAAACTTCGCCGTCAGACGTTCCAGAGCCTGATCACGCAGGTTTGAGCGATCCCCGAGCTTCATGCTGCCGCTGTCGTCGAGGAGAACGAGGACTTGGTCGGGTAGGCCTTGGAGGTTCTGTTGGATCGCCTCAGGCCCCAACAGGAAAAGCCCTGCGCAGAGCGCGGCGAGCGATCGAGCGACGGCGCCCAGCCTGTTGGCACGAAAGCGGAGGACGCTGCTGATGAGCAGCAGACTGACCAATGTCACGACGACCCAGATGGGGGCGAGGGGGTCCCAACCGTAATTCACTGGCTCGTTTCTCCCAACCGGTCGAGGAGTGTTTGCACGTCGGCCTGGTCGGCTTTGTAATTGCCGGTGATCGCCACCATTGCCATATTGATCCCTGCACGGAAGGCATACTCACGGCGGACTTCGCCGCCGGGGCCAGCGGGACGCAGCGGCGCGCCGTTGGCATCTAGAGCCCAAGCGCTCGCCCAATCACGGCCAGAGACGATGAGCGACGGCACGCCATCGCGGCGCTGATCCAGCGCACCCTTCGTTTCCACCCAAACGTCACCACCCGAATTGCGACCCGGCAAATCGTTGAGCTTGTAGAATGAAAAAAGCAGCACATGGTCTTCGCCCAAAGGCTGCAAGGGCGGGGCGTCGAGGCGGCCGAGGACGTCTCGCAACACCTGAGAGCGAGCCGGTGAGCTGCCGTCACCCGTGTCGATGATCAGCATGCCGCCACCATCCATGTACGCTTCAATGCGCTGAAGCGCTGCGTCTGAAGGCGTTGGCTGATTGGGGCGCACGGGCCAATAGAGAAGTGCGTAGACGGATAGCTCATCGCGGTCGAGATCGACGCCTTGAGGGGTTCCGGGCTCGAGCGCGCTGCGCCGCGTCGCCTCGGTGGTGAGGCCAAAGAGGCCTGCTTCGCTGAGGCGGTCCAACGCTGCATCGCCTGTTTTGACATAGGCGAAGCGCAACGAAAGCGCGGCGTCTTTTGATTGCCGGGTGAGCGGCGGGCGTAGCTGAGCCTCAGCATCGCTGGGGCTCACTAAGGCGATCGCGGCTAGCGCCGCTGTTGCTGCCGGCAGGAACGGAAGGCTTCCCATGCTGATGATAGCGTCGATCGCTAAGAGGAGGAGGGCGAGCCCGATGAACCAGGGGGTGAGGTCGCTGACGCCCTGCGCCTGAGGCCCGATGAGCCGTGCGCCGCGGGGCAGATCGCTCGGCGTCATGGGGCGAAGGCGATCGCCGCTAAAGGCCTGCGCCGCAACCTCAGAAGCCCCTTCGCCGTAAAGGCCAGGCGCGGCAGGTTCGCCGATCACTAGCGGCGGTGAGTCAGCTGGAGGCTCAATCAGGCGGCCACGGCCATCCAGCAAGCGCACAGCGGGAAGCGGCTCGCCAGCAGCCGTGGTGTCGACGTTGAGATCGGTTTCCGCCAATGCTGACAGTCGCTGCATGATCGACGCGAAGAGTCCTGATACCGGAAAATCAGACCACGTGGGAACAGCAGTCACGTGAATCAGCACGACCAGGCCTTCGTCTCGCCGAGCGGCGGTGACCATGGGGGTGCCGTCGGCCAAGGAGACCCATGTTTCCGCATCGGCACTGGGCTGGGTAAGTACCTGCTTGCGTACGGCAATGTCCTCATTGAGCTGAAGACCTGCGAGGGGACTGTCGGGGTCGATCTGCGCAACCAACTGCGGCTGTGCCCAGGTGAGGGCGCCGCCGAGGGCCCGCTCTCCACCCAACAGTGGAGCGGGCATGAGGGGATCGAGACGCCCGCTTCCTGCCGCGAGGAGGTTCGGTCCAGCGAAGCGCACGAGCACGCCGCCGGTACGCACGAAGTCTTCGAGAACGCGGCGATCTTCCCGTCGCAACGTGCCGACATCGTCGAGGATCAATAGACCAGGACGCTCACTGAGCAATGCACCCAATGGCCCTTGGCGGATGTCCGATGTCGCTGCGAGCGAGCGCTCGATGTAAAAGCCGCCTTCGCGGAGGCTGTCGGCGCCAGCGCTGATCAAACCTGCCAGCGTACGGCGAGCCGATGAGCCCAACAGAGCGACAGCGCCAGCACTGCGGATGCCGTCGATGGACAGACGAGACACGTCGTTGCGGAGGATAAGGGGGAGGCGGAATGTCACCTCGGCGCCAGCTTGGCCCACGCTCAGCTCAAGATCTTGCGTTGCGACGGTGCGGCCATCTTGGCTGAGGGCGCGTACGGAGTAGGTTCGCGGGACATCCGTCTGCGTACGGTAGAGCGGTACGCTGATCGCTTCGCCTGTGATCTTGGGCGTGCCCAGGGCCGAGACGTTCGCTTCAGGTACGAAGAACGCGTCTGCTGAACCCACGGGCGCAATGCTCGCGTCCTCGCGAAGCGCTGCGCTGGTGATCACGATGGTCCGGTCGCCGAGGTCGGCTGCTTCTCGCGGTAAGTCCTCCCAATCCACCAGCGCGGGGGCCACGTTGACGGTCTTGAGGGCTTCTTCTGCTGCACGGCGTGAAAGGGGTGGTGAGACGACGCGATCGGACATGGTCATGATGCGGGTGGTGCCATCGGTCTCTGCGATGGCCTGGCGGGCAGCTTCGAGGCTTTGCTCCCAATGTTGCGCAGCGTCCCAGCCGTTATTGATGACCAACAGCAGATCACCGTCGCGGCGTTCGATGGGCTGTCCGACGTTTGGCCCGGCAAAGCCGATGACCAACGCCGCAAATGCCAGCACACGGAGGATCAAAATCCATGGTGGTGTGCGAACGGGCTGTGTCTTGGCGCTGTCGATGCGCTCGAGGAAGAACATGCCGCCAAAGACGCGCTTGACCGGCTGAGGCGGCATCACGCGAAGCAGCCAGACGATCAGTGGCAAGACGAGAAGGCCAGCCAGGATCAGAGGAGAGGCAAAGCTCATCCAGCGGCTCCCTCAAGGTGATCGACGATGGACAGCATCAAGGGCGCAAGCGGAGCATCGGTAAGATGGAAGAACACACGCTCGCCGCCACCGCGGACGGCTTCGTTGAGGGCTGCGTGATGCTGTTCGCGAGCGCTGAGATAATCCTCTCGCACGGCTTGGGCGTCGCCAAAGAAGCGTCGCGCTTCGCCGCGTGACCCTTCGAAACGGGTCGAGCCAGCGAAGGGGAAATGCGCCTCGGAGGGGTCCTCGACCACCACGGCCAGTGCGCGGCCTTGGGCATCGCGCGCCTTGGCAAACGCTGCCACTAAGTCCTCCGGCGGCTGATGGAAATCGCTAACCAGGACATGGGTCGCGCCAGGCTGCGGCGTCGCTTCGGTGAAGCTCAACTCTTCCGTGAGCAACTGCTCAGCGAGATCATTCACAAAGTGGACACCGGCTCTCGGTGGTTCAGCGCTGCCCCAAAGGCCGACGCGCTCACCCTGGCGCAGTGCAACGATAGCCAGAGCCAGCGTAATCACCTGGCCGCGGAAGCGCTTCGCCTCGGTACCGCGGTCGCCGTAGTCGAAGTCTTCGCCGCCACCACACCAGAGCATGAGGGTCTGCGGCTGCTCCCACTCGGTCTGGCGCACGAGGAGCCGTTGATCGAGCCGAGCCGACTGGCGCCAGTCGATGGACGCCATGGGATCACCTGGCGCGTAGTCGCGGAACTGCCAAAAGGTCTCGCTCTGACCGGCCTTAGCGCGAGGATGCCGACCCGACGTCATCAAGTCAGCGGCGTGATAGGCCGCCGTCAGAATGTCCGGGAGCAGAGCAGCTGTCTGGGAAGCGCGCCGCTCAAGCTCGACGCGCTCTTCGGCTTGGTTCACAGCACCGCCTCAGTCATGCGGGCCACGAGTTGGTCCACGGTGTGGCCCTCGGCCTTGGCGGCAAAATTCAAGGCAATCCGATGGCGGAGGATCGGTGCAGCCAAAGCCGCTAAGTCTTCGGTCTCCGGTGCCGGCACCCCTCGCAGAAGGGCGCGGGCACGCAAGGCGAGCGAGAAGGCTTGGCTAGCGCGTGGGCCAGGGCCCCAGCGTAGCAACGGCGCAAACTCACCGCCTGGCCGCGCGGTTCTGACAAGTTGCAGCACGGCGTCGATGAGATTGTCGCCGACCGGCATCGCCCGGACCAAGGCTTGCGCTTCTTCCAACTCCTCCGGGCCAAGAATACCTTCAGCCTCAGCTTGCTGGGTGAACGTCGTGGCACGGAGCATTTCGCGCTCCGCTTCGTAGCCGGGTTGATCGACGTTGATCTGCAGCAAGAAGCGGTCGAGCTGGGCCTCAGGAAGGGGATAGGTGCCTTCTTGTTCGATGGGGTTCTGCGTCGCCAAGACGTGGAAGGGTCGCGGCAGAGGCCGCTCTTCTCCTGCAGTGGTGACTTGGCGCTCCTGCATCGCTTCGAGCAGCGCTGACTGAGTCCGCGGACTGGCGCGGTTGATCTCATCCGCCATCAACAGCTGGCAGAAGATGGGGCCGGGCACGAAGCGGAACTGCCGAGCGCCGGATGGGCTCTCGTCGAGCACCTCCGCACCGAGAATGTCGGACGGCATCAAGTCCGGTGTGAACTGCACCCGCTTAGCACCGAGACCAAGGACGGTCCCAGCGGCGATCACCAAACGCGTCTTTGCAAGACCCGGTGTGCCGACGAGCAAGCCGTGGCCGCCGGATAGCACCGTGACCAAGACTTCCTCGATGACGCGATCTTGGCCAAACACCACGCGTTTCAGCGCGTCCTGCACTTTCTCCAAGCGGACGCTGACAGCGTCAAAGCGGGCAAGCACATCACCGGCGGAAGCGTTCATCGGGGGTATCTCCAAGATTCGAGCCTCAAACTAGGCTGCTTCGCCCTTGGCGTAAGAGGGTCTGAGCCCTGTCGCAAATGGCCTTTTCGCAACCCATGAGGGATTCCATCACGCTTTTTACGCATGCCTCATTGATTATTTATCGATAAAGAGTTTAACGTTTAGGTTCTTGGGTGACGTAGGTTGAAGCCTTGGGAGGCTTATCTTGACAGAGATCATTAGTGGGTCGGGGCGCTCGCGCGTGTCGGCTTGGCAATTTTTTAAAGGCTTAGGCAAGTTCGTCGTCGGTGGCGCTCTTCTCCTGCAGGCTTTCTTGTTTATCGCAGTCTTCGCGCTGCTGCTGTCGATTCTCGGCTCAGTATCGCAGGAGATGAAGTCGAGCGGTGGCGGTAGCGGCCCTGAGCTCGAAATCGAAGAAGGCAGCGGCCTGTACTTCAATCCGGCGGGCTTGCTGGCGGAGACGTCTCCAGAGCCTGACCCCTTCGAGGAAGCGATCGCTGAAGCCTTTGGCGGTGGGTCGCCGGGCCAAGTCAGCGTTCACGAACTGGCTGACGTGCTGGCCAAGGCGAAGGATGACGAGCGCATCTCGACGCTGATCCTGGATCTGCAAGGCCTTATCATTCCCGACATTTATCTGTCGAAAGCCAATCTGCTGGCTGACGCCATCGAAGACTTCCGTGAGAGCGGCAAGCGCGTTGTGTCGATCGGTGATGGCTACGGTCAGAACCAGTACCTGGTTGCTTCGGAAGCTGACACGATCCTGATGCACAAGGATGGCTTCATGTTCATCCCTGGCTACGGGCGTTTCCGGACGTACTACTCGTCGATGCTCGAGAAGCTCGACGTGACGAAGAATGTCTTCCGCGTGGGTACCTACAAATCGGCTCTCGAGCCTGTGCTCCGTGACGACATGTCGCCAGAGGCGCGCGAAGCGAACGAAGCGTTCCTCGCTGTGCTGTGGGACAATTACACGGCCCGTATCGATGAGAACCGCGATCTCGGTGAAGGCGCCACGAAGTTCTTCGCGACCCAGTTCACAGAAGTGCTTTCGGCAGCTCAGGGCGACTTCGGTACTGCCGCTGCTGACAGTGGTTACGTCGACCAGCTGGTGACGCGTGACGAGCAGCGCGAGTTCCTGAAAGAACTTGTGGGTGAAGACGAGGACGGCGACCTAAACACCGTTGGCCTCGGTACCTATGCGGGTACGCTGGAAGAAGCTGAAGATCGTGAAGACGTCGGCAACATTGCTGTTGTGACGGTCGAGGGCGCCATCGTAGATGGTCCTCAAGAGACTGGTGTCGCTTCGGGCAACTATGTGTCCAAGCTGCTTCGTAAGGCTCGCAACAACGACGACGTGAAAGCCGTTGTTCTGCGCGTCGACAGCCCAGGTGGTTCGGCGTTCGCTTCGGAGCTGATCCGCAACGAAGTTCAGGCTCTCAAAGAAGCCGGCAAGCCTGTGGTCGTTTCCATGAGCTCGCTCGCTGCTTCGGGTGGCTACTGGATCTCGGCACCAGCTGACGCGATCTGGGCGCAAGAGACGACGGTGACCGGTTCGATCGGCATCTTCGCTTACGTCCCAACTTTCGAAAAGCTGGCTGAGCGCGGCGGCGTCTTCACCGACGGCGTGGGCACGACGCCTTACACGGGCATCAACGCTGCAGGCATCGGTCCGATGCCAGAGCCGGTGAAAGACATCTTCCAAATGTCGATTGAGAGCGGCTACCGCCAGTTCCTCACCATCGTCTCCGAAGGTCGTGACATGCCGGTTGAAGAGGTCGCTCCGATCGCTGAAGGCCGCGTTTGGGTTGGTCAAACAGCCAAAGAGATCAAGCTCGTCGACGCCTTCGGTGGTCTTGACGATGCGATCGCCGATGCCGCTGAGCGTGCCGGTCTTGAGGACTGGGACATCCACGGTTCGGAAGAAGAGCTCACGCCTTTCGAAAAGTTCCTTCAGAACATTGGCGCTGCTGATGCGTCTGATGAGACGACGGCGAACCCTTCGCTCATGGGTTACGACCGCGAAGGTTTCGAACGCACGGCTATCGGCCAAGCGGCTCGCCTGATCGAGCAGGAGCTCAAGCTGCAAGCGAGCTTCGATGATCCTCGGGGCATCTATGCCCGCTGCCTTGAGTGTAGCGCTTACTAAAGCGCCGCACGGAAGACGAAAACTAGAGCCACCGGTGCGGTTGACCCGCGCCGGGGGCTCTTCCATTTTCAAAGGGTGACCGATCTCTCTCAACTTGCTGCAAGCCTGGCCAATGCCGGCGGCGATGCGCCTTTGCCTGTGGAAAACTGGCATCCGCAACATTGCGGCAGCATGGATCTCGTCATCAAAGCTGACGGCTCTTGGTGGCATGAGGGCGTGATGATGACCCGTGCACCCCTTGTGCGGCTTTTCTCGCGTATCCTTCGGCGCGATCCCGACGGATATGTGCTGGTAACGCCAGCTGAGAAAGTGAGCATCGAGGTGGAAGACACGCCGTTTCTTGCCGTGGACTATGACGTTCTGGACGGCGATTGGGTCTTCAAGACCAATGTCGGGGACGAGGTGCGCGCCGATGCCGAGCACCCCCTCGAGCTTCGCAAGAGCGATGCGCTCAATCAGTACGCGCCTTACATTCTGGTGCGCGGCGGCCTTGAAGCTCGCGTGGCGCGGGCAGCCTATTACCGGATGGTGGAAGAGGCGGACGTGGTTGAAGACGATCTGGTGGTGACGAGTGCTGGCACAACCTTCCGACTACCGATGGGTCTTGCTGAATGATCAATGAATGGCAGTCCCGCCTCCGCGTTAGCCTTCAGGCGCCGATCGCTCGTCGTGAGCGACAGCTTTTCCATGAGCTCAACCCGGCGCGCGACTATTCGCCGATCCTCAAGGCGCCGCCGACGGAGCCTCGCCCCGCAGCGGTGATGATCGGTGTGCGCGATATTGTCGATCCCACAGTGGTCTTGACATTGCGCTCGCCCAGCATGCCCAGTCACGCCGGGCAAATTTCACTTCCAGGTGGAACGCCTAAACCCACCGACGCGGATTTCGTGGCCACGGCCTTGCGCGAAAGCGAAGAGGAGGTCGGCCTGGCAGCTGATGCCTTCGACGTGCTGGGAACGATGGGACCTCATCACGGCGGTCTTGGCTATGTGGTGACGCCGGTGATCGGTATCATTCACGGCGAGGCCGAGGTGGAGGCGTGTCCGCGCGAGGTGGCTGAAGTCTTCGAAGTGCCTCTCGCGTCGCTACTGAATCCGGAAAATCACATCATTCAGAAGCGTCAGTTCAATGATATTCCGTATGACATGTTTGCTGTGCCCGTCTATGACACGCAAGGCGAACATCGGAACATCTGGGGACTGACGGCAGGTATCCTCAAGACGCTGTCCGATGCGTACCATGACACATGATGCGTCCGCGGCACTGGCCTGGGTCGAAGAGCCGCGACTTCAGCACATTCTTTCGGCGCTGAACGCCAATGGCAAGGCCATGCTCGTCGGTGGGTGTGTACGGGACAGTTTGCTTGGGCAGTCTCCGTTCGACCACGACGCTATCGATATCGACATCGCCACCGATCACACGCCGGATGAGATGAAGGCCGTGTTTGCTGAGCACGGCATTCGGTCCATTGCCACGGGCGAGGCGCACGGGACCATCACGGCATCCTTCGAGGGTCTGTTGGCGGAGTGCACCAGCCTGCGATCTGATGTCGATACGGACGGTCGACACGCAGAGGTCGAATTCACCCGCAACTGGGATGAAGACTGGCGGCGTCGAGACTTCACGATCAACGCTTTGTATGCCGATCAAACGGGAAGTATCTGGGACCCGGTTGGTGGGCAGGCGGATCTTCAGGCAGGCCGCGTTCGGTTCATCGGTGATGCCGAGCAGCGCATCCGCGAAGACGCGCTCCGCATCTTGCGCTTCTTTCGTTTCTCTTCTCGTTTTTCTGACGAGCTGGATGAAGAAGCCATGCGGGCCATTCGTGCACAGTCCACGCTGCTCAATATTCTGTCAAAAGAGCGGATTCAAAGCGAGCTCTTCCGAACACTGACAACACGGCAAGCCCCCGACGTGTTGGCGGCTGCTTTTGAGGTAGGTGCTTTAGGCCGCTTGATGCCAGGTGAGCCGGATATTGATACCTTTACCGCTCTCCGGCGTAGCGGCGTGACCGACGTGTCCGCCCTGTTGCTAGCGCTTTGGCCAGGTGTTGAGAGTGACCAATTGCGTGATTTGCTCAAGGCGTCGAAGACTGTGATCACTCGCCACGCGGACATTCGCCAAGCCTGGGAAACGATCTCCAAAGGGGCGTCTATTGTCGAGCTACTTTATCATTACCCAGATGGCTTGGCGCTGCTGGGGGCGCAGTGGGGGCGGGCACGGAATGCGGCGGTTCCCGATCAGCTCATCGACGACCTAGCCTCAGGTGCGACGCCAGTCCTGCCGATAAGTGGAAAGCATCTCATTGCCAAGGGTCTTGAGCCTGGGCCGACCGTCAGTGCCGCGATGAAGACGTTTGAGATGCTCTGGCTGAAAGCAGGCGCGCCGACGGCTGAGGAGGCCGTCGATCAGCTTATTGATGAAGCTCTAGGCCGCTAGTCGCTGCGCTGACTCAAGGTCGAGGCTGAATAGACGGCTCACGCCCCGTTCCATCATCGTCACGCCGAACAGACGGTCCATGCGGGACATCGTCAATGGGTGGTGGGTGACCACCAAGAAGCGAGTCGTGGAAGACTTGGCCATCAGTGTCAGGAGCTTGCAGAAGCGGTCCACATTGGCGTCATCGAGCGGAGCATCGACCTCATCCAGCACACAGATGGGCGCCGGGTTGGTGCGGAAGGCAGCAAAGATGAGCGCGGTCGCCGTGAGGGCCTGCTCACCGCCTGACATGAGGCTCAGTGATTGCAGTTTTTTGCCGGGTGGGCAGGCGAAGATTTCCAAGCCCGCCGCCAACGGATCATCGCTATCGACAAATCGAAGGTGCGCCTCGCCACCAGCGAATAGGGTGGTGAAGAGCTCCTTGAAATGTCCGTTCACTGCATCGAACGCTGCCAAGAGCCGCTGTCGGCCCTCGCGGTTGATCGAATTCACCGCCGTCTGCAGTTGCGAGGCGGCATCTTCGCAGTCACCGCGCTCGTGACGCAGCGTTTCAAGCCGTTCTTCGACTTGGACCTGTTCGTCTGCAGCCAGAAGGTTTACGGCGCCCAGCCGTTCGCGGTCGCGCTCCAGCTTGGTGAGCTGAGCTTGCAGATCGTCGGGGCGTAGCTCCGCCAGGTCGGTGCTGAGCACCTCGTTGGCCTGCTCGAGGTTCATCTCGGCTTCCCGCAGCGTTTCTTCGAGCTTTTCGCGAGCGGCCCGGAGGTCGGCCGAAAGCTCGGCCAAAGCCTCCCGCGCAGCAGCAGTGGTGGCCTCAACCTCGCGGCGCCTTTTATCGGAGGTTGTGGCGGCTTGCTCACCCTCGGCGAGCGCGTCGCGGGTTCGCTCCCAGGCTCGTTTCGTTTCTTCGGCTTTGAGCTCGAGCTCCGAGGCGAGACCTTCCTCTGAGGTCTGATGATTGGCCTCAGCTACCTGGGCTTCGAGTTTAGCACGCTGCTCGGCGAGGTCCTGGAGGCGAGCTTCGGCAGCGGTCTTGCGCTGTTTCCAGGCTTCGGTCTGGGCCTCGTATTGGCGCAGCTCATCGCGGCGTTGTTGAGAGAGACGGCGATGCTCAGCCGCTTGACCTCGAGCTTGGCTAGCCAAGCGACGGGCTTCGTCACGATCGCTGCGCGCCTTTACCACGCGGCTTTCGTCGATGGGCTCGATCTTGCCCTTTGCTTCAACCTCTTGCCACTGTTGTTCCGCGGCAGCCAAGGCCTCAGCGGCGCCTGTGACTTGAGCGACCAGACCTTCATTCCGTAAACGGATAGAGTCCTGTTCGCGCGTTGTATTGGCCAGCCGATCTGCAGCTTGGCGCTCAGCCTGCCGAGCCTCGTTAACGGCCTGACGGGCTTGTTTGTCTGCCAAGCTGGCTTGCTCTGCCGCCTCTTTCGCGGCGACGGCTTCGGCCTTGCGAGTCTCTAGAGCCGCTTGGGCCTGCTCGCGGTCGGCTTCGACTTCCTTAAGACGCGCGGTGGCGGCGAGCAGCTCCACCAGGTGGTCTTGGGCGGAACCGAGGCGGCGATAACCGTCCCAACGCCAGAGGTCGCCGCGACGGTTCAGCAGAATTTGACCGGGCTGCAGCGATGTCAGCTGAGCATCCGTGGGCTGATCAGTGATGAGACCGATGGCTGCCAATTGGCGCGAAAGCCCCTTTGGCGCGGTAAGCAGCGACCCCAGCGCTTCGGCGCCTTCCGGTAGAGGTGCCAGGGTTGAAGTCTGCGCGCCGAGGTCGGTCCAGGCATGGTCACCTTCACCCACGGCTGCGTGAAGGGCATCACCGAGGGCGGCAGCGAGAACTTCACGGACATCCTCCGGTGCATCGATCCGGTGGATCAATTGCTCCGTTGGCTGGTCATCTTTAGGCTGAGGGATCAGCGGCAGCAGGACCGCCATTTCCTTCTCGAGCAGCTTCAGAACTTCCGCGGCCCGCCGTTCCGCGGCTTCGGCGTCTTGTGCACGTCCTCGGGCCTCGTTGAGGGTTTGGGCCGCTGCGCCAGCGCGGCTTTCCGCCAAGCTGAGTTGTTCGCGCGCCTGGCTCGCCGCTGCCTCAGCAGCCGGGATCGCCGCGGGGTCGGGTTGCGGCAGTTGTGCAAGCTTTTGTTGCAGCGAGGCGTGTTGGCTCCTGGCTGAGGTCAGGGCACGTTCAGCCTGCGAACGCGCCTGCTCGGCTGCCCGTGCTTCAGCGCGCGCTTCGGCGGCTTCGCTTTGGAGGCTTTCAAACGCCTCCTCCGCGGCCTTTGCTTGCGCCTCCGCCTGCGTTGCCCCCTCTTCGAGCGACTGGCGCATGGTGGACTCGCCCTCCAGGTCCGTACGCAGAGCTTCAATCCGCAGACCAGCCGAACCGATCGAGGTGTCCGCCTCGGCGAGCAGGCCTTTCTCGCGAGCCTGGTCGCTTTCAAGGCGCGTCAGCGCGGCTGTACGTTCCTCAGCGGCGCGCGCGAGCAAGGCCTGCTCGTTCTCGAAGGCGCGCAGCTCGGCGGTGGCCTCGGTCATATTGGTGGCGGCTTCCCGCTCTGCAGTGCGAAGGCCTTCAAGAGCGGTGACGCGTTCGGTCGCTTCGCGGTCAGCGCTGGCCGCCTGGCTCGCTAGTTCGGCGACAGCCGTGCGGCGTTCGCCAATGGTTCGGTCGAGTTCTTCGTGACGACGGTGCGCCGCGCCGATCCGTGCGGCTGTGAGCTTGTGTGTCGTCTCTTTGATGTCTTCCGTCAGCGCCTTGTACTTGGAAGCCTTGCGCGCCTGGCGGCCCAATTGCTCCGACTGGACATCAAGCTCGCCGATGACATCGTCCAGGCGTTCGAGGTTATCGGCGGCAGCCTTCAATCGGAGTTGAGCCTCATGCCGACGGGCGGCCAGACCGGTGACCCCAGCGGCTTCTTCCAGGAACCGGCGGCGCTCGGTCGGCTTAGCGTTGATCAGCTCGCTGATTTGACCCTGCCGAACGAGAGCCGGGGAGGTGGCGCCGGTGGAGGCGTCCGCGAACAGCATTTGCACATCGCGAGCACGGCATTCTTTGCCATTGATGGAGTAGTTCGAGACGGAGCCATCGGCTTTGCGTACCACGCGGCGGCTTACCGTTAGTGTGTCGGTGTCATTGAATTGCGCTGGCGCGCGACGCTCGGAATTGTCGATTTCGAGTGTGACTTCTGCCCAGCTGCGCGCGGCGCGTCCGCCTGTGGTGCCAGCGAAGATCACCTCGTCCATGCCCGAGGCCCGCATCGCCTTGGCCGAATTGGCGCCCATCAACCAGCGGAGGCCTTCCACCAAGTTGGACTTGCCACAGCCGTTGGGCCCCACCACGCCGGTAAGGCCCGGTTCGATAGCGACCTCGACAGGTTCGACAAAAGACTTGAAGCCACAAAGGCGCAGGCGATCAAAACGCATAGGGTTCGGTCCTAGGGCCGCGGGGAATCCGTTGCCAAAATCTTAACCTACGCGATTCGACGCCTCGCCAACGCCGGAGGATCAGTGCGGGGCGCGGCGATTATCCACCGCGCCTAAGTCGCTACTGTCGTTTGGCAATTTCCGCTTTGATCTGGTCGATGACTTCTTCGGTGGTGCCGCTCAGAGGCAGCTTCTCGCCGTCGACCACAAAGCTTGGTGTTCCGGTGAGGCCGAGGTCCCGGCCTTCTTCGATGCTGGCGACAATCGCATCACGGATGTCTTGGCGCTCGAAACAGCTTTCGAACTCGTCCTCGCCAATGCCTGCTTGGGCGGCGATGTTGCGCAGCGACTCCCCGGGATTATCGCTGGCGATCCAGCTGCGCTGCGTTTTGTAAAGCGCGTCGACCATGGCGAAATAGGCTTCGGAGCCTGTCTCGGTAGCCGAGCAGCGCGCCAGGATGAAGCCAGCCTGGCTCAAACGAACCGGCGGCGTGGGGAATTCCTTGTAGATGAAGCGCACCTGGCCGGTGTCGATCAATTGCTCTTTGATGTCAGGGAAGTGGGTGGCGTGGAACCCAGCACAGCCAGGGCAGGTCACCGAAGCGAATTCGGTGATGGTCAGCGGTGCGTCGGGGCTGCCCAGCGACATCTCTCCGCCGGCGAGGCTGCCCTCGGGGATAGGCGCGCCTTCAGGTTCGGCGGCTGCGGCTTCGTCCGCGCCGGCATCGGCGGTTGTTGCTTCCTCGGGCGCAGCGGCGTCGGC
>JABSRH010000322.1 GCA_013215175.1 Parvularculaceae bacterium | reverse complement strand
CGATCAGAAAATCGTCTTCGTGGGTGTCGATAAGCTGAACGACCCTGCCTTTGCGAAACGCATGAAGGCCTTCGCGAACGCGGCGACGCCTGGCTTCGATGACCTCGCCTCCTTGCGCGCCATCAATACCGCTCTGCTCGACGACGCTCTGCTGAGAGAGGAGGATGCCTCGCGCTACGCCAACATCATCCCCAACATCGAAACCATCATGCAGCTGCCAGGCGCAGGGTTTGAGAGTTATTTCGCGCTTTGGGGTCTGTTCCATGGCTCAAAGCAGCCTGTGAACGGCCGTGAGCCGCTCGCCATGCGCCTCAACAAAATTGAGGGCCTTCAAAGGGAAGGTCGCGACGGTGACGAGCGTCTGCCTTCAGGACTGTTTCAATATGATGCCTCGCGCGGCTCTGCCAGCGTTCCACGGGCCCAATGGCGAGGCCTATACGCTGCTGCCGATGCCAATGGACAATCCCTACATGCGGCGGATGCGCGGCGCGGGCGAAATCCTCAAAGCGATGGATGACCGCGGCGCCGACACGCTCTTGGTGCCGACCGCTGCAGAAGGCACGCCCTATGGCAAAGGGCCGAAGCTGCGGGCCACGTCGGGCTATATCGACATGGTCATGCCGGCCTTCGTCTACGATGCGCCGCCAGCCGAATTCACCGACGCGATCATCTTTTTACGGAACAGTCGAGCACTCGAGCCTTGGGCTGGTGAGGTTTACGACGTATCAGGCCAAGCCCTCGCGCTATCGGAAGACTAGACATCGAGAACAGCGCAGCCCAGCGTGACCCCTATGCGCCGTGAACCGCCAAAGCCGGGCGAGCTGGCCTTCGTGGCCAGCGATCGCCCCAATGCCATCGAGGCTCGGGCCCAGCTGGTCGCTGCCTACGGCGACACCCCACTGGAGGAAGCAAAGTACATCGTCGCCCTGGGTGGAGACGGCACGATGCTCGAAGTGCTACGCGAGTCCATGAAGCACGCACTGCCGGTCTACGGCATCAATTGTGGCACCATCGGCTTCCTCATGAACCCGCTGGGCGACGTTGGCGACTTGCCCAGCAGGATCGGCATGGCAGATCGAGCGACGATCAATCCGCTGCTGATGACGGCGACAGGGCTCGACGGCTCAACGCACGAAGCCATGGCAATCAATGAAGTCGCACTTCTGCGGCAAACGCGCCAAACGGCCCGCATCGCCATTCGCGTCAATGGCGACATGCGCATGGAACAGCTGATCTGCGACGGCGTCCTTCTCAGCACGCCCGCTGGGTCGACAGCCTATAACTTCTCAGCACACGGCCCGATTTTGCCGATCAACGCTAACCTGCTGGCGCTCACTCCGATCTCTGCCTTCCGCCCGCGCCGCTGGCGAGGTGCGTTACTGCCTTACGATGCTGAGGTAAGCTTTGAGGTGCTGGACCCAGAGTTCCGAACCGTCTCGGCCACTGCTGACAATGTCGAGGTACGCGACGTCGTCCAAGTCTCTTGCAAGGTCATCCGTAACAAGAGAATGACGCTCCTCTTCGACCACGGCACAGGTCTTGAGGAGCGTATCTTGCGCGAACAGTTCGAAGACTGATCGTCAGGTTAGCTTCGTGAAGGGAATATTCCCTGCAGCGCGATGATGCAGTTCAC
>JABSRH010000321.1 GCA_013215175.1 Parvularculaceae bacterium | reverse complement strand
GATGCGCTCGGACAGGAGGATGGAATCCTCGAAGTTGTAGCCGTTCCAGGGCATGAACGCGACAAGCACGTTCCGGCCGAGCGCCAGATCACCGAGTTCCGTGGACGGACCATCAGCAATGATGTCGCCCTTGTGGACGCGGTCACCGACACGAACCAGCGGGCGCTGGTTGATACAGGTGTTCTGGTTGGAACGCTGGAACTTCTGCAGCCGGTAGATATCGACGCCGGACTTGCCCGGGTCGAGTTCTTCCGTCGCGCGGATAACGATACGGGTTGCATCGACCTGATCGACCACACCTGCACGGCGTGCACCAATCGCGGCACCGGAATCGGAGGCCACGACAGCTTCCATGCCGGTTCCGACAAACGGCGCTTCGGCGCGAACCAGCGGCACCGCCTGGCGCTGCATGTTCGAGCCCATGAGCGCGCGGTTGGCGTCATCGTTCTCAAGGAACGGGATCAGCGCAGCAGCTACCGACACGAGCTGTTTTGGCGAAACGTCGATGAAGGCGATCTCTTCCCGCGGGACGAGCATGGCTTCACCGCGCCAGCGGGCGTTAACGAATTCATTGGCAAACGAACCATCTTGCGTGAGGTCAGCGTTGGCCTGCGCGATGGCGTGGCGCTGCTCTTCCATCGCGGAGAGGTAGACGACCTCGCCGGTCACCTTGCCGTCCACGACACGGCGATACGGGCTCTCAATAAAGCCGTACTTGTTCACCTGCGCGTGGGTTGCGAGTGAGTTGATGAGACCAATGTTCGGGCCTTCCGGCGTCTCAATCGGACAGATCCGACCGTAGTGGGTCGGGTGCACGTCGCGTACCTCAAAGCCTGCACGCTCACGCGTGAGGCCGCCCGGCCCAAGCGCTGACATGCGGCGCTTGTGGGTGATCTCGGACAGCGGGTTCGTCTGGTCCATGAACTGCGAAAGCTGCGACGAACCGAAGAACTCACGCACGGCAGCCGCGGCAGGCTTCGCGTTGATGAGATCATTCGGCATGATGTTGTCGATCTCGACCGACGACATTCGCTCTTTGATCGCCCGCTCCATCCGCAGAAGACCAATCCGGTATTGGTTTTCCATCAGCTCACCGACTGAACGGACCCGGCGGTTGCCAAGGGTGTCGATGTCGTCGATCTCGCCGCGACCGTCTCGCAGGTCGTTAAGGGTCGCCAAGACGGAGATAATATCTTCTTTACGAAGCGTGCGGACTTCGTCGGAGACCTCCTCGAAGCCGAGGCGCATGTTCATCTTCACCCGACCAACGGCAGAGAGGTCGTAGCGCTCCTCATCGAAGAAGAGACCGGAGAACAGAGCCTCCGCTGTATCGAGCGTCGGTGGCTCGCCAGGACGCATGACGCGATAGATGTCAATGAGCGCCATCTCGCGGCTGTTGTTCTTATCGGCTGCCAGCGTGTTGCGCATGTACGCACCGACATTCACGTGGTCGATATCAAGCGTTTCGAACGACGTGATCCCCGCCTCCTCAAGCCGCGTCAGCGCATCTTCATCCACCTCGTCGCCAGCTTCAGCGTAGAGCTCACCCGTCTCGCGGTTGACGAGGTCGCGGCCAAAATAACGGCCGATCATCTGTTCACGGGTCAGGAAGAACGCCTTCACGCCCTTCTCTTCGAGCTGCTTGATTGTCCGTGCGGTGACTTTCT
>JABSRH010000320.1 GCA_013215175.1 Parvularculaceae bacterium | reverse complement strand
GAGCGCGCAACGCGCTCTGCGGTTCGCGGGGCCATCGACCGCTTATGCAGCCCAATTCGTCGCCGATCTCTTGCTTGTCGCGACGGTTCCTGCCTAACGTTTCGGCTACAAGATGAGTGTCTCCGCGGGTTGCCGGGAGAGGAAGCGGCACCCGCCTGAAAAGGCACGGTGACCCTGGGCGTACTGAACGCCGCCCTCCTTTCCGCAAGCAGACACCAAGTGCAGTGTATTGGAGGAATTCTGGGATGGGGCTCGAAACTCTCGATCTGATCGTGGTCGCTGGCTATGCCGTGGCGCTGATCATCATTGCGACTTTGGTCAGTCGCGAGAAAGCCGGTCACGAAAAAGACACGGAAGACTACTTTCTTGCGGGACGGGCACTGCCCTGGTGGGCCATTGGCGCTTCACTGATCGCGGCCAACATCTCCGCTGAGCAGATTATCGGGATGTCGGGCTCCGGCTTTGCGGTGGGCCTCGCCATTGCCTCTTACGAGTGGATGGCGGCGATCACGCTGATCATCGTCGGTAAGTTTCTTCTGCCGATCTTCCTGAAGCGTGGCATCTACACGATGCCTCAGTTCCTCGAGAAGCGGTTTGGCGTCACGGTGAAGTACGTAATGAGCGTCTTCTGGCTCATTCTGTACACGGTGGTGAACCTGACCACGATCATGTGGCTCGGCGCCACAGCCATCAATTCTCTGACGGGCCTCGATTTCTTCCCTGCGATGATGGCTCTGGGTGCATTTGCGGCGGCGTATTCTCTCTATGGTGGTCTGAAGGCGGTCGCACTTACCGATATCATCCAGGTGGTGCTGCTCGTTTTTGGCGGTGTCCTGATCACTTGGATCGCTCTGGGACAGATCTCGGATACGGGGAGCGCCGCAGACGGCTTCGGCGTTCTCCTCACGGAGCTTCCCGGGAAGTTCGATATGATCCTGTCCCGGGACAACCCCGAATACATCAACCTGCCTGGGATCGGCGTGCTCCTTGGCGGTATGTGGATGATGAACCTCAGCTATTGGGGCTTTAACCAGTACATCATTCAGCGGGCCCTCGGTGCGAAGGACATCAAGGAAGCCCAGAAGGGGATCATCTTCGCGGCGTCGCTGAAAGTGATCATGCCTTTCATCATCGTGATCCCTGGTATCGCTGCTGTCATTCTCGCGCCCGATATCGCGAAACCGGACCAAGCATATCCGGAGATGATGAAGCTTGCACCGGCCGGAATCCGCGGGCTGATTTTCGCGGCGCTTGTTGCCGCCATTGTCTCGTCGCTCGGCTCCATGATGAACTCGATCTCGACGATCTTTACCATGGACCTGATGAAGCCGCTGGTCCTTCAGGATGCGAAGGAATCGACGCTCGTGACCGTGGGCCGGATGGCCAGCATCACTGCTCTGGTTATCGCATTGTTCCTAGCTCAGCCGCTTCTGGGCAGCTCTGGCCAAGTCTTTCAGAACATCCAGAACTGGACCGGTTTCTTCACACCGGGCATCGTGGCGATCTTCGCGCTGGGTATGTTCTGGAGGCGCACGACAGAGCTTGGCGGCTTGACCGCGGTTATTTCTTCCGTGGTGCTATCATTCCTGTGGCCCAGCATTTTCCCGGCCATGCCGTTCATGGACCGCGTTGGCGTGGTCTTCTTGATCTGTATGGCGCTGGGTGTGATCGTTTCTCTCGTCACGCCGAAGCCGTCGCCTGAGAAGCCGGTCGATCTCAACGATATCAGCTTCACCACG
>JABSRH010000032.1 GCA_013215175.1 Parvularculaceae bacterium | reverse complement strand
GCCCACGGCGTCCACGACACCCAGGACGACCCCCGCAACGCCGACATCTTGATCTCCGTCAACGGAGAAATGAAGAAGCGTGACGAAGCCACCGTCTCTGTCTTCGACTCCGGGTACATCCTAGGCGATGGTGTTTGGGAAGGGCTGCGTCTCAAGGATGGCGGCGTCGCCTTTCTCGATCAGCACCTGCGCCGCCTTTATGCCGGTGCCAAGACCATCGACATGGACATCGGTCTGACCAAGGACGAGATGGCGCAGCGCCTCTTCGATTGTCTCAAGGCCAACGAAATGACCGACGGCGTCCACATTCGCCTGATGGTCACGCGAGGCATTAAGAAGACTCCCTATCAAGGTCCTCGTTTTACCATCAGTACACCAACCGTGGTAATCATCCCCGAATACAAGGAGCCAATCCCCGGCATTATCGAGCGGGGCCAAAATCTCTTCACCGTGCACGTCAGAAGGACCGGTCCCGCCGAGCAGGACCAGAAGCTGAACTCACACTCTAAGCTCAACTGCATCCTGGCCTGTATCCAGGCCGAAAAGGCGGGTGCGGATGAAGCACTGATGCTCGACCCTCAGGGGTTTGTGGCCACATGCAACTCGACGCATTTCTTCATCGTTCGAGACGGCGAGGTCTGGACGTCGCCACCGGAATATTGCCTGGGCGGCATCACGCGGAGCAACATTATCCAGGTTTGCCGAGAGGCGGGAATTCCTGTTTTCGAGAAGCGGTTCTCGCTGTTCGACGTCTACTCCGCTGACGAAGCTTTCCTGACCGGCACGTTCGCGGGCGTCAGCCCCATTCGCGAAGTCGACGGCCGGACCATCGAGCACCTCAACGGGCCGGTGAGCCAGCGAATTGCAGGCCTTTACCAAGACCTCGTTGCACGCTCGTTAGCGCCCATCAACTGAGGTCATCATGATACGGATCGCCATGTGGTCAGGACCTAGGAACCTATCGACGGCCATGATGCGCAGCTTTGGCGCTCGACCTGATACGTCATGCGTGGACGAACCGTTTTATGCTGCGTTTCTCAAACTCACCGGCGCTGAACACCCGATGCGAGCGGAAACCTTGGCGGGACAGGAGAACGATCCGTTCGCCGTCGCCGACCAGCTGGTCACTGGCTCAGACACGGCGGTCCAGTACCAAAAGCACATGACCCACCACATGGTGGACGGAATCCCGCGGGAATGGATGGGCCAAGTGCGGCACGCGTTCCTCATTCGGCACCCCGCGCGGGTGCTCGGCTCATACGCCAAGAAGCGGCAGGAAGTGACGCTCAGTGATATTGGTTTCGTTCAGCAGACCGAGTTGTTCGACATTGCCAAAACGCTGACAGGCAGCACGCCAGTAGTCGTGGATAGCGATGACATTTTACGCCGCCCAGCCGAAGCACTCAGCACACTGTGTGATGCCTTGAGCATTCCCTATACCGATGACATGCTGCACTGGGATAGAGGGCCCAAGCCCGAAGATGGTCCCTGGGCGCCGCACTGGTATGACGGCGTTTGGAACTCCACCGGCTTTGGCGCAGCACCCGCTCCACTGCCGAGTCTGCCACCCGAGCTTGAGGCGTTGGCCGCCGAGGCCATGCCGCACTACGAACACATGGCAGAGCACAAAATTACCGTAGACTGATTAAGCTGCGTCTTCGCCGATCAGGATATCCCGCTTACCCGCATGGTTTGCCGGGGATACGATACCCTCTTCTTCAAGGCGTTCGATCAGCGTGGCTGCACGGTTATAGCCAATCTGAAGACGACGCTGCAGGTAGCTTGTCGAAGCTTTGCGGTCGCGCGCCACGATCGCCACGGCCTGGTCGAACAGAGCGTCGCCCGAGCCCGTGTTGCCGCCGAGGTCGAGGCCCAGCTGTGCGGCTGTTGCCTCATCATCCTCGCCACCCTCGGTGACTTCTTGCACATAGTCGGGCTTGCCCTGGCTCTTCAGGTGGTCAACGATCCGTTCAACTTCGTCGTCGGCTACAAAGGCGCCGTGCACACGGATCAATCGGCCACCACCGGCCATGAACAACATGTCCCCTTGGCCGAGGAGCTGCTCCGCTCCTTGCTCGCCAAGGATCGTCCGCGAGTCGATCTTCGACGTCACTTGGAAGCTAATCCGTGTTGGGAAGTTCGCCTTAATCGTGCCCGTAATCACATCCACCGAAGGGCGTTGGGTCGCCATGATCAGGTGGATGCCCGCTGCCCGAGCCATCTGTGCCAAGCGCTGGACCATCGCTTCGATGTCCTTGCCCGCCACCATCATCAGATCCGCGACTTCGTCGATCACCACGACGATGTAAGGCATCTTTTCTTCGTCGAGCACCTCTTCTTCGTAGGTCGGCTCGCCGGTCTCAGCATCGTAGCCAGAGTGGACCTTACGGATCAGGGGCTCGTCGTTCTTCTTTGCATCGGCAACGCGCTGATTGAACCCAGAGATATTACGAACACTGAGGGTCGACATGCGCTTATAGCGCTCTTCCATCTCCCGCACGGTCCATTTGAGCGCCACCACCGCTTTGCGCGGGTCGGTCACCACCGGAGCCAGGAGGTGCGGGATGCCCTCATAGACCGAGAGTTCGAGCATCTTGGGGTCCACCATGATGAGCTTACACTCTTCAGGAGGCAGACGATAAAGCAGCGACAGGATCATCGTGTTGATCCCGACGGACTTACCCGAACCGGTGGTGCCTGCAATGAGCAGGTGAGGCATCTTGGAAAGGTCGGCGTATTGCGGCTCACCACCAATGTCCTTGCCCAGCGCTAGGGTCAGGTTCTTGGCCTCGGAGAAGCCCTCCGTGGTCAGCATTTCACGGAAGTAGACCATCTCGCGGTCATCGTTCGGCAGTTCGATGCCAATGGCATTGCGCCCCGGCACGACGGCGACGCGGCACGCTACAGCCGACATCGAGCGCGCAATGTCATCTGCCAGGCCAATCACGCGGCTCGATTTCACGCCCGCCGCAGGCTCCAGCTCGTAGAGCGTGACCACCGGACCCGGACGAACGGCGACGATCTCACCTCCGATCTTAAAGTCAGCGAGCACGCGCTCGAGCATCCGTGCCCGTTCTTCCAGGTCAGCATCGGCGAGAACCTTGCGATCCTTCGGCGATGGCGCCTTCAAGAGGTGTACGCCGGGGAACTGATAGGCATCGCCCGGCTTGCGGGCCTGAGGGCGCTTCTTCGGCGCTACCTTCTTCACCTCGCGTTTGATGCGCGGCTCCTTTGGGACGGGCTTGGCCGCAGCAACGACCCTCGGCTCATCCTCTAGTTCGGGTTCGACTTCGAGCTCTGGCGCGGCATCGTCATTCGCGCTTGGCGCCAGCTGCTCTTTCACGAGCGCGCTGTCCTCGTCGTCGGCATCCAACTCGGCATCAAGCAGTGAGCCCGACGGCAGCGCGCGATCCGCCCAATGACGAACCTGCTCGCTCGCCATCTCGTAGGTGATAACCACAGCGTCCGCGGCGGCATGCAAGTGCGCCCATCGCGCACCGCCTGCATAGGATAAAAGGAACAAAGCTCCGGCACCGGCCAGGGTACCGGCAAGACTTTGGGGGAAGGGCAGCGCTACGCCGAGTATGCCCGAAAGCGTGGCCAAGACGCCTTCGCCCATCAGACCGCCAAGGCCGACCACGAAGGGCCAATCCGCAGGACGGGGCCACGCCGCTAAGCAACCGGCCAACAAAATCAGACCACCAACCAAGGCACCAGCCTTGAACCAAGCCGTGATGGGGGTCTTCGCCGGCGTTCCATAGAGCACAGCGTCGACACCCCAAAGGAGCACGATCAAGCATAGCCCAAGGCTCGCACCGCCCAACGACTGGAGAACAATGTCCGACACGATGGCGCCCATCGGCCCCGCTTTATTCGCGACCAAGGTGCGGGCGGTGGCCGTGGAAAGGCTAGGGTCGCTCACGTCATAGGTCGCCACGGCGAACAGCGTGAGAATCGCAAGGGCAATCAACGACAAGCCGCCGGTCCGCGACACCAGCCGCTTCACGGCTGCGCGCAGTTGCTCTTTCGGATCAGGCTTCTGACTGGTCTTGCGGCGGGCCACGATCGCTGCGTCTTCCTAACAAACTCCCACGTCCCTGTTGAAGCGCGATGACCGTTAAGCCTTCATTAAGTCTTAACAACCTTTCACGCTTGGGGGTCCCGAGAGCACCGGCGATCTCAGAGCCAAAAAGAGGCCCTATTGCAAGTCATTTGCATTGCAACTCAATCGCAGTTGCTTTAGCTGCCCGTGATGCCGTGCTGGCAGGGGTAAAAAAAATGACAATGCGCAATGTTGTGGCACTGACCACATCGCTCACCGTTTTGGCCGGTGCAGCTTGGGCCGATCCTTCGGCTGATCTTGAAGACATCATCGTGGTGGACAGCCGCTATCTCTATAGCGACCAAGTCAATGCGCTGAAGACGCCGACGCCGATCCTCGACGTGCCTCAGAGCCTGTCGATCATCACCGCCGACCAAATCGTTCAGCGTGGCTTCACCAGCATCGCCGACATCATCAACTACACGCCTGGCGTCAGCAACTCACAGGGCGAGGGCCATCGTGACGCTGTGATTTTCCGCGGTGTTCGTTCAACGGCGGACTTCTTCATCGATGGCGTCCGCGATGACGTGCAGTACTATCGCCCCCTCTATAACCTCGAGCAGGTTGAAGTCCTCCGTGGACCGAACGCCTTGTTCTTCGGGCGTGGCGGCACCGGCGGCATCCTGAACCGTGTGACCAAAAAGGCCGTGATCGGCGAGCAATTCAATGGCTTCCGCACCTCCGCCAACACCTTTGGCGCGTACGACATCTGGGTCGATACCAACATTAGCACGGGCGACAAGTCGGCGGTCCGCATCAACGCCATGTACGAAAGCCTCGACAATCACCGGGACTTCTTCGATGGCGAGCGGATCGGTTTCAATCCAACGGCCAAGTTCGAGCTGTCGCCTGCCACAACGCTCGACGTTTCGTACGAGTTCATCGACCACCAACGGTTCATTGATCGCGGCATTCCGACGGGTTCGGACGGTCGTCCGGTTGAGGACTTCGAAGACATTGTCTTCGGCGATCCAGAGCTAAACGAAACGAAGCTGCTCGCCCACCTGTTCCGTGGCCAGCTGCAGCATCAGTTCTCGGACAATCTGAAGGGTCGGGCGAGCGTGTTCTACGGCACGTACGATAAGCTCTACCGGAACTTCTACGCATCCAGCTACAATGAAGCGGTTTCGCCGGACGTTGTGGGACTCGACGGCTATGTGGACACGACAGATCGACAAAACCTGATCCTCTCAGCGGACTTGATCGGCGAATTCGCGACAGGCGAGATCAACCACACGATCGTCACGGGCGTTGAGTTCATCGACACCACGAACAACAACGACCGCTTCAACCCTGTTTGGACACAGACGAACGACGACGTTGAGTTCTTCACCATCGAGCGCCCACTCAACCTGCGTGGTGGCTTTGGCGTGAACACGAGCGGCAATGAGACCATTGCCAACCTGACATCTGACGTGAACGATGACACCGAAGCTGACGTTCAGGTGTTCTCCGCCTACGTCCAAGACGAAATCGAGATCTCTGATCAACTCGACCTCGTCCTGGGCCTGCGCTTTGACAGCTTCGAAATCGACGTCTTCAACGTTGTCGCCAACGAACAGCGTAGCCGTACCGACGACAACATCGCTCCGCGCCTAGGCCTGGTCTACAAGCCGATGGAAAACATTTCGTTCTATACGAGCTATAGCGAAACGTTCCTTCCACGGAGTGGTGAGCAGTTCGCCAACATCAACGGCAACAACAACGCTCTCGACCCGAACGAATTCACCAACCTCGAAGCTGGGGTGAAGTGGGACATTCAGCCAGGCCTAAGCATCACAGCAGCGCTTTTTGAAATCGAACAAAGCTCGCCGCAAGTTGCAGATAACGATCCCGAGACCCTCGATGTTATCGACTCGGAGACCACGGGTTTCGAGATCCAACTGCAAGGTCAGATCACGGATCGCTGGTATATCTCAGGCGGGTATAGCTATCTCGACGGCGAGATCGTGAACCGCAGCGGCAACACCGGCCTGCGCCCTCGCGAGCTTCCTGAAAACATGTTCTCACTTTGGAACGCCTTTGAAGTGACGCCGGACTTCGGCCTTGGCCTCGGGTTCACGTTCCAAGACGAGAGCTTCATCAACAACAGCAACTCGGCTCGCCTGCCCAGCTATACGCGGGTTGATGCAGCGGCGTACTACAACATTTCCGATGATCTCCGTGTCCAGCTGAATGTTGAGAACGTCACCGACGAGCTTTATTTCCCGAACTCGCACAGCACGCACCAGGCCACGGTGGGTACGCCGCTCAACGCTCGCCTGACACTGACGGGCCGCTTCTAACCGCCGACGAGATAGACAACGAAAAAGCCCGAGACCATGACGACCTCGGGCTTTTTTTATGCGCCTCGTTTTGGGGAACCGAGGCGCTCGTAGTATGGTGGAATTAGGTGTTCAGCACACCCATCTCTTCGGCTTCTTTCCAGATCTCGCCCCAGACTTTTTTGGCTAAGCCGATCTGTTTCGCTTTCTTGGCCTCTTCAAGATTGTCGAGCATGCCTTCACCCTCAACAACGATCAGGCCGACCATGCCAGCGGCTTGGTGTGGGGCGCAATTGTATCCGTATACGCCGGGCTGGGTCAGTGTGACCGTGAACTCCTGGTTGGCCTTGCTCTTCCAACCTTCGGCGCCGGCGGGGATCATGCCCTTGGACGACTGGCTGTTGTGACCGGGCATACTGGAGAGGAACTTCACGGAGTCACCAGGCTTCACGCGCAAGATCCGTGGCGAGAACACCATGCGCTGGCGCGGGTTGTCGGGGTTCACGTTCAGCATTTTGACTTCGTGCGTGGTGCCGCCTTCTTGGGCAAAAGCAACGCCAGTCGAAGCGGTGACGACACAGGCGGAAGCGCCCAACAGGAACGTGCGGCGGTCAGCGGAAAGGGTCATTCCAAATCCTCGTTTGTTATTGAACACTATGCATATAGAGCTGCAGGCGATATTGCCCTCCCCCGCCGTTGTGAGGAGGTGACATCCTGCCACATTCTTGGTGAACGCGAGCCCGCGTCGCTAGCGATTGAGCCAGAGCAAAAAGAGCGGGATCCAGATTAAAGACAGCGTAAGCAAGCCTTTGACGGATTGGTACATGATCCAGGCCCAAAACAGACGGCCGCCCTGTCGCTTCCAAGCCACAGGGTTCCAGGTGAAACGTCGTTCACTTTTAGGTTGTTGATCTGACACGCAACGAACTTTTTGCAGCGCAATAACTGTACGGGGAGTACAGGACAGCTTTGATCAGAGCAACATTGTTTCGCCTAAATCTGATCAGCGTCAAAGATTGTGCATGTGCGAACAATCAGCACCCGCATTGCGCCTTCTTGAGCTGCACGATGGGCCAGCACCTTGTTCACTGAACGAGGCGCACCATGACTGATCTCCTCCACGGCATTCGCGTTCTTGACCTGACCAGGTTGCTGCCAGGACCGCTTTGCACTCTTCACCTGGCCGACCAAGGTGCTGAAGTCATCAAAGCAGAAGACCCTCAGCGTAGAGATTATGCCCGCACCGACTTGGCATTCTCCACATCCAGTCGCACCTTTTTCACACGATCAATCGGGGCACAAAGTCGGTGAAGCTTGACCTAACATCGGACGCTGGCCGAGCGCAGTTCCTCGACCTTGTTGACACAGCCGATGTCGTGGTCGAGAGCTTTCGACCCGGCGTGATGGATAAACTGGGTATTGGCACTAGCGCCCTTAGGGGATGGAAGCCTAGTCTTATCATCTGCCTACTGACGGCTCATGGTCAAACGGGACCGAGGCGAGCCGTACCAACCCACGACAACAACATGCTGAGCCTGGCCGGTATCGCGGATCAGTTCTCCCGCGTGGACGGCAGAGCGGTGATGCCTTTTGCTACGAAGCAAATGCTGGGAGACCTTCCCACAGCGGGAGCAGACTATCTCTCCGGAATGTTGCCCTGCTACGGCTACTACGCCACCAAGGATGATCGGCAGATCGCCGTGGGCGCGTTGGAGCCCAAGTTCTGGGCTGCTTTTTGCGCAGTGATCGACCGGCCCGATCTAATGGCCAAGGGCTTGGTGATAGGCTCCGACGCGGAAGCTGCAAAAGCAGAGATTGCCGCTGTTTTCCGGGAAAAGACGATTGCGGAATGGTCTGAAATCCTGAGCGACGCCGACGCTTGCGTTACACCTGTACTGCCCCTCGACGAAGCGATGTCGGATCAGCACCTCACCGATCGCGCGGCGTTCTGGGTGGCCGAGGACCCTCAGGATGGCCCAATCCAGCACCTGTCTTCGCCTTTCGTAGTGGACGGCAAGCGCTCGCAACCGACAAGCGCCGCGTCATGGCGAACACGAAGACGAGCTGCTGGGCGGCCAGGGCTAGCGGGACACCAAGCCAACTTGCGCCGCCCTGTGTGGCCGATACACTCCTGGCAAAACATAAGTTAGGGAGTACGCCCAATGATGCTGCAACGCACATTGTTCAACGAAGAGCACGAGCTCTTCCGGCAAACAGTTGGACGCTTTTTCGACGAAGAGGTTGCCCCTCATCACGAGGGATGGGAGGAGCAGGGCTTCGTTGATCGCAAGCTGTGGAACAAGGCAGGGGAGCTCGGTCTTCTGTGTGCCACCATGCCCGAAGCCTATGGCGGGTCAGGCGTGGATCGTCTTTACTCGACGATCTTGATGGAAGAGCAAGGTTATCGCGGTTTGAGCGGCCCAGGCTTTTCACTCCACTCTGACATTGTTGCTCCGTACATCAATAATTACGGTTCTGAGGATATCAAGCAGCGCTACTTGCCGAAAATGGCGACCGGTGAACTCGTGGCGGCGATTGCGATGACCGAGCCCGGTACGGGCTCTGACCTGCAGGCCATCACCACCACCGCGAAGGACGATGGCGACCACTACGTCGTCAACGGTGCGAAAACCTACATCACGAATGGGTGGCATTGCGATTTCGCTGTCGTGGCCTGCAAGACGGGGAACACTGGCGGCGCGAAAGAAATGTCGCTCATCATCATTGATGCCGACACAGAGGGCTTTCACAAAGACAAGCCCTTCAAGAAGATGGGAATGCGTGCACAGGACACGTGCCAGCTGACCTTTGATGACGTCCGTGTGCCGAAGGAAAACCTGCTTGGCGCACCGAATATGGGCTTCATGATGCTCATGACGGAGCTGGCTTGGGAGCGCTTGATGATTGGCATCATGTGTGTGGCCGGGGCAAAGAATGCCTTCAACCTCGTCAAAGACTATACCCAGGAGCGGCAGGCATTCGGCAAACCGATTGCCGCCTTCCAAAACTCCCGCTTCAAGCTTGCGGAAATGAAGACCGAGATTGATATCGGCCAGACTTATGTTGATCGCTGCTTAGAGCTTGAAGTGAAAAAGGAGCTGGGCATCGACGCGGCTGCCGCTGCAAAATACTGGTGCTCAGACATGCTGCAGCGCGTGGTCGATGAGGCTGTGCAGATGCATGGCGGGTACGGATATATGTGGGAGGCGCCCATCGCTCGCGCCTATGCAGACGCCCGTGTGCAGAGGATCTATGGTGGCTCCACGGAGATCATGAAAGAGATTATTGCTCGGAATATATAAGCAGATTTTGCGGACACAAAAAAGCCCGGCTCACGAACGAGCCGGGCTTTTATTTGAAGCGAAACGCTCAGCCTACGGCTGATTGACCGTGATCTGCAGCGGCACACCGTCGGCGGCCTCTGCGGCTTCGCCGTCGAGAGTGACGACCGTCACGTCCACTGATGGGATGCTATCGTCGAAACGGCGGCGGAAGAGGCAGATACCACTGGCGTCCGCGACACATGACTGGTTGCTACCAAGCGTCGACCAATCCACCTCGATCACCGTACCTGGCTCCGTCACCTGGATGGTAACGTTCGAACGCCAACGGTCTCCGGTATCATCGGGCGCAGCCGACAAAGCCAGGACCTGGTTGCCACTTGGCGGTGGAGGAGGCGGTGGAGGCGACATCGATGGCTGCTCAACCGTGATTTGGAGTGGCACACCCTCCGCGGCCGTGGCCGGCACGCCATCGAGCGACACCACCTGAACATCGACAGATGGGAAGCTGTCATCGAAACGGCGACGGAAGAGGCAGATGCCGCTCGCGTCCGCGACGCAAGTCTGGTTGGTGCCAAGAAGCGACCAATCGACCTCAATCACCGTACCTGGATCTGTCACCTGCACGGTAACGTTCGTACGCCAACGATCGCCAGTATCATCCGGTGCGGCCGAGAGCGCCAAGACCTCGTTGCCCGTTGGCGGTGGTGGTGGCGGTGGAGGCGACAGGGTCGGCTGCACAACGGTGATTTCTAGTGGCACGCCATCAGCTGCCGTTGCTGGCGCACCATCCAGTGAGACCACAGTCACGTCGACCGATGGAATACTGTCGTCGAAACGGCGACGGAAGAGGCAAATGCCCTCGTCATCCGCTACGCAGGTCTGGTTGCTGCCGAGTGCCGACCAATCGACCTCGATCACCGTACCTGGGGTGGCCACCTGAACGGTGACGTTGGTACGCCAGCGATCGCCGGTATCGTCGGGCGCGGCCGACAAGGCCAGAACTTCGTTGTCACTGGGCGGTCCATCGCAAACGGCGGGAACGTCGAAGCTTTCCGTCTGGCTAAAGACAGAGAACACAGCGCCCTCGCCCATACCCTTCGACGCAAAAGCTTCCCAAACGAGACAGTCACGATCTGCAGGCGCAGCATCAAGTATACCGTTCCGCATATCGAGGTAGTCAGGCCCCGGAGCGGTGAAGTTCATCCCCTGGATCATATCACCCATGAGGTCGTCGCGGTCATAGCCCGCGCCGTAATAGAGCTCACGCATAAGCCACATGGTTGCGGCGTATAATTCACCATTACGGTGAACGCCGCGGCTGCTGTTAAAGCTCGTCAGCGTATCGGGGTGGGCATCGTAAGGCGCGCTACGAATGCCGCGGAAGAAATTGTTGGTCGAATACTCGCCAACCGTAGGCTGATCATTCATAATCAGCGCAAGAGCATCGGACACACCTTCGCCAACCGCGCCAGCAGCACTGCCGGACATATTGCCAATCATACGCCAGGTGAGGCCATGACCATATTCGTGCCAAACGATATCTGAATCGAGGTCACCGTCGCGATCCGGATTCGTGATCGTCCAGATATACATCTGCATCCGGCCAGCACGACCATCCGGAGGCGTTGCGAAGTTGGCGTTGTTGGTTCCGCCACCATCCTGAGCCTCGGCCAGTACCGGGTCACGATGAGCACCACCACGCCCAAAGTTCTCGTACTGGAAGTTGCGCGCCGTCTCGACGAAACCGTGTTTGTATAGCTCGTCGTGAATGAAATTGTTCAGCCAAAAGAGGTTCTGAACGGCTGTCTCTTGGTTGTCTTGCGTCAGTGGCGACTGCGAAAGGTTGGCCACCGCGTCAAAATTGCCGTCTAGGACCTGAGGCCCCAGAACATCGTCGTTCGGATTGCTGTCGTTATCACGATCGAGGTAGGCGTATACGTTGTTACCTCGAATATACGTCGTGTACTGTGCAGCGCTGGGTTCGTTCTGGCTTAGGCCATCAAAGATCCAACCGTAGGGATGAGTCGGGTCGTCGTTGGGGACGCCCTCCTCGATCTCTTGATTACTGACGATCGGATGATCACGGAAAACATTATAGCGGTCTTCGGAAGTGCGAAGCTCCACCTCGACCACCTGTCCCGCGGCATCGACCTGCGTGTGGTAGAGCATGTTGTCGACTTGCGACCAAGTTTCGATCAACCAACCAGGCTCAACAACGCCATCGCGGACAATAAAGACCTCTTCCGCCGTTGGAGACTGATGGAAGAAGCTTGTGTTGGCGAAGCTGGTGACTGCGCCGTCCGTTCCGACCAGCGATGGCGCCTCGATCTGAGAGCCAAAGGTCGCAGCAATCGCGGCCTTGAGCGCATCAGTGGCCGGGCCACGCTGTGCAGAGCTGACAGTTTGCGTGTCCGCAAGACGGCGTGAAACCGTGATGAGCGTACCGTCGCGCTCGACAGATGCCTTCAACACCGAGCCCATGACGCGGCGGCCGTCGATCTGTTGTTCGTAACGAAGGTGGCGGCGACCATTGCGCCCTTGAACCGACTGCACCTGGACCAGGCTGCTGATAGCCGAAAGGCTTTCACCATTGGTCTCGAGGAATGCATCGACATTGGCGCGAACGTCACCAGCCGCTGAGCTGAGGTTACGGTTCGTCTCGACGTCGAGGTCGTCGAACGACGTATATTGAGCTGTAGCTCCTTGTGTTGAGAGCCAGGCCGTAGCCACGACGCTCAACGAAACGCTCGCGAGCGTTTGATTCTTCTTCATTGATGCCAGTCCCAGTGCGCAACTTGACCCTTATATTGACGATTGATAATTCGTTAATTCAAGCTTTTTTTCGCCACTAGGGGTTGAAACTTGAGCGGCGTAACGCCAACGCCACAGCTATAGCGTTCAATATTGATATAATTTTCACCTTTGCCGTGCGGCAAGATGGCCGCTCACCGCCGATTTCCTGGCACATGTGCGTAATCTCAGACGGTACCGAAGTGGGCTTGGTGGCTGGCGTGGGTTTTGGTGCGCTGCCGCCTTCGGCTATTTGAGCGCGGGTTGTGGTCCGTGCAGCACTGAGAGCCGCCCTTCGGGGCGGTTTTTCGTGTCTGGGAAGGCCCTGGCGCGCGTTGCCGCTGCGAATGGGTGTAGTTTTCGTTCTGTCCTATCGCTTCGCTGCTTGAGGACAGAGAGGAGTGCTGCGGCACAAACCTGTCCCACCAGGTCCACGCGCCAGAGCGATGCAAGCTCGCTACGTTCCGAACAGCCTAACTTAAAGCTTACGCCCATTACAGTCGCCCTACGGAGCATTGTATCACGACAGGCGCTCGTTGACGATCCGGAACGTCCCAGCCCTGCCGATGGCGGGGTTGTAGCATGGGTGGGGTGTGGGGGGATAAGTGGGTCTTGGCGTCGTTATGGCGCGAGGACTCCCGGAAAGTGGAAAAAACGGGCTAGAAGGCGATATGATCATTGATGTTTGGGCTCAGCACCCCACGCTCCGCCATGCACAGTCGCCGATCTTTGAGTCGTTGCGACGCTGGACGAAAATCAAGGCTCCGGACAAGGAGATACCCTTGGCCATGACTCTCGCCGTCATGGATCAGGCTTCCGTTGACTTGGCGTTGATCAGTGCATGGCAGGCGCCAGGTCGCGACCTGATTACGAACGATGAGGTGGCCGGGTTTGTCGAAGAATCGGGCGGACGGCTTGCGGGGGTCGGGTCGGTCGACATCTCTAGGCCGATGGAGGCCGTTCGTGAGATCCATCGTTGCGTCACCGAACTTGGCTTCAAAGCCATACGGGTTCTGCCTTGGCTGTGCGAGCGTCCGCCCACTGATCGCCTCTTCTATCCTGTTTATGTGGCTTGTTGCGAGCTTGGCATACCGTTCTGCACACAAATTGGTCATACGGGGCCGTTGATGCCCTCAGAGGTGGGGCGCCCCATTTACCTGGACCAAGTTGCCTTAGACTTTCCCGAACTAAGGATCGTAGCGGGACACATCGGTTATCCTTGGACGGATGAAGCCATTGCCATTGCCACCAAGCACGAGAATGTCTTCATCGACACCTCGGCCTATACGGCAAAGCGTTACCCACAGGCGCTGGTGGACTACCTGAAACGCCACGGCAGGACGAAGGTACTGTTCGGCACGAACTATCCGATGCTGACCCCTGCGGCAGCTCTTGAGGGCCTTGAGGATCTTGCGCTGGATGACGAGGTCACCGAGCTTTTCTTAAGCGAAAATGCCAAACGCGTGTTTGGTCTCTAGCTGCAAGTTGGGCTGAGGGCCTTGTTCGGGGTTTGGTGGACCGACTTCGCTCTTTGTAAGCACTATGTGCTGCTCATCGTTATCGCGATTGTGCAGCTCCGCTTGATCATAACAATCTCCACAGCCTTGCACTCTGGTCCGGCTGGTTCACTTCCCATCGCGGGGGGCAAACCGCCCGGACAGGCACTGTGGAAGACCGGTTAACGGATGGAAAGCCCAAGGGAGGGATCGAGGCTGCCTACGACATGAAGCCTTGAAAGGGTCTCGTCCTTTGAATGAAAATATATAATCGAGGCAGCTTCACGGCTTTATCAGAGGCAATTGGCGGCCAGCATGGCGCTTCGCAGTATTTTCACCATTGGCCGCCAACATCGACCTGGTCGGGGAAGCTTTTCATGGATAGACACCAGGTACGCGAGGGTCTCCACACGAGGAGAGGTACGTGATTGGCAGGTTGGTCCACTTCATGCTCCAAGGCATTCACGAGAAAAACCACCGGCGCATTTGTGCCCGCGCAAGGTGCGAGCGCGGCCAAACTGCTACGATATCCATGCGAGCCGTTAGAAAAGAGGGTCCCCGTTCCGTCACGGGCGAGGGACTTGGCGTGAGGATCACGCACGATCTGATGGTCGCGACCTTGAGTAGAAGTCCAGCCCAAAACCAATTGTTGATCTGATGTCTGTTGAATCAAAACCCGCTTACCCGATGGATCCTCGCAGCCTTTACCTGCCGCCCAAAGAGGCGGCAGAACTGGGAAAGGCGTATGCTGAGAAGTATCAATCCGGCGAACCGTACCACTATATCGGCATCGATAATTTCCTGCCGTTGGATATCTTGGAAAAGGTCCACGCGGAAGCCTTAGCGACGGATCAAAAGCCGCCGGAGAACAGCTCACCGCAAGAACACCTCAAGGCATCTTACAACCCTGATATTTTGCCAGACTATACCCGCTTGGTGTTCAATGCGCTGAACTCGCAGTCGTTCATTCGCTTCCTCGAAGAAATGACCGGTATCAGCGGTCTGATCGCTGACCCCTATTTTAAAGGTGGCGGTATTCACCGTACGAACAATGGTGGGTATCTGGGCATCCACGCCGATTTCAATCATCACAAGCAGATGAACCTTGAGCGGCGCCTGAATATTCTCATCTATCTCAATCCAGACTGGAAGGCCGAATATGGCGGCGCCTTTGAGATCTGGACCGACGATATGAAAGAGCAGGTCGCGAGCTACGCGCCCATCATGGGCCGAATGTGCTGTTTCAGTACGTCATCGACCAGCATGCATGGCAACCCTGAGCCGGTGAACCACCCCGACGGCAAGCCGCGTATGTCGATCGCCTTGTACTATTACACGGCGACGTGGACGGACAGCCACATCGCTCACAGCACCCTCTTCCGCCCGCGCCCGGGTGCTTCAGATCAAAAGACCCACCGCCAAGACAGGCTGCGAACAATGCGCAAATACACGCCGCCGGTGCTGCAGCCCGCCACTGCTCGGCTGATGTCGAAATTGCGACTGCTGTAAACAATTGGGCGCAACCTGCAGAGTTTTATAGAGCGTGACGATTGGGCTCTGCCCCTATTGCCATAGGCCTGGGCTAACGCTGTCGGCGAGATAATCGGTCCGCCCGATACCCGATGGTGTTCGGCACCGTTCAGCTGATGGCTTGTAGGATTGAGCTCTTCAGCAATGCCCATCCGCTCCCCTTCCATTGTTTTCGCACAAGTCCGAACTGATTCCGCGGGGAGCCATTGGGGCGTTGTTGCTAATGGCTCGACTGACAGCGCTGGCTTGATTCTGTCGTTGAGCCCTTCAGGCGCCGCGCTACGGGCCTTTTGCAGCGCATGCGCTACGAGTTGGGCCTCGTGAGCCAAGAAAATGCGTCCTGGGCCGAGGCGCGCGATGTGACCCATGAGGCTCGCAAGGAGCTTCGAATGGGTGCAACGCCAGCATCGCTGAAATTTACGACAAGCAAACCTCGTGGCATGGGCCCCCACTACGCCACGATGAGATCAGACAAGCCTCCACTCAGAGGGCGTTCGAGAGGAGCTACATGCTATCGCACGGCGTCGGAACGACCAGCTTGGGGTATGCCCTTTAGCCAGCAAAATGGCGTGCACTCCTCTTCTCGACGGGAGAAATTACCCTGGCGGAAAAGATCCGCTCGGCGGGGGCAGGGTGGCGGATCAAGGCTAGTCAATAAATCCGCATACTGGATTTTTTTGCGGATGCGAGCCTTGGTTTGAGCTTCTTCCGCCAATTGAAAGAAGCCGCCACGGGCGTCTCCTTTACCCCACATCAAGGCTCGCGCATCAGAGCACCAAGGCACCGCCGCACGCACGTTCGTTCAGCCGGTGGCCGCCCATAACCACAGCACCGCTCGAAGCTCGCCGACCCACGAGTAACACCAGGACGGCATGCAGCACCCTGCAGTAACTCAGCAGACGAATTTCTTTAATACCGCTTAGTTTGTCGGCACCCCGTCTTCGTCTTCCGTTGAACAATGATCGGTCTGCCATTGTATCGCACCACCTAGGATGGATCGGTTCGGGCAAATAGCACCCTCTGAGTCTTGGGCCATCGCGTCACCAACCATCGACAAGCGCTGCTCGAGAGCCTTTTGTTCCTCGCGACAATCCTCCGGATCAACCGCATAGGTTTGGCGGTGCACTGGGATCCAGAGGACTCGAATAGTGAATTGGCGATCGGGACAGGTCTCGATAGCTGTTTCTTGAGGCGCTTCAGCGGCGAACGATGCCAAAAGCGTCGTTAGGGCAAAGATCATATCCATACTCCGTTTACGATATTCATTGCTCGGAGGAAAGCATCTGAGCCGTGAGGGCCCAGCTGACGAGGAGTGCGCACGGTACAGCGGTATACAGAAGTTCCACAGGGTTGACTTGAAGGCCTGTGCTCTGAAGGGCGCCCTCTCCTGAATTGAAAAACCAAATGACCATGGCATTGTTAGCGGCGTGGGCACCGATCGCCTCAGCGAGATTCCCTCTAATGAAAACCACGGCAGCGAAGCTGAGGGCGAAAATCAGCGAGGAGAGGAAATTTTCTAGCCCGTAGCCACCGTGACCCACGGCAAAGATTAACGAGGGAACCAACACCACAAATGCCGGGTTCTTGATCCAGCGAAAAAGCACCTGGGGAAGATATGCCCGGAAGAATACTTCCTCCGTTCCCCCCTGCAACGTAAATCCAGCGAAGGCGATGACGCCTGCTAAGATGAACATCGTTGGTGTACGGCCATCAAGCGGATCTGCAAGGCTCTCAGGATCCAGGAAAAAAGCGATAGCCACCATGCCAACGATCTGCACAATAGCGCCCCAGACGATTGCGCTGCACAGAAAGCGGCGCCCGCTCTGAGTAAAGAGCGTGGAGGCAGGGCGCCTATGGATCATCTTCGTCAAGAGCAACAGAGCTAGGCCAATGGCTGTGAACATTACACCGACGGCGCTGGGTACTAACCACCATAGTACCTCGCTCATTTCTGCCTCTGGAAAGAAGCGCTCACGCAATTGAGGCATGAGGATAATGTTGAAAAACAGCGATGCGGCAACCGCGAGCGCAATGGTGCCAGCTAGCACAAGCAACACACGCCACCAGTTGTGCTGCCCTTCTCCATCCAGGGTAATGAACCTTGTCATCTTTGCTGCACTTTCTCAAAAATTGACGAGATAATTACTCTGCACAGTGTGAGAGGCGGCTCCAGCCGCTCAGGATGAACGACCGGATTTGATGATGAACGACGTCAAGCGCCTGGCTCCGCGCCTATTGCAAGGAGGGCTTTGGCTCGCCGTTTCGCTCCTGTTGTTTGGAGCATCCTACCAGGGCGCACGTGGACCAACGGCTTTCAGTGAAGCGTTGCAGATCACCCTGTCCCTAACCTTGATTGCCGCAACCGTATCTTACGGTGTCCTATGGATCGTGGACCGCGCGCCCTCAGCGCCCCTGAAGCAGGCTGGTCTATTCGCCGCGTGGAGTTTGGGCACAGGTTTTGTGCTCCATCCCATAGGTCGGCTTCTCGGATTCGCCGAACCGGTGATGCAGGACATCGTCAACACCACCTTCTTGAGTGGGGTCGCATTGGCAGTGCGGGCAGGCTGGCGCGGCATAGAGGCACAAGCCATGGCGAGGCGCGAATCCAAACTTCGTCAGCAATCAGAAGAGCGCCTTACCGCCACGGGCATGACACCCCATATCCTCTATAACATTCTCAATGCTCTTTATGCGTCTAGTTTGACCGACCCAGAGCGCACACCAAAGCTCATCCTGGCGCTCGCAGAGATGATGCAATACCTCACTAAGGCTTCCAACAGCGAGACAGCTTCCCTCGATGAAGAGCTGGATTTTATCGAAAGCTTCCAATTGCTCACGTTAGAGCGCTTGGGTGATCGCGGATCGATTGTCGTCCAGCGTTCTGGTCCTACTAGTGGCCAGGTGCCTATCCTCACACTGGCCACGCTGTTTGAGAATGCAGTGAAATACGGCGTTGATGGCGAAGGCAGGCAGGATATCCGCGTGAGCTATGAAGGGACGGATGAAGGCTTCTCTTTCGTGATTGATAACGCGCGGGGCAAGGATCACCCACCGGGCCTGGGCAGTGGCTTGAAGCTGGTCCGCAGTCGCCTGCAGCAGGCTTTTCCAGGGCGTTACAGCTTTGAGGCTGGTTGGCGCAGTGATCGTTTTTATACTGAAGTTCGCGTGTGGTGAACGGATGACCTACCGCTACGCCATCATCGACGACGAACATCCTGCTATTGTCGCCCTCAAAGTGCTGATGCAGAAACATGAGCGTTTTAAACTGGTCGGCACCGGTTCGAGCAGCGAGCAAGCCCAGGCGCTTCTCTCCCAAGGACAGATCGATCTCTTGTTCTTAGACATCGAGATGCCACAGATGTCGGGCCTTGACCTGTTGCGGGCCCACCCCGAAGCGCCGGTGACCATCTTTGTGACCGCGCATCCAATCTACGCGCTAGAGGCCTTTGAGTTGGGGGTTCGAGACTACCTCACCAAGCCAGTATCGCCAGAACGGCTGGAGGCGGCAATCCAACAGGTTGAACCTTTGCTGGCTAACGCGGCGGATACCCCCGCGATGCTCGCGTTCAAGGATGGGCATGCGAGGCGCTTGCTGGCCCCTCAGTCCATTGATGCGATTGAGGCGCAAGGTAACTTGTCGCTGCTGCATTTGAGAACGGGTGAGGCCTGTTTGGTTTCCGAGAGTCTTTCGAGCCTGGAGCAACGACTGGAGCCCTTCGGGTTCCTCCGGGCACACCGTTCCTTTTTGGTCAACCGAGCAGCCATTTCATCGATCGCCAGCGGAATGTTGGCGATGGCCGGGGGAAAGTCGGTCCCGCTGGGGCGCCGCTTTAGACCCGTGATCCAAGCTGCACTGGCGTGATCTCAGGTTCGCCGCCCAATCCCATCGAGCCGCTCATGGACATGAGCTGGCGTGCAAGCTTGGGTCCGAGGCCAAAAAAATTCCCATTAACAGAGCTCTCCAGGCATCGTCGGTGGCGGGTGGCGGTACGGCGGCACCGGGTGCTTTGCTTTCAAGCCATGGTGTGATTTGATCCTGGTGGGGCTTCATGGGGTTAGCATGCGCATTCTTCTCTCTTTTCTGGCGCTCGGCTTGATGATGTCGACACCCGGTGCTGTCCACGCATCGCAAACAAAAGCGAAGGCAGACCACTTCGTGACTTCCGTATACTTCCAGCAGGGCACATCGCTGCCAACGTCGGGCGGCGGGTTCGTCATCGAAACATCCATCAAGCGTGCCAAGGAATGCGAGTGTCCTTGCCCGCTAAAGTTGGGCCACGTTTTGACGTAGGTTTCTAATTTTGAGGTTGGCTGGCGATGGCGCGGAA
>JABSRH010000319.1 GCA_013215175.1 Parvularculaceae bacterium | reverse complement strand
AGATCATCACGTCGGAGCAGATGCTCGATGCCTACAGCTCCCACGGCATGCCGCTGATGTATCGGCACTGGTCTTTCGGGAAAGCCTTTGCCCGCGACTCGATGAACTATCAAAAGGGATATACGGGCCTTGCCTATGAGATCGTGATCAACTCCGATCCGTGCATTGCATATCTCATGGAAGAGAATTCCATGACGATGCAGGCGCTGGTGATGGCGCATGCCTGCTTTGGCCATAACCACTTCTTCAAGAATAACTACCTTTTCCGTCAGTGGACGGATGCATCAGCAATCCTCACCTATCTTGACTTTGCCAAAAAGTATATAAATCGGTGTGAGGATGAATATGGCTGGGAAGAAGTCGAGCAAACGCTCGATGCTGCTCACGCGCTGCAGGACCAGGGCGTCTTCCGTTATAACCGCCCACCGAAGCTGTCGCAGTCCGAGATGGTGGCGAAAGTTCAGCGCCGCGCCGAGCATGAGCGCGAGACGTTCAATGATCTCTGGCGAACGCTTCCTCAGCGTGAGGAAGATGACGAAGCCGCTGAAGCGCGCCTTGGTGAAGTTCGAAACATCAAGCTGCCGGAAGAGAACCTCCTCTACTTTGTTGAGAAAGCATCGCCAAGCCTCCGACCCTGGCAGCGGGAATTGATCCGTATCGTGCGGAATGTCTCGCAGTACTTCTATCCGCAGAAGCAGACCAAAGTGATGAATGAAGGCTGCGCAACGTTTGTGCACCACTACATCATGAACGAGCTGCATCGCCGCGGCCAAATTACCGATGGGGCGATCCTAGAATTTCTGCACTCGCACAGCTCGGTGGTTTTCCAGCCCGAGTTTGATGATCGGCGCTATTCAGGAATTAATCCGTATGCGCTTGGCTTTGCGATGATGGAAGACATCGTCCGTATCTGCACCGACCCTAAGGACGAAGACCGCGAGTGGTTTCCCGCCATGGCTGGCAAGGGTGACTGGCGCGAAGAACTCAAGCACGCTTGGGCCAACTTCAGAGACGAGAGCTTCATTCAGCAGTACCTCTCGCCAAAAGTGATCCGGGACTTCCGATTGTTCGCCCTCGATGATGATGGCCGCAAGCCTTACTATCGCGTCGATGCCATCCATGACGAGATGGGATACCGGAAGACCCGCGATGCCCTGGCCAGCATGTATGATCTTGGCGTGCACGAGCCCGACCTTCAGGTCGTTGGCGCCGACCTTGAGGGTGACCGTACACTGAAGATTCGCCATACGGTTTATAAGGATCGTGTTCTCGATGCGAAGACCAAGGACGCGGTGCTGACCCACCTCAAAATTTTATGGGGCTATGATGTGCAGCTAACTCAGGACAAGCAGGAAAGCTGACCAGTCGAATTAAGGCGCTGAGCTTGACGCAACCTTCTCGCCGGCGGTGACGAGTGCGCCGGAAAACTGGAGCTTCACGCGGTTACCCACCAAACCTCGGAACTCGGTCATATCAAAGTCTCGCCGATTGATTTCAATCTCGCCGGAGAACCCGACAGCGTCTACAGGACAGGGGTCCATCACATCGCAATTGAGCTGGATGATGAACTCAGCGGGTTTGGTGATGCCCTTAAGGGTAATCTCGCCTTTTATGGTTCCGGAACCCTCTCCGTCCCATCCCCGTAACGACCCCGTGAAGACGGCCTCAGGATGGTTCTCAACGTCGAACCAAGCTGGGCTCTTCACCACATTTTCGTACCAGTCGCTCCCAAATGTCACGCTCTCAAGGTCTACGG
>JABSRH010000318.1 GCA_013215175.1 Parvularculaceae bacterium | reverse complement strand
GCCGCAGCCGAGTTCGACTGGCCCGGGCATAGCGAGGCGGACCTCTTCGCCGTCAACAAAGTGCTCAACGAACATGACTTCATGCCGCTTGGGGATATTCACTTCCTGCTGACCACCCTGAAAATGGGTCGGCACTACAGGGGAAATTTCAAGCTAACGAGGTCAGGGGCGGAGCTGGCGCATCAACCGGGACGTCTGTTCGGGATCATAACGCCGTTCTACCTCTTTGAAGTGGATCATGTGAGTTGGTCGCGTACCCCGGATCATCCGTTTCCAGGCAACTGGGACGTATTCCTCAACGTCCTCAACGTCGAGACTGAGGACGGCGCAGCGGGCCAGCATCTGCGACAGACCTTGTTCGGTGAACCAGAGCCCAGCCCCTTTCCACGCTACGATGAGATGATGGGCAGCCTCTACACGCAGGTCCTGCGCCCTCTCGTCTGGACCGGTCTGCTTCAGGAAACCCGGCCCGAAAAGTCCTTTCGGTCGCAAGACAGCCTTTTCACCAAGACCCCGCTTTGGAAGGCCGCCCTGAAACTCGACACAGATTCGGTGGTTAGATCCGCGACACGGCACTGAACGGCCGTGCGACGCAAACCCGATCCTGCACGCAGCATCCCGCGCCAGCCCCGCAACCCATTGTTTTAACTTGAATACCAGCGCCGCTTGAAGCCCAGATAGGGTAACAACTCGAAAGGCGCTCCAATGCTTAATGATATCTCAACCCCGGTTTCGGGGCCCAATCCCTTATGCGCGGACAAGATGTCAGCCCGTGCACGCTTCGAAGAACTCGGTCGAATCCTGGCCGCAGGTGTCGTTCGCCTGAATGCAGCGCAGTCCAGTTCTTTATCTGCCGACATCGGAGACAGTTTCGTGGACTTCTCGCCCCGAAAGAGCGGAGGTCGTCGTGCAAAACGTATCCGCATCGGAGGAATTGATGAAGCATCACAATAAGATAACCGTAACTCAGCCCGGGCAAGACCCTGGGGTAGACCAAACTGTCCTGGCCCGTCTGGCCACTTTGAAAGCCATGTCGGTCAAGGACCTGAAGGCCGAATGGGAGAAGCTTTTCGGTGGTTCTGCGCCAAACAACAGCCGGGTGTTCCTGGAATTCAGGATCGCCTACCGCATCCAGGAACTGACATACGGCGGCCCCGACAGGGAAACGCGCCGCATGCTGGATCTGCTGGCCGACGAGGTCGAGGGACATGCGCGGCGGAAGCACCGGATCGCGGATCCCCGAAATCCCGTGACCGGCACCAAACTGCTGCGTGAATGGGATGGCGTTGAGCACACCGTAACCGTGCTGAAAGACGGCTTCGACTGGCAGGGGCGCAAGTTCAAATCGCTCTCTGCCGTGGCCCGCGCCATTACCGGCACACGCTGGAATGGCTATCGCTTCTTCGGGCTGCGTGAGCGCAAGCGGGAGCAAGTATGATGGAGGGTACGAACCGTCCGAACCGCCGCCTGCGCTGCGCTATCTACACCCGCAAGTCGACCGAAGAAGGTCTCGACATGGAGTTCAATACACTCGACGCCCAGCGAGAGGCCTGTGAGGCCTACATCGCCAGCCAGCGGTCCGAGGGTTGGGTCGCCACACGCGATCGCTATGACGATGGCGGGTTCTCCGGCGGCAATCTTGAACGCCCCGGCCTCAAGCAGCTTCTGACGGACATCGACGACGGTTTGATCGACGTTGTCGTAGTCTACAAGATCGACCGTCTGTCGCGGTCGCTGATGGATTTCTCGAAGCTGGTCGAGATCTTCGATCGCAATGGCGTCACCTTTGTATCGGTCACGCAGTCGTTCAACACCACCACCTCGATGGGACGGCTGACACTGAACATCCTGCTCAGTTTCGCCCAGTTCGAGCGTGAGGT
>JABSRH010000317.1 GCA_013215175.1 Parvularculaceae bacterium | reverse complement strand
CGCCGTGGGTCGAGTTGAAGTACTCGAGTACCGTCAGGCCCTCTTTGAAGTTCGAAACAATTGGTGTTTCGATGATCTCACCAGATGGCTTGGCCATTAGGCCACGCATAGCAGCGAGCTGGCGCATCTGGGTGGGCGAACCACGCGCACCGGAGTGGCTCATCATATAGACGGAGTTCGGCTCAAGCTGACGTTTTGTCTCTGGATCGAACTTTGTCGTGGAAATCTCTTTCATCATCTCCTCGGCGACACGGTCCGTACACTTCGCCCAGGCATCAACGACTTTGTTATACTTCTCACCACGCGTGATGAGGCCATCAGCATACTGTTGCTCGTATTCGGAAGCGAGCTGGCGGGTTTCCTCAACGATCGACGCTTTCGTGTCGGGGATCACCATATCGTCCTTACCGAACGAGATGCCTGCTTTACACGCCTCTTTGAAACCGAGGTCCATGATCTGGTCAGCAAAGATCACGGTCTTTTTCTGACCGCAATGGCGATAGACCGTGTCGATGAGCCCCTGGATCGTCTTCTTACGGAGGAGCGTATTCACCACCTCGAACGGGACGTTATGATCCTTCGGCAGAACGCTGGCGACCTTCATCCGACCTGGGGTGGTCTCCACGACCTCCATGGTCTCGTTGCCGTCAGCATCAACTGACCGCCACACAGCCTTCACCTTAGAATGCAGCGATACAACGCCAGCATTCAACGCGTGCTCAATCTCGTCGATGTCCGCGAAGGTCATACCCTCACCGGGCTCACCCTCTTTTTCAAGCGTGATGTAGTAGAGGCCAAGAACAATGTCTTGAGACGGAACGATGATCGGCTTACCGTTGGCGGGGCTGAGAATGTTGTTCGTCGACATCATCAGCGTCCGCGCTTCCAGCTGGCTTCCAGCGAGAGCGGGACGTGAACAGCCATCTGGTCACCGTCAAAGTCAGCGTTGAACGCTGCACAGACGAGCGGGTGAAGCTGGATGGCCTTGCCTTCGATCAGCTTGGGCTCGAACGCCTGAATGCCCAGACGGTGCAGCGTCGGTGCCCGGTAGAGCATGACCGGGTGCTCACGGATCACCTCATCGAGAACGTCCCAGACTTCCGGACGCTCTTTTTCCACCATCTTCTTGGACTGTTTCACGGTGCCGGAAAGGCCCTTGGCGTCCAGACGGGCATAGATGAAGGGCTTGAACAGCTCGAGCGCCATCTTCTTCGGCAGGCCGCACTGGTGCAGCTTGAGCGCGGGACCGACCACGATGACCGAACGGCCGGAGTAGTCGACGCGCTTGCCGAGCAGGTTCTGGCGGAAGCGGCCCTGCTTGCCCTTGAGCATGTCGGACAGCGACTTCAGCGGACGCTTGTTCGGACCGGTGATGGTCTTGCCACGGCGACCATTGTCGAACAGCGCGTCGACGGCCTCCTGCAGCATGCGCCGCTCGTTGCGGATGATGATCTCGGGAGCGTTGAGCTCCACGAGACGCCGCAGACGGTTGTTTCGGTTGATGACGCGACTGTATAGGTCGTTGAGGTCACTGGTCGCGAAGCGGCCGCCATCAAGCGGCACCAGCGGACGCAGGTCCGGCGGGAGAACTGGGATGACGGTCAGCATCATCCACTCGGGACGGTTGCCCGACTCTCGGAATGCCTCGACGACCTTGAGACGCTTGGAAAGCTTCTTGCGCTTCGTCTCGCTGGTGGTCTCCTTCATGTCCCTGCGGAGTTCTTCCGCCAGGGTGTGCACGTCGATCTGCTTGAGCATCTCAAGCGCAGCCTCGCCGCCCATCCCCGCCACGAAGCCGTCGAGACCGAACTCATCCGTGAGCTGTTGGTACCGCTCTTCGCTCAGGACCTCCCCCACCACAAGTGGGGTGTCGATCGGGTCAA
>JABSRH010000316.1 GCA_013215175.1 Parvularculaceae bacterium | reverse complement strand
TGGCTCGGTACTCGACGGGCTGAGCCACGCGACATTCGCAGCTGACGCTTGGTTTTTCGACGGGTTCGCGCCTTCAGCGAACCCGGACATGTGGTCGGAAGAGGTGATGAAGGCGGTGGCGCAGCGGTCTAAGCCCGGCGCCACGGCGGCGACGTTCACGGTTGCGGGAGCCGTGCGCGCCAACCTCGCCGCCGCGGGTTTCGGTTGGGAAAAGGCGCCGGGCTTTGGTCGCAAGAAGCATATGCTCCGTGCAAGGCTGGATGAGGCTGGGACGGTCTCAACCGACAAGCCGTGGTTCGCTGCGCCGCAAGCCAGATCACCGGGAAGGGTCGCGATCATCGGCGGCGGCATTGCTGGCGTGTGCGCTGCAAGGGCACTGCGGGCGAGCGGTCAGGACGTGGCTTTAGTTGCTGACGGCGGGCTGGCGAAAGGCGCTTCGGGCAATCCGGCAGGCTTGGTGATGCCGCGGCTCGACGCCGATGATGGGCCCGCAGCGCGGTTCTATCGTGACGCCTTTCTTTTTGCGCTCGAGACCTATGGTGCTCTTGATGCGGAGGTTTTTGACGCTTGCGGTGGCGAGCTGGCGATGGACGCCGCGAAGCAGCAAGCGTTGGACGAAGTGGGCCTGTGGCCAGCGGGGTTGCTTGAACCCGGTGAGACGAACTTGACGCTGGCTGCCGCGGGTGTGCTGCGCCCTGCTCTCGCGGTCCGTGCCTTGGCTGAGGGTGTGGCCGTTTTCGACGCACGGATTTCCAAGTTGGCGCAAGACGACGAGGGTTGGCTGCTCGAGACCACTGACGAGGTGCAACATGGACCTTTCACGAGCGTAGTGCTGTGCGGGGGTGCAGACCGTACGCTGACGGAAGGTCTGCCGCTCAAGCCGAGTCTTGGCCAGGTTGATGTCTTTGAGGGACCGAGCGTTGAGGGTGTGAAGACGGATGGCACTTATGTGGCGCCGTTGGATGAGCACCTCGTCGCGGGTGCTACCTATGCTCCCTACACCGATGGCCCCGTGGAGCCGACGGACGAGAACACCAACGCCAACCGACAAGCGGCTGAAGCGATGGTGGGCGCAGCTTTTGGTGGGTCGATTGAGCGGCGAGCGGCGCTGCGGGCGACGACGCCGGACCGGCACCCGATCGCTGGGCCGTTGCTCGACGAGGCCGCCGCGAAGGATGCCTATCGAGGGCTGGCGACGGGGAAACGCGAAGACTATCCGCCTGCGCCCTACCGGCGTGGCTTGTTCGCGCTGACGGGATTGGGCTCGCGTGGTCTCGTGACGGCGCCGATCTTGGGCGCTCACGTTGCCGCGTTGATCACCGGTGGTGTGTCGCCGTTGACCCGCGATATCGCTGAGCTGGTGCACCCAGCACGTTTTCTGGTCCGCAATATCAAGCGGGGTAAAGCCTAGCCGCGAGCTTGCGTACAAGTGTCGAGCTGATTGCTTTCGATCGAGCGCATGCGGGCTTGCACCGTACCCGAACGTTTCCGAACGTAAGGACCAGGCGGATCGACGCGCCAGCCGTTCGGGCTGGGCAAAACCGAGGCTAAGAGCGCAGCCTCGCGCCGGGTTAGGTCTTTAGCGGATTTTCCAAAACGGGCTTGCGCCGCGGCTTCCGCCCCGAAATAGCCATCGCCCCATTCGGCGACGTTGAGGTAGATCTCCATGATCCGCCGCTTGGAATAGAACAGCTCCATGGGGATGGTGAAGCCGACTTCCATCAGCTTGCGGACGCCGTCGCGACCGGGCCACAGAAAGGCGTTCTTCGCCGTTTGCTGGCTGATCGTTGAGGCTCCGCGTAGACCTTTGCCAGCTTTATAGTCTTGGTACGCCGCCTTCATTTCACCAAAGTCGAAGCCGACGTGGCGGCAGAACTTGACGTCCTCCGCAGCGATCACGGCTTTGACGAGGTTTGGCGATATGTCTTCTAGCGCCACCCACTGATAGCTGATCTCCTCGCCTTGAAGGGCACGCCATCCCATCAGTGTGGTGCCAGGGACCGGCACAAACCGGTAGAGCA
>JABSRH010000315.1 GCA_013215175.1 Parvularculaceae bacterium | reverse complement strand
CGCCCGGCATGACCATCTCGGTGCCCTCTTTCAGGGTCACAACACCGGTCACGTCCGTCGTACGGAAGTAGAACTGCGGACGATAATTGGTGAAGAACGGGGTGTGACGACCGCCCTCTTCCTTGGTCAGGATGTAGGCTTCAGCCTCGAACTTCGAGTGCGGAGTGATCGAGCCCGGCTTGGCCAATACCTGACCACGCTCAACACCGTCACGGTCGATACCGCGCAGCAGAACACCGACGTTATCGCCAGCTTCACCGCGATCCAGCAGCTTGCGGAACATCTCAACGCCCGTGCAGGTGGTTTTTGAAGTCTCACGGATACCAACGATCTCGAGTTCATCGCCGACATTGACCACACCGCGCTCAACACGGCCGGTGACAACCGTACCACGACCAGAGATCGAGAAGACGTCTTCGATCGGCATCAGGAAGCTTTGGTCAACAGGACGTTCCGGGGTCGGAATATACTCATCGACAGCCGCCATCAGCTCCTTAATTTTCTCTTCCCCGATGTTTTCGTCGCGACCTTCAAGAGCAGCGAGAGCCGAACCCGCAATGATCGGGATGTCGTCGCCTGGGAACTCATAAGAGCTGAGGAGCTCACGAACTTCCATTTCGACTAGTTCGAGAAGCTCTTCGTCGTCGACCTGGTCAACCTTGTTGAGGAACACGACGATCGCAGGAACACCCACCTGGCGAGCGAGAAGGATGTGCTCACGCGTCTGCGGCATTGGGCCGTCAGCAGCGTTCACAACCAGGATCGCGCCGTCCATCTGGGCGGCACCGGTGATCATGTTTTTGACGTAGTCAGCGTGACCTGGGCAGTCGACGTGTGCGTAGTGACGGTTGTCGGTCTCGTATTCGACGTGTGCGGTCGAAATGGTGATACCGCGCTCACGCTCTTCTGGAGCGCCGTCAATCTCGTCGTATGCCTTGAAGTCACCATAGTATTTGGTGATCGCCGCGGTCAGCGTGGTCTTACCGTGGTCGACGTGACCGATGGTGCCGATGTTGGCGTGCGGCTTTGTACGCTCAAACTTTTCCTTGGCCATAATCCTATCTCCGTATTCTGACCGATTTAACCGGCGAGTTTCGCCTTGACTTCATCTGCGACCGCGTTGGGTACGCGCTCGTAATGATCGAATTGCATGGTGTACTGAGCACGACCTTGTGTGGCCGAACGCAAGTTGTTCACATAGCCAAACATGTTGGCCAGCGGCACCATGGCGTTAACGACAGTGGCGTTGCCCCGAACCTCCTGGCCCGAGATTTGACCACGCCGCGAGTTGAGATCACCAATGACAGTACCCGTGTACTCGTCAGGGGTGACAACCTCGACCTTCATGACCGGCTCGAGAAGAGCCATGCCAAGCTCTTCCTTATGCTCACGAAGAGCGCCGCGAGCGGCAATCTCGAACGCGAGGACAGAGGAGTCCACATCGTGGAACGCACCGTCGTAGAGGTCGACTTTGAAATCGAGGATCGGGAAGCCGACAAGCAAGCCCATTTCCTGAATCTGTGTCATGCCCTTCTCAACGCCAGGGATGTATTCCTTCGGAATCGAACCTCCGACAATCGAGTTCTCGAAGATAAAGCCTTCACCAGGCTCGGCCGGGCCGATCTTGAACTTAATCCGTGCGATCTGACCCGAACCTCCCGACTGCTTCTTGTGGGTGTAGTCGTTCTCGGCGTTCTTGGTGATCGTCTCACGATTAGCCACCTGCGGCGCACCGACATTGGCTTCCACCTTGAACTCACGCTTCATACGATCAACGAGAATATCGAGGTGGAGCTCACCCATACCCGCGATAATGGTTTCGAGGGTTTCTTCGTCGGTTGATACCTTGAAGGTTGGATCTTCATCAGAGAGTCGCTTGAGGGCAGTACTCATCTTTTCTTGGTCGTTCTTCGTCTTTGGCTCTACCCGTACTGCAACCACTGGCTCTGGGAAGGTAATTTGTTCGAGTACGATTGGAGCATTTTCGGCACAAAGGGTGTGTGACGTCTTCACTTCCTTAATCCCTA